>NZ_JBOFBI010000219.1:0-8593 GCF_051645465.1 Tabrizicola sp. | reverse complement strand
CAGGCCTGGCGCTTTTCATCGGCGGAACAGTGCTTTGCGCGCTGGCCCCGAACATCGAGCTTCTGATCCTTGGGCGGCTGATCCAGGGATTTGGCGGGGCGGCCAACATGGTCGTCCTGCGCGCGGTCATCCGCGACCTTGCGACCGGGCATTCGGCCACGCGGATGATGTCGACGATCATGATCGTGATCGCCGTATCGCCCCTGCTGGCGCCATTGTCGGGGTCGGCATTGCTGGCGTTCGGGTCATGGCGGCTGATCTTCTGGGCACTGCTGGTCGCGGCGGCCTTGAGCTTCGTTCTGATCCACTACGCACTGCCCGAAACCCTGACCGATGCGAACCGGCAGAAGTTCGATGCAGCCACGATGCGTGCGGGCATTGCGTCGCTGCTTATGGACCGCCCGTTCATGGTGATGACCTTCCTCGCAGGCTTTGCGTTTGCCAGCTTCTTCGTCTTCATCGCCAGTGCGTCGTTCGTCTATACGGGGCAGTTCGGCCTGACCACAACGCAGTTCTCGTTGGCGTTTGCGGTCAATGCGATCGGGTTTTTCGCGGCGTCGCAGTTTTCGAGCAACCTCGCGCAGCGGCTGGGCACGCTGCGGATGATCTATCTTGCGACCACGGGATTTGCCGTTTCCACCTTCGCGGGCTTCGGGCTTGGCCTTGCAGGCCTTGCGACCCTGCCGGTGACCATGGCGGCGTTGTTCATCGGCAACGTGTTCCTGGGGGTGATCCTGCCCACCGCCCAGGTGCAGGCGCTGGAGGATCATGGCTCGAACGCGGGGCTTGCCTCGTCGCTGGGGGGCACGATGCAGATGGTTGCGGCGGGGGTTCTGGTCGCGGCTGCGGGGCCGTTCCTGGATGGCACGGTCGTACCGATGCAAGGTGCGATTGCGGTCTGCGGCTTCCTGGCGCTGGCGCTGTCCTGGCTGATCCCGCGTCAGGCGGCGGCCGAGGCCTGAAGCTCGGCCAGCGCACGGTCGAGGACTTCGAGCCCTGCCCCATCCCGGCTGGCGTTTTCGGAGAGCACCCGGCGCCAGCCGCGCGCGCCGGGGCGGCCGGTGAAGAGGCCGAGCATATGGCGCGTGATCTGGTGGAGTCGGCCCCCGTTGCCGAGGTGGTCGGCGATATAGGGACGCATCGCATCGATGACCTCGAAAGCGTCCGGGGCGAAGCTGTCGCCCCAGAGCGCATCGGCTCCGATCAGGACCGAGGCGGGGTCGTGATAGGCGGCGCGGCCAAGCATCACGCCGTCGAGGCCCTGCTCGAGGAAGTGCTTCGCCTGGTCGAGACTGGTGATGCCGCCATTGATGGAGATTATGAGCTCGGGGAAACGGTGCTTCATCCGGATCACCAGATCATGGTCGAGCGGCGGAATCTCGCGATTTTCCTTGGGCGAAAGGCCCTGGAGCCAGGCCTTGCGGGCGTGGATGATGACGTGGCGGACCCCTGCCCCGGCGATGGTTTCGATGAAGCGGGGAAGGATGCTTTCGGGGTCCTGATCGTCGACGCCGATCCGGCATTTGACAGTCAGCGGGACGTCGGTTTCGGCGATCATGGCCCGGACGCAATCGGCAACCAGTTCGGGCCGCTCCATCAGGACGGCGCCGAAGCAACCGGATTGCACCCGGTCGGACGGACAGCCGCAATTGAGGTTCACCTCATCGTGGCCCCAGGGGCGGGCGATGCGGACGGCCGTGGCGAGTTCTGCCGGATCGGACCCGCCAAGTTGCAGCGCAACGGGGTGTTCTTGCGGCGAATAGTCCAGAAGGCGCGATTTCGGGCCATGGACGATGGCGGCGGCCGTGACCATTTCCGTATACAGCATGGACCGGCGAGTCATCTGGCGGTGGAAGACCCGGCAGTGACGGTCGGTCCAGTCCATCATGGGTGCAATGGACAGTCTATGTGATTGATGTTCTTTCATTTTTTCTGTAGTCTCAAATCGTTAGCCCGCTTGCCCGCCCGCCGTTCCCATCCCCGACTTCGCCCCTTCTCGCCACGCTACGACGCCTCACTGCACACGGATTGCACACGAAATGCCGACCATCGCATGGCTTCCGTCCGGCCCGTGGCGCGTGCAGGTCCGCCGCAAGGGTCGGTACGTCAGTGAGACCTTCCTGCGCCGCGATGATGCGCTCCGCTGGTCCCGTTTAGCCGAGCTGTCGGTCGACCGCAACGAAACGCCGGTCAGTGCGCGGATCGGTCGGTTGACGAAGTTCGGGGATCTGGGATATCCGGCTCCTCGGTCACCCGAGCCAGCTTTCGCTTCAGGCGTCGGCTCTCGGCCTCTTGGTCAATACTGTTCGACTTCGCCAACGGCTCCGCGAACAGCCGCAGCCATTTGTACAAAGAGTGCGAGCTTACGCCCAAACGCCGGGAAACCTCCCGAACCGGATACCCTCGCACCGTGACCTGACGCACTGCATCCCGCTTGAACTCGTCGCTGTAGTTGCTCGTCCCCATCTCGGCCTCCTGGCCTCAAAGTCAGGCGGCAAAGCGTCGACAAATCCGGGCGCACCTCAAAGACTGGCAACCTGCGAGCCGTCCAGCTTCTGCTTGGCCACACCAAGATGGATAGCACCGTACGTTACCTCGGGATTGAGCTTGAAGATGCGCTTGAGATTTAAGAGAGCGTCGAGATGTAGGCCAAACCAACCGGTTTCGGGTCAATCTGGCGCTCACAGCTCAAAAGCATATCCCACGCCGTAGACCGACCGGATCGGGTCCCAATCCGCGCAGACGGCTTTCACCTTAGCGCGGATGTTCTTGATGTGGCTGTCGATGGTCCTGTCGATGACGGCGGCGTCGTCCGGCAGGGCAAGGTCGAGGAGTTGCGCGCGCGAAAAGACGCGGCCGGGCCGGTTGAACATCACGTGCAGTATCTGGAACTCGCGCCGCGTGAGGTCCAGCGAGACGCCCTTGATGGAGGCGATCCAGGTCGCATCATCCATGATCAGCCTCGGAGGTGCGCCGTCTTCGGCCTTCGGATCGGTGCGACGCAGCACGGCCTTGACACGGGCGACCAGTTCGCGGGGCGAAAAGGGTTTGCAGATGTAATCGTCGGCCCCGAGCTCCAAGCCGAGGAGGCGGTCGATCTCTTCCACCCGCGCGGTTTCGAAGATGATCGGCAGGTTGGTGGCGGCGCGAACCTCGCGGCAGATCGTCAGGCCATCCTTGCCGGGCAGCATCAGGTCGAGCACCACGAGGTCCGGGCGGGTGTCAAGGATCGTTGCGACCGCGTCGGTGCCGTCGTGGTAGACCTCTGCGGTAAAGCCGTCGCGGATCAGATAGTCCTGAATGACGCGGGCAAGGGCCGGTTCATCCTCAAGGATCAGGATGCGCTTGCTCATTCGGATGGCCCTTTTTCGGGCAGGCTGAACGTCACGCGCAGGCCGCCCATAGGTGAGGCGGTGGCGGTGATCGTGCCGCCATGCGCGCGTATGATCGCTTCGCAGATGGACAGGCCGAGGCCCGAGCCGCCATCAGCGCGCGAGCGCGACTTTTCCGCCCGGTAGAAGCGTTCGAAGAGATGCGGCAGGCTGTCGGGCGGGGGTGCGGGGGCGGTGTCATCGATTGTCAGGGTGACGAAGCCATCGCGCCTTTCGCCGGTGATCACGATCTCGCCCGGCGAAGTGGTATAGCGCAGGGAGTTCTCCAGGATGTTGTCGAGTACCTGCCTGATCCGGCCCGCATCGCAGGGCGCGATCAGCGGTTGGTCGAACTTGCACGTCAGCGAGAGGTTCGCCTGCGCCGCCCGAACCGCCATGCTGTCTGCCGCATCCCGGGCGATTTCGGCCAGGTCGCCGGGTGCGAGCGAGGCTAGGATCCGCCCTTCGCGCGAGAAGGAGAGGATTTTGACGTCGTGGACCAGCTGCGACAGGCGCATCACCGCGCCGTGCATTTCGGCCAGGGTGCGGGCGTCGGGCTGGCGCACGCCGTCCTGCAGGGCCTCGATCTCGGCGCGGAGGATCGCGAGTGGTGTCTGCAGTTCGTGCGAGGTGTTGGAAATCCACTGGCGTTCCGCCGCTTCGGCCTCTTCCAGGCTTTGCGCCAGCACGTTGTAATGACCGATCAGCCCGCCGAGTTCATCGCTGCGGGTGTTCGGGATTCGCACCGAATACTTGCCGCTCGACAGCGTGCGGGCGCCCGCTTCCAACGCCTTGATCGGGGCAAGAAGGCCTCGGGCAAAGATCAGGGCGATGGTGGCCGAAATGCCAAATGCCAGGAGAGAGGCCAGCAGCAAGCTCATGTACTGACTGCGGATATAGAAGGCATCGATGCCTTCGACCGCCTCCTGCGGGGTTGCGAGGCCAAGCGAGCCGATAACGGTCTGTCCGTCGCTTGCATAAATCGGTCGCTGGATCGACGCCTCGCCCTGGTCCGCCCCTGCGATGATCACGCCGCCGTTCGCGTCGAGGAGCGACAGCCGGGCGGAGACCTGGAGCGGATCGCCCCTTCGCGGTGGGCGGGGCGGCTGCCCTTCGGCAGGTTGCTCTTGCAGCCTGCGTGATCCGACCGGGCGGAAGTTGTCGCCGACAAAGGCTTTCCATCGCTTGGGGTCGTTCTGGAACTGCTCCCAACCCGCCGGGTCTGCGGTGTGAAGGTCGGTCAGCGCTAGGACCAGGTCGTCAAAGCGGTTGATTTCGCCCTGCAGCAGATAGCGCGAAAAACCGTCGCGCATGCTGATCGCAACCATGATCGCCATGACCGCGACGACCATGAGCGCTGTGGCCGAGATCGCGAGGAATATGCGGGTCGTCAGGTTGATCGTGATTCTTCTCATTCAGGTGGAATGGAGCGACATTGTGCAGCCAGCATGAAGCGACGGGTGGGGCGCTTTGCCTGGGTGGTGGTCGCCGGTGGGCAGTTTTTCCATGCCTGCCGGGCGCATGGCGATCATTCCAAAGCTCTCAGCCAGATCAAGCCGGTGCGGGTTCCGCTCCATGGTGCCTCCATATTGGGACGATATCCAAAAGGTAGCTTACTGGCCAGCCGCCGCCTCTCTGCGGCTGCCGCCCTGACCGTCTTGGTCTGAATTCAGAGAAGGATAAGTACCTTGAAGCCTGGCCGTTTGAGACCTTTCGCTGTCCTTGTTGCTTCGTCGCTGGTTGTGGTCAGTCCCGCGTTGATCGGAGGCATCGTTCTTGCGCAGACGAAGTCCGATGGCACGGCAACCGACGCTGCGGGCGCCCGGGACATCACCAATGCGATCCTGACCAGTCGCTCCGCTGACTGTGCGGATTACGCGACCACCTACACATCCAGTGTCACGGATATTCAGGAACAGGAACCTTTCAGCGGCGCTGTCGCGATTACCGCCGATGACGGCAGCTGCACCCTGACCTCCAACAACGTTCCCAACCACGACTTCAACGACGAAACGGCGCGCTTTGCGCGACCGGTCGAAGAGTTCGCGCAAGCCTTGACCATCCCGCGGAAGCCCGAGATCGCAGCCAAGCCGACGGCCTTGTCGCACGGCAGCTACAATGCCGTGATGCTGAACGGGGTCGTGCTCGACCTTCTGTCGGCGGGCTGCTACCGGCCGGACGGGGGGCGCACCGACGAGCACGGCAACGTGATGATCGGCTGCAGGGCGACCGACCCATGGCTGCTGGACCCGCTGGGGCCGGGGGCGAGTTTCGGGACGGACGCGCACAACGCGCATACCCAGCCGGACGGGCTTTACCACTATCACGGCAATCCGATGGCGCTGTTCGACAGCGAACCAGGCGAGGACGGCTCACCCGTGATTGGCTTCGCGGCTGACGGGTTTCCGATCTATGGCAGCTACTTCAAGGACGAAAGCGGCGAGGTCCGAAAGGTCGTGTCAGGGTATGTCCTGCGCGCGGGCGAACGTCCCGCCAAGTCGGACACCGATCCGGGCGGTGCCTACGACGGGATGTACGTCGACGACTACGAATTCACCGGCGCGGGCGATCTGGACGAATGCAACGGAATGACTGTTGACGGCCAGTACGGCTACTACGTCACCGATACCTATCCTTGGGTCATGGGGTGCTTTTCAGGCACGCCGGATCCGTCCTTTGCCAAGCGTAGATAGGAGACCGCCATGAGCAATTTGACAGGCTTCTTGCGCCTTGTCGCTGCCCTGCATCTGAGCGCAACGCCAGCAAGCGCCGAGGTGGATACGTCGCTGTTCAGCCAGGACGCGCTGGTCACGCCCCCCGAAATGGTGGACTGCACCCTGACCACCGGAGAGGCCGCGCAATGTGCGAAGTTTGTGGTGAAATACCTGCCCGACAACCTGGAGATAGGCCCCTTCTGCCCGACGACCTTGGACGAGACGGGCGGGATCTGGGACTGGGACGGCGAGAATCCCGGCGTCTACCGGTTGAACCGGGCCTTTTTCGAGATGCTGAACGGCCTCGGCTATACCTTCTATGACGAGGCGGGGAACATCTACATCACCGATCCGGGCGGCGGCACGCCTCCGGCGCAGGACAACACCTGCCTGATGGCGACGGCGGACGAGGCGGTCGAGATGACAATGCTCATCCCGACGACCCCGGTTGTGGCAGATGCGCCGACCGACCTCGGCACCGTCGCCAAGGTTGGTATCGCGCTCGATGGCGTGCCGATCTTTGCCGATGCGCCTTCGGTTCTGGAAACCGGCCACATGCCTGCGCTGGATACCTGCGGCGGGCATATCGATCCGGGTGGGTGGTACCACTGGCACGGCACTTCGACCGATATGCAAACGGTGTTTGGCGCATCGGGGCTGGATGCCGAATGCGGGCTGGCGCAATCGGCCAGTGCGCAGTTTGGCTATGCCTTCGACGGGTTCCCGATGTTTGGCAGCGCGGAAGTTGACGGTGCCGTCCCGACTGACCTTGACACCTGCAATGGTCATACGGGGCCGACAGCCGCCCACCCAGAGGGCGAATATCACTACCACGCGACGGCAGAGTTTCCGAACCTGCCGCCTTGCCTGACCGGTGTTCAGGCCGAGGATAACTTTTCGACAACCGCCGCCATGGGTCTGGGGTCCGTGAATGGCGGCGGTGGGGCTGGTCCGGGGCACGGTGGCCCCGGACCAGCTGGCCGCCGGATGCCCCCCGGCTTCGACAAAGTTGCCGAAACGCTGGGCGTAACGGCGGAAGAGCTGATGCGGGCCCTTGATGACGCGGGCGGGCGCAATGCCGATCTGGCCAAAGCTGCCGCTGCCCTTGGCGTCACAGAAGAGGCGCTGCGTGCGGTGCTGCTGCCGCCGCCGAATTGACCTTCATCGACCGCTGCGCCCGGATCATGCTCCGGGCGTCGCTGATCTTTAGGAAAGGAACCATCATGAGCAACCAGCAAACCTATGACCTGACCTCGCGGATCAATCACTGGATCATGGCTGTTGCCATGATCGGTATGGTGGCGTTCGGGTTGTACCTGGGCTTTGGCGGTCTGCCGCGAGAAACTCGCGGCCCGCTGATCGATCTTCACAAGGCTATCGGCGTGCTGGTTCTGATCTTTGGCGTCTGGCGGGTCGGGTTGCGGCTGTTCCGTGGCTTCCCGCCGCCCGCATCCGAGATGCCATCGTGGCAGGAAACCGCGTCGAAGGCTGTGCATTGGGCACTACTTGCCAGCATCATCATCATGCCCGTGTCGGGTATCGTCGCATCCGTTTTCCGAGGCAGGGCGATCGATGTTTTCGGGTTGTTCGAAATCCCTGCTCAGGCCGAAAATCCGGGTATTGCCGGACTTGCCGGGCAGATCCACGAATTCGTCGGCATCGGTCTTGCGGTAGTGATCGCCATCCATGTCGCGGCGGCGCTGAAACACCATGTCGTCGACAAGGACGCGACCCTGACCCGGATGCTGACGGGTCGTGCGGCGAGCACTGACGAAACCCCATAGTCAAACCAAATCAGGAGACGACAATGTTCCTCAATCCGAAAACCGCCTGCGTTCTGGTTCTTGTAGCCCTTCCCTGCGCAGCCACAGCGCAAGATCCGACGATGAGCTTTTTCATCACGAGTGAGGGCCTCGGTGATGGGGCCAATCTGGGCGGTCTCGAAGGGGCTGACGCCCATTGTGCGGCCTTGGCTGAAGCGGCGGGCGTCACGGGGAAGACCTGGGCGGCATACCTTTCGACCACGACCCAGAACGCGCGCGACCGGATCGGCACGGGCCCTTGGGTCAACGCCAAGGGCGTGGTGGTCGCGACCGATGTGGAGAACCTCCATTCGGCGGAAAACAACATTTCCAAGGAGACCGCACTGAATGAAAAAGGCGAGATCGTAAACGGCCGCGGGGACGAGCCGAACCGGCACGACATCCTGACTGGGTCGGATGCGACGGGCGTGGTGTCAGGCGGCACCTGCGAAGACTGGACCAGTGCCGCCGAAGACGGCTCGACCATGGTCGGCCATTTTGACCGCACGGGCGGCGGGACCGATCCGACTTCGTGGAACGCTGCGCATCCGTCGAAGGGCTGTCATCTGGCCGGGTTGCAAGGCACGGGTGGGGATGGGTTGTTCTATTGCTTTGCGACGCAGTAAGGGCGATCCAGATGAATGCCAAACCGTGCGGCCAATCTTGACCGCACGGTTTTTCTCGATCCTTGGCAGCTATTTGTGGA
>NZ_JBOFBI010000218.1:0-24795 GCF_051645465.1 Tabrizicola sp. | reverse complement strand
GCCGAGGCGACGGTGTCGTTCATCCGGTTGAGACAGCGCAGAAACGTCGACTTGCCGCAGCCCGATGGCCCGATGAACGCCGTCACCGCCCGGTCAAGAATGTCGACATCGACATCCTTCAGCGCGTGGTTCGTTCCGTAATAGACCTGAACCCCTCGCGCCGTGATCTTGGCTGTCTGCGACCCAACCCCTTGACCGACTGACCGACTATCATCCATCCGCGCGCTCCAAGCTGCCGCATCATGCCGCTTTAGGACGACCGGGTGAAGCCTCTGCGACGATTATGTAACAGATAGATGACAGACTTAGCCGCGTACCAGAAGCGCATCAATCTCGGCGCGCGACGGCATGGACGGTGCCGTACCGGGCCGCGTGACGGAAATCCCTGCCGTCGCGCAACCAAAGCGCACCGCATCGACGACATCGCGGCCCTCGCTCAGCGCGACTGCAAAACCACCGTTGAAGGCATCGCCGGCGCCGGTCGTCTCGACAACCGGCCCCGCGCTGATCACCGGCACATGCACCACCTTCGTCCGGTCGCGATAAAGCGCGCCGTTCCCGCCAAGCGTAACCACCACCGCCCCCACGCCTCGGGCCAGAAGCGCATCGGCGGCCTTCTCTGCCTCGGCCACGCTGGTCACCGGCAGCCCGGTCAGCGTCTCGGCCTCGCTTTCATTGGGCGTCGCGAAATCACAAAGCGAAAGAAACGCGTCGTCCAGTTCCGCTGCCGGCGCGGGGTTCAGGATCGTCCGCACCCCCGCGGCCCTTGCAATCTCCAACCCCCGCCGCGCGGCCGGGATCGGCTGTTCCAGCTGCGTGACAAAGATCGAGGCCCCCCGGATCAGATCGGCCCGCGCATCAAGGTCCCCCGGCGTGATCCGCGCCGCAGCACCCGGCGAGACGATGATCGCGTTGTTCCCCGTCGCCTCCTCCAGGAAGATGAACGCGGCCCCGGTGTAGCTTTCGGCGTCCTCGGTCACCTCGGGCAGCACACCCGCCTTGCCCCAGGTGGACCGGGCAATCGCGGCAAAGTCGTCCTTCCCAAGCCGGGTGATGATATGCGTCGTTCCGCCCGCCATCGCAGCCGCAACTGACTGGTTCGATCCCTTGCCCCCCGGCCCCAGCGCAAAGGTTCGGCCCAGGATCGTCTCGCCCATCTTCGGCATCCGGTCGGCGCGGTAGGCGGTGTCGGCCACGAAAATCCCAAGGATCACAATCGGTTTGGTCATGTCGTGCCTTCTCTGTCAGCATTTGCCTGCGCTCGCCCCATTGCAGAGCGCGCGCCCCGCAACTCCACCGCTTTTCCCTGTCCAAGTCAAAGCAAAGAACGCTCGAAAAAAGCGTTGCAGAAACAAGGCCGCACAGGACACTCTTGGCACCTGTCCGTCCCAGGCAGATCGGAGCACCGACGTGAGCGAAGAACACTATCCCCCCCGCCTGATCGCCATGCTCGAAGCCGTCTGGGGCGAGGGGTTTCTCTCTCCCGGTGGCCCGGCCGAGGTGGCGCGCGTCCTCGAAGGGCATGACCTGACCGGCAAGGCGGTTCTCGACATCGGCTGTGGCGCGGGCGGGATCGACGTCGCGCTCGTCACCGCCCACGGCGCTGGTTACGTCACCGGGATCGACGTCGAGGACAGCGTGCTTACCCGTGCCCGCGAGCTGGTGGCGGCGAAAGGGCTGACCGACCGGATCGGCCTTGTGAAGGTCGCGCCCGGCCCCCTGCCGTTTCCCCCCGGCACCTTCGACGTCGTCTTCTCGAAGGATTCGATCGTCCATATCCCCGACAAGGCCGCGCTGATGGCCGAGGTCGCCCGCGTGCTGAAGCCCGGCGGCTGGTTCCTGGCGTCGGACTGGTTGATCGGAACCGAGGAGGTCTCGCCCGAAATGGCTGCCTACATCGCCGCCGAGGGGCTGGACTTCGGCATGGCGACGCCCGCACGCTACGGCGCGGCGATGGCACGGCAGGGCTTCACCGATATCCGCATCGCGTCGCGCAATGCCTGGTACCGCGACGAAGCCCGGCGCGAAATCGACCGGATGAAGGGCGAGCTTGGCGCGAAAGCGGCAGCGATCGTCGGGCAGGACTTCGTCGACCACAACATCGCCGTCTGGGAGCGGATGGTGCCGGTCCTTGACACGGGCGAGCATTGCCCGACGCATCTGGCCGGCCGCAGACCATGATCCCAGCCTACCGCTGGCCTGATCCCGACCGCGAGTACGCGAACGGCGCTTTCATTGCGGGCGGTGCCGACTATCCCGCCCGCTGGACCGAAAAGGCGGCGGCCTTCCGCAAGGCCATTGGCCGGCGGGCCGAGCTTGACCTGGTCTACGGTCCGGCGCCCCGCCAGAAGCTCGATCTCTTCCTGCCCGAAGGCACCCCGCGGGGGGTCGTAATCTTCGTTCACGGCGGCTACTGGCACCTCTTTTCCAAGTCCCATTGGTCACATCTTGCAGCCGGTCCGCTTGCGCGCGGGTTCGCGGTTGCGATGCCCGGCTACACGCTTGCCCCGATGGCCCGGATCGCCGAGATGACCGCCGAGATCGCCCGCGCCGCCTGGTTCATGGGGACAAGGGTGCAAGGTCCGATGGTGGCAACCGGACACTCCGCAGGGGGCCACCTTGCGGCCCGGATGGGCTGCGCCGACATCGCGGTTCCGGTGAAGAGGGTGGTGCCGATCTCGCCCCTGGCCGAGCTTGGGCCGCTGATGGCGACCGAAATGAACGCCACGCTCCGGATCGATGCCGGGGAGGCGGCGGCGGAAAGCCCGGCCCGGCAGAAGCTTCGCGACGGGGTGACGGCCCATGTCTGGGTTGGGGCCGAAGAGCGCCCGGCATTTCTGTGGCAGGCCAGAACCCTGGCCGAAGAGTGGGCTTGCCCTTGGACGGCCGCTTCAGGCAAGCATCATTTCGATGTCATTGAGGGGCTGGAGGACCCGGCCTCGCCCCTCTGCGAGACGCTTCACGCAGGCCTCTGACCGCTCCTCGTTCGACTTCGTCTCCTCCTCGCAAGTTCCCGCGAGGAGTGACGAAGTCATCGACGAGCAGGCCGCTAAAGCAGCATCGCCTCTTCCGCCCGCCGTGCCTCGGCCTGGCGTGCCGCCTCGATCTGGGCCCTGCGGCGGCGGTTGATCTCGTAGATCACGGCCAGAACCAGCGTCACGCAGATCAGCAGGAACGCGAGCGCGTTGATCGTCGGCGTGATCCCCGCGCGGACCTTCGAGAAGACGTAGACCGTCAGCGTGTCAGCCGCGCCACGGGTGAACTGGGTGACGTTGAAGTTCTCGATCGACTGGAAGAACGCGACCGCCGCACCCGCCCCGATGGCCGGGTAAAGATGCGGCAGAAGGATCCGGCGCATCACCTGCGAATGGCTGGCCCCAAGGTCCAGCGCCGCCTCTTCCAGCCCTGCATCGAAAGACTGCAGCCGGGCGAGGACCAGCAGCATCACCATCGCGGCGATGTAGCTTACCTGCCCCAGCACGCTGAGATGCAGGCCGGGGTTGAAGAGAAAGAACTCGGTCCCAAGCGCATTGCCCATCTTCGTCCAGAGGATCATCGTCGAGATGCCGATGACGACGCCAGGGATCAGGATGGTGGAGATCATCATCCCGTAAAGCACGGTCCGCACCCGGCCCGAGATCGAGTTGACGAGGATCGCGCTTGCCGTGCCGACGATGATCGAGATCAGTGCCACCGCAGCCGCGACCCAGAGCGTGTTGACGAAAGCCCACATCATCCTTTCGTCCGCAATCATCTCGCCGAACCATTTCGTGGTCCAGGCTTTCCACGGCACGATCGAGGGCAGTTTGCTGTCGTTGAAGGCTGCCCCCGACATCACGACAAGCGGCGCGAGGAGGAAGATCAGGAACAGCACCATGTAGAGATGCGCGAGGTTCTGGCGGAATGAATGCATGGCCCCCTCCTACTTCGCGATGTCCGAAAGCTTCACCCGGAAGGCCCACATCGCCACAGAGACGAAGACGGTGCACAGAAGGAGAAGCAGGAAGGCGTAGGCGCTGGCGGTGTTCCAGTCGAGCGCGTCCTTGAACCACTGGTCGATGGTCTGGGTGAACCATTGCGAGGTGGTGGAGCCAAGAATTGAGGGCACGAGAAGCGAACCTGCCGAGAGCATGAAGACCATGACCGATCCGCTGGCGATGCCGGGCTTGGAATGCGGCAGGACGATCCGCAAGTGGATCTTCCACCACGGCGCGCCCAGGTCTTCCGCAGCCTCGATCTGGTTCGTGTCCAGGGACTGGATCGCGTTGTAGATCGGGAACAGCATAAAGAGGACATAGGTATAGATCAGCCCGATCACGACGCCGGTATATCCCATATTGGTCCAGCGGATCGGGTCTTCGATCGCGCCGATGCCCAGAAGCAGCGCGTTCAGCGGGCCCTTGAAGGCCAGGATGATCCACCAGGCAAAGGCGCGCAGGACCTCGCTGACCCAGAGCGGGATGAAGAGAAGCAGGATCAGCGTCGGCAGCGACTTCGGGTTGACGATCTTGGCCATGTAGTAGGCCAGGGGATAGGCCAGAAGAAAGCACATGACCGTCACGACCATCGAATAGAAGATCGTGAGCCAGAACGTCAGCACATGCACGGGAATCTGAAAAGTGAAGCCAAGCAGGCTGCGTTCGACGTTGCCGTCGAAAACCTTCAGGTAGTTGTTGACGCTGTAGGTATCGCGCGGCCCGCCGATTTCGGTCACTGGCAGGTAGGGGCGGAAGCTTTGCTCGAAAAGCGTGATGTTCGGCACGATCACCAGCATCACCAGCCAGAAGGCCACCAGCAGGCACATGATGAGCGTCAGGCCCGGGCCGTAGCGGCGGAAGAGGTCCTGCATCTCAAGCCCTCACATTCGCATCGGGCAGGATCGAGGCGCGGGCGGCATCGAAGGACATGAAGACCTTGGCGCCCTTTTCCGGCACGGTGGCGGAACCGTCGTTCCTGATCTCGGACATCAGGGCCGCGCCGCTGTCGCTGGTGGCGTGGACGGCTATGAAGTTGCCTTCAAATGAAACGTCGCCGACAGTGACCGCGATGGCGTTTTCGGCCCCGGTCGTCGCGGAAATCACGGTGTGTTCGGGGCGGACGTAAAGCTTGGCTTTCTTGTCGCTGCCGATGTCACCCAGCCTTGCACGGAACGTCCCATGCGGGGTTGCGAAGCTTGCAAAGTTTTGAGAAACGTTCTGAACTTCGCCTTGGAAGATGTTGTTTTCGCCAACAAAGCTCGCGACAAAGCCGTTCACCGGATTGTTGTAGATTTCCCTGGGATCGGCGATCTGCTGGATGCGGCCCTGGGACATGACGCCCACCCGGTCCGACATCGCCAAAGCCTCGCCCTGGTCGTGGGTGATGTAGATGAAAGTCACGCCCGTCCGCTTCTGGATCGCACGGAGTTCAGCCCGCATGTGCTGGCGAAGCTTCAGGTCCAGGGCCGACAGCGGCTCGTCCAGCAGCATCACCTGCGGCTCGACCGCCAGGGCGCGGGCAATCGCCACCCGCTGCTTCTGCCCGCCGGAAAGCTGGCTGACCATCTTGTCCGCCGCCCCCGGCAGGTCGACAAGCTTCAGAAGCTCGTCGGCCTTCTTGCGGCGCGTGGCCTTGTCGACCCCGCGCACTTCCAGGCCGAAGCTGATGTTCTCCCAGATCGGCATCAAGGGAAAAAGTGCCAGGTTCTGGAAGATCAGCGCAGTTGGCCGCTGGTTCGGCCGCGTCCCCTTCACATCCTTGCCGCCGATCCGGATCGTGCCCTGCGTAGGCTCGATGAAGCCCGAGACCATGCGCAGGATCGTCGTCTTCCCGCAGCCCGAGGGACCGAGGAACGAGAAGAACTCGCCCGGTTTGATGGACACGGTGGCATTGTCTACCGCGCGGAAGGTACCGAAGTCGCAGCAGACGTTTTCCAGATCAATTCCGGCGCTCATGGCGCGTGGTCCCCCTGAGATGTGCAGTCTTTTTATTGCAGGCTAGAAGGCCGGTGCCGGCCGTTCAATTGGTATCGCCAGATTGCGCCGGAGGGTCGGTCCAGCCGGGAACGTCGGCGCAAAATGCAGCACGCCGAGCCTTTTCGGGCCCGGCGTGCCTAAGATCAGGGCGCCACTCAGGCCGCCTTGTACTTGTCTGCGTATTCGGCGCGCTTGGCCAGGAAGTCGGCCGACTGGTCGGGCCACCACCACAGCTTCGAAAGCGCCTCGTCGTTGAACGTGGCGGAATAGTACTTGGAGACTTCCGGATCCATCATCTCGGAAGCACCCTTGCCGACCGGGTTGGCCGAGAAGGCCGTGGCCCAAAGCGCAGCACCTTCGGCGCCCGAGACCCACTTCACGAACTCATGTGCCTGGTCGACGTTGACGGCGTTCTTCATCAGGACGAAGCCCTGGTGCCAGGCGAATGCGCCTTCGGCCGGGGCCAGGTAGGCGTAGCCGTCGTTCCGCAGGTTGAAGCCGGTCGAATCCCAGCAAAGGCCGATGGTCGCGCCGTTGGCCGTGAAGCCCGCGTTGGCTTCGTTCTCGCCCGACCACCACTGGACCACGTTGCCCTTCATCTTGGTGGCTTCCGCAAGGGCGATGTCCCAAAGCTCGGTCATCGCGGCCATGTCGGTGTAGCCGTCCATCCACGGACGCGGCAGCTTGCCCTGCGCATCAAGCCAGCGGCCCATTGCCGCCAGCGCCGAGTGCGGACGCAGCACGGCGGGGTTTTCAGCGTTGAAGAGATCGCCAAGCGACGGCGGGGTCGACACTTTCGCGTCGGCGGTGTTGACCACAAGCGATTCGGTGCCCCAGACCGAGGGCACGTACTTCAGCATGCCGCCCGGACGCGAACGCTCACCCGCTGCACCGTCGGCGAGGCCGGGCAGGTAGTTGTCCATCGTCAGTTTGGCTTCGTCGAAGGCGCCCAGAAGGCCGTTCGAATCCCAGGCGCCGACGCGGTCGATGGTCGGCTCGATCACGTCGATCCCGCCGGCTTCCAGGGCGACCTTGCCTTCGGCGAACATCGTGTCCTGGTCGGGCAGTTCCTTGAAGTTCACGGTGATGCCGGTCGCGGCCGTGAAGGCCGGGAACACCTTCTCGGCCAGCGACGGATAGCCCGCCCAGCCGGTGAAGTTAACCTCGCCAGACGAGGCAAGCGCCTTGGACGAGATGATCGCCGGAGCGGCGAGGATGCCCGCACCGGCGGCGGACCCTTGCAGGAACCGACGGCGGCTGAAGGCGGAGGTGGAGTTTTTCACGTTTGGTCTCCCTGGTGTTGTGAAAGTGTAGGCGCGGGCTGTCCCCGGGTGTTCTGGTTCATGCGGATACGCTCCCCAGCCTGACTAGCAGACCATATGTAACAGACCTTTGTCATTCGTAGGAAACGCCCCCTGCGGGCTGAAGCTTACTCCCGCAGCGGGTGGGCCTGTCAACGAAGCAATGCATACATACAACCTAAGGTGAATATGCAGAGCTCTATTGACCGATCGCCCGGCACTCCCGTGCCGAAAAGCCGGTCCGAGCAAAGGCCATGCGGCGAATCGGGCGGTCGGCTCAGGCGACGGGAGACGTGCCGCCGACATCGGCCTGCGCCACGGCGACAGATTTCAGGACCGCATGCACCTCGAGGCCCGGAGCCAGCGAAAGATTCTGGGCCGAGCGACGGGTGAGTCGGGCCAACAGGAACTCGCCCCCCAGATCAAGCCGCACGAGCACGCCCGGCCCCTGCCCCTCGTGCAGCGCCGACACCACCGCGGGCAGGATGTTCAGCGCCGACAATCCTTCAGGACGCGCCCGCGACAGGATCACATCCTGGGCCGCGATCCTTACCCGCACCGGACGCCCTGGGTCTCCGGCAATCCGCGGCAGCCAGAGCGGCCCCGCTGCCGTTTCAAGCCGCGTCAGCCCGTCCTCCTCATGTGCCGCGATCCTGGCCTGCAGCACCGCACCTGCGTCACGAAGGCCAAGATGTGGCGCGGTTGCCGGGTCAGAAAGGATATCCGCCGCAGGCCCGAATGCCGCCACCCGCCCAGCCTCGATCACCGCGATTGTGGTCGCCAGCCGTGCGACCTCGGGCAGGGAATGGCTGACATACAGGATCGGCATGCCCAGCTGATCCCGCAGCGCCTCGATATAGGGCAGGATTTCCGCTTTCCGCGCCTCATCCAGCGCGGCGAGCGGTTCGTCCATCAACAAAAGCCGCGGCTCAGCCAGCAATGCCCGCCCGATGGCAACCCGCTGGCGTTCCCCACCCGACAGCGTCGCCGGGCGGCGGGCGAGCAGCGATCCGATCCCCAGAAGCCCCACGATCCGGTCCATTCCCTTGGCCGGGCGGCGGCGGATGCGCGCGGCGTAAGTCAGGTTCTCGGCCACCGTCAGATGCGGAAATAGCCGTGCATCCTGAAAGACATATCCAACGTCCCGCTTGTGCGGCGGAAGGCCGTGCAAGGCCCTCCCGTCCAGCAGTATCTCGGCCCGGTCGGGTCGCAGAAGCCCCGCAACGGCATTGACGATGGTCGTCTTCCCCGACCCCGACCGCCCGAAAAGGCAGGTCAGCCCGCCCGGCAAGTCCAGATCGACCTCCAGCCGAAAGTCGGGAAAGCCGTGGCTGATGCGGATCGCCAGCGTCATCGCCCGGCAATCCTGTGTGCCACCCGCCGCGACAGCCATTCGGACACCGCCAGCGCCAGCATCGCCACCGCGACCGCGATCAGAACCAGCCGCAGCGCGGCGGCATCGCCATCCGGCACCTGCAGGAAGCTGTAGATCGCCGTCGGCAGAGTCTGCGTCTCGCCGGGGATGTTTGCCACGAAAGTGATGGTCGCGCCGAACTCACCCATCGCCTTGGCGAAGGCCAGAACCGCACCCGCGATGATCCCTGGCAGGATCAAGGGCAGCGTGACCGTCAGGAAGACCACAGACCGCGAGGCCCCGAGCGTCGATGCCGCCTCTTCAAGCTTCGGGTCCACCGCCTCGATCGCAAGCCGGATCGCCCGAACCATCAGCGGAAAGGCCATGACAGCCGCTGCCAGCGCCGCCCCGGTCCAGCGGAACGCGAAGGTGAAACCGAACCAGTCCCAAAGTGCTGCACCAATCCAGCCCTGTCTCCCGAACGCGAGGAGAAGCAGATACCCGGTCACCACCGGCGGCAGGATCAGCGGCAGATGGACAAGACCGTTCAGCGCCCCGTGCCCCGGAAACCGCCAGCGGGCGAGCGCATAGGCCACGAGTATGCCCAAAGGCAGGCTGGCAATCGTCGCGACCAGCGACACCCGAAGCGACAAGAGGAGCGCCGTCCACGCCTCGGGTGGCAACCAGTCGCTCACGGTAGGGGCCGGAAACCGTTCGCCACGAAGATGGCCTCTGCCTCGGGCGTCTCGAGATGATCGAGGAACGCTGCCGCCTCGGGCTCGCTCCCCTCCAAGGTCAGCGCGGCGGGATAGGTGATCGGCCGGTGGCTCTCTTCCGGGAAAGTCCCGACCACCGTCACGCCTTCAGCGGCCACCGCGTCCGACGCATAGACGATCCCGACCGACGCCTCGCCAAGTTCGACCAGCTTCAGGGCCGCCCGCACATTGTCCGACTGCGCCACGCTGTCCTTTACGCTGTCCCAAAGCCCCAGAGACTCCAGCGCTTCCTTGCCGTATTGACCGGCAGGTACGGCATCGATCAGCGCCATCGAAAGCCGCCCCCCACCCAGAAGCCCTGGAAGGTCCAGCCCTTCGTCTATCGCCTGTGGTGCTACCTTGCCATGCGCCACCAGGATCAACTGATTGCCCAGAAGATCGCGGCGGCTTTCGGGCTGGATCAGCCCGTCCTCCTCCAGCACATCCATCCATTCCTCGGCCGCGGACAGGAAGATATCCGCGGGCGCGCCGGCTTCGATCTGCCGGGCAAGCGCCGAGCTGCCCCCGTAAGACAGCACCACGCGATGCCCCGTCGTGGCCTGCCATTCTGCCGCGATCTGGTCGAGCGCCGTCTTCAGGCTAGCGGCCGCAAAGACCGTGACCTCTCCGGCCTCAGCCGGAAAGACCAACAGCGCGGACGACAGCAAAGTGCGAAACAGCATCGGGATCCCTTATGTTCGCCCAGACATATCGCAACCCGCGCGGTCGGGGGCAAGCGTTATTTCCCGCCGGACATATCCCGCAGCAGCGCCGCGATCCGATCGATCTCCGGCCTCGCCGCCGCTTCGGTCGCGCGAAGCATCGCCCGATAGGCCCCCAGCACCACGTGCCCGTCCTCGGTCAGCGCGGCACCTCCACCCCCGGCCCCACCCCTGGCCGAGGTGACGAGTGGCGCGCGGAAAGCCGCATTCATCTCTTCGACCAAGGCCCAGGCGCGCTTGTAGCTCATCCCCATCGCGCGCCCCGCCGCCGCAATCGAGCCTGTCTCGGCGATCTGCGCCAGAAGCTCACCCTTGCCCGGTCCGAAGACCAGCCGGTCGCCGAACAGAAGCCGAAGCCGCAGGGTGACAGGATCATGTGCCATCGGTCCAGCATCGGGGGGCCGCCTCTGGCAAGCAAGCGCCCTCGCGAAGATTCCCGTTGATTTTCTCTTCCGAAATGTTTCGGATACGTTCCAAAGGGGTTTGAGTCATGGCAACCTTGAAGGACATCGCGCGGGCGCTTGACCTGTCGATCACTCAGGTCAGCCGTGCCCTGAACGATCATTCCGACGTGAACGAAGAAACGCGCCTCCGGGTCAAGGACACGGCGCGGCAGATGAACTATCACCCCAATGTCTCGGCGCGAAAGCTTGTCTCGGGCCGGTCGGGCATGGTCGGTCTTGTGATGCCGCAGTACCGCAATCTCAGCCAGGATCGGCTTTTCCTGGAAGTTGTGGCCGGGCTTTCGGCGCAGTTCTCGGGGCGCGGGATGCAGTTCGTCCTGCACATCATGGCCGAGAAGGAACCGCTGCTTCCGGTCTACCAGAAGCTTGTGGGCAAAGCGCTGCTGGACGGCTTCGTTCTGCTAAGCCCGCTGGATCATGATCCGCGGATCGAGTTCCTTCTCCGCGCCGGAATTCCCTTTGTCGCCCATGGACGCAGCACATCAAGTCACGACTATGCGTATTTTGATATTGAAAATGATAGACTTGCCTACGATCTGACCTCTCATCTCATCGCTCGAGGCCACAAACGGATCGCCTTCCTCAACGGCATCGCCGGTCGCAGCTACGTGACACGCCGGCACCGCGGCTACACCCGGGCGCTGACCGAGGCGGGTCTTTCAGCTTTGCCACATCTACATCTCAACACCGAAATGGACGAAGCGAACGGCCTGACCAGCACCGTGCGCCTGTTCACCGGCGACGCGCCGCGTCCGACTGCCATTGTGTGCAGCAATGTCCGCCTGGCCCAGGGCGCCTATCAGGCGCTTGCAGCGCTTGGCCTTTCGGTCCCCGGCGACGTCTCGGTCGTTGCCCACGACGACCAGCTTCCCGCACTGCGCGCTTCGGCCTTTTTCCCCGCGCTCACTGTGACCAAGTCGCCGCTCAGCGACAGCTGGGAGCCTCTGGCCGACTGTCTGGCCGGGGCAATCGAAGGAAAACCGCTGGAAAGCCTGCAACGGATCGGCAGCTACACCTTCATCGAGCGGAACTCGGCGGCCGCAATCTGACCGCGGCAGGCCTTATCGAATCGTTGACCGAAAGCGCTTTGGATTCTATCTTTTCCGAAACGTTTCGGATTCCGGCTGGTTGTAGTGCCCCCGAAAGACGGACGTTTTGCAACGACAGACGGCACGCCACAGCGGCGGCCTTAGGGAGGAAAACCAATGATGATCATGAAAGGCCGCGCACTCCGCGCGACCGCTACCGCAGCCATGCTCGCCGTGTTCGGCGCGCCTGTCATGGCGGAAGAGCTCTTCTACGTCTCGGGCGCCGTCGGCAAGGCCGTCGAGAACTTCGACGCGCTGGTCGCGCCATGGGAAGAAGCCACCGGCAACACCGTGACACTGGTGCCGATGCCCGCTTCGACCACCGACCAGTTCGGCCAGTACCGTCTGTGGCTTGCCGCTGGCGCTGCCGACATCGACCTTTACCAGACCGACGTGATCTGGGCCCCGCAGCTTGCGGACCACTTCGTCGACCTGACCGAGGCCGCAAAGGACCTCGCCCCAACCCACTTCCCCTCGATCATCGAATCGCAGACCGTGAACGGCAAGCTCGTCGCCCTGCCGATCTTCACCGACGCACCGGCGCTTTACTACCGCAAGGACCTGCTGGAAAAGCATGGCGCCACAGTTCCCACGACCTGGGAAGAGCTGACCGCCACCGCGCAGATGATCCAGGACAAGGAACGCGCTGAAGGCAAGGCCGACATCTGGGGCTTCGTCTGGCAGGGCAACGCCTATGAAGGCCTGACCTGCAACGCGCTGGAGTGGGTGAAGTCCTTCGGCGGCGGGCAGATCGTCGAGCCCGATGGCACGATCTCGATCAACAACGAAAAGGCGGCGATGGCGCTTGAAACGGTCAAAGGCTGGGTCGGCACGATCAGCCCCGAGGGCGTTCTGGCCTATCAGGAAGAAGAAGCCCGCGGCGTCTGGCAGACCGGCAATGCCGTCTTCATGCGCAACTGGCCCTATGCCTACGGTCTTGGCAACGGCGACGACTCGGCTGTGAAGGGTCTCTTCGACGTGGCTCCGCTGCCGACCGGCGGTGGCAACGACACCTCGGCTGCAACGCTTGGCGGCTGGAACGTGGCAGTTTCGAAGTATTCGACCAAGCAGGAAGCCGCGATCTCGCTCGCGCTCTACCTTGCCGGCCCGGAAGCCCAGAAGCAGCGCGCGATCAACGAGACCAACCTGCCGACCATCGTCGCGCTTTATGACGATCCGGACATCGCCGCTGCCCAGCCGATCATCCCGCGCTGGAAGGACGTGTTCCTGCAGGCCGTTCCGCGCCCGTCGGCGCCGACCAAGGGCAAGTACAACGAAGTGTCCGCCAAGTTCTGGTCTGCCGTGCACAACACGCTGTCGGGCAACGGCTCGGCCGCCGAGAACCTGGAGCTGCTTGAGGTCGAATTGACCGACATCAAGGGGTCGGGCTGGTAAGTCCTCCCGGACCTGACTTGACCCCAGCGGCGGGCGGCCGAAACGCCGCCCGCCCTTTCTAACCGGGCTCGGAGGGGAGCCCGACAGGGGAGGGTATCATGGCAACGAATGACGGGGGGCTCAGCCTCTCGCAGCAACGTCAGCGCGCGGCATTCTGGTTCATCGCGCCCATGCTGACGGCACTGTTCTGCGTGGCCGCCTGGCCGCTTCTGCGCACGATCTGGTTCTCGCTGACCGACACCACGCTTTCCAACCTTTACGGCGGACAGTTCATCGGCTTCGACAACTACCTCTCGCTGCGCATCCTTGAAAGCGGCCGCTGGGTCTGGCGGGGCACTCTGGTCGATCCGGCCTGGTGGAACGCGGTCTGGAACACGGTGCGCTTCGCCTTCGTCTCGGTCTTCTTCGAGACAGTCCTGGGCCTCATCGTCGCCCTCGTCCTGAACGCCGAATTCAAGGGCCGCGGCCTTGTGCGCGCCGCGATCCTGATCCCCTGGGCCATCCCGACCATCGTGTCGGCCAAGATGTGGGCCTGGATGCTGAACGACCAGTTCGGGATCCTGAACGACATCATGCTGAACCTTGGCCTCATCAGCCAGAAGATCGCCTGGACCGCTTCGACCGACACGGCGATGCAGGCCGTCCTGATCGTCGACATCTGGAAGACCACGCCCTTCATGGCGCTTCTGATCCTCGCGGGCCTGCAGATGGTGCCCCGCGATATCTACGAGGCCGCAAAGATCGACGGGGTGAACCCGGTCAAGGTGTTCTTCAAGATCACACTGCCGCTGATCCGCCCCGCGCTTATGGTCGCGATCATCTTCCGCATGCTTGATGCGCTGCGGATCTTCGACCTCGTCTACGTGCTGACCCCGAACTCGGCCGCCACCAAGACCATGTCGGTGATCAGCCGCGAGAACATGATCGACTTCGACAAGTTCGCCTATGGGGCCGCGCAATCGACGCTTCTCTTCGCGATCCTGGCCGTCTTCGTCGCTGCCTATATCTGGCTCGGCAAGGTCGACCTTTCCGGGGAGGGCCAGAAATGACCGCGCAAAAGCTTCTTGCAAACATCGGCTTCTACGCGCTTGTCGTGGTGATCGTCGTCTTCTCGGTCTTCCCGTTCTACTACGCGATCGTCACATCCTTCGCGACGGGAAGCGAGATCTTCCAGATCAACTACTGGCCGGCAAGCTTCTCGTGGGCCAACTACGAATCCGTCCTGGGTGGCCGGAACTTCCCCCGCTCGATCCTGAACTCGATCTTCATCGCCTCGCTGACAGTCGCCTTCGCCCTCTTTCTGGCGGTCACCGCCAGCTACGCGCTGGCCCGGGTCCGGTTCCGGGGGCGGGGGCTTCTTCTGATGCTGATCCTCGCCGTCTCGATGTTCCCGCAGATCGCCGTGCTTGCGGGCCTCTTCGAGCTCATCCGCTTCCTCGGCATCTTCAACACCCCCTGGGCGATGATCCTTAGCTACACGATCTTCACCCTGCCCTTCACGGTCTGGGTGCTGACCACCTTCATGCGCGACCTTCCAGTGGAAATCGAGGAAGCCGCCATCGTCGATGGTGCCACCCCCTGGATCATCATCACCAAGGTCTTCCTGCCGCTTCTCTGGCCCGCCCTGGTGACGACCGGCCTTCTCGCCTTCATCGGCGCGTGGAACGAGTTTCTCTTCGCGCTGACCTTCACCTCGTCCGAGACCACGCGCACGACGCCGGTGGCCATCGCCCTTCTGTCCGGCGCAAGCCAGCAGGAAATCCCCTGGGGGCCGATCATGGCTGCTTCCGTCATCGTGACCGTTCCGCTGGTCATCCTCGTTCTCATCTTCCAACGCAAAATCGTCGCGGGTCTCACCGCGGGCGGCGTGAAGGGCTGACATCATGGCAAAGATCGAACTGAAAAACGTCACCAAGTCCTACGGCGCCGTCCAGGTGATCAAGGGCATCGACCTGAGCATCGAGAAGGGCGAGTTCATGGTCTTCGTCGGGCCTTCGGGCTGCGGCAAGTCCACGCTTCTGCGCCTGATATCGGGGCTGGAAGAGATCACCACCGGCGACATGACCTTTGACGGGGAACGGGTGAACAACCTGATCCCCTCCAAGCGCGGCATCGCCATGGTGTTCCAAAGCTACGCGCTTTACCCGCACATGAACGTCTATGACAACATGGCCTTCGGAATGAAGCTGGACAAAACCAGCCCTGAGGAGATCCGCAAACGGGTCGAGGCGGCGGCGAAGCTTCTCCAGATCGACCACCTTCTCGGCCGCCTGCCAAAGCAGCTCTCCGGCGGCCAGCGGCAGCGCGTCGCGATCGGCCGGGCCATCGTGCGTGACCCGCGGGTGTTCCTGCTTGACGCGCCGCTCTCGAACCTCGACGCGGCGCTTCGTGTCCAGACCCGTCTGGAGATCGCCAAGCTCCACCACTCCATGTCGAACGTCACGATGATCTACGTGACCCACGACCAGGTCGAGGCGATGACCCTCGCCGACCGCATCGCCGTCCTTCGCGACGGCAAGCTGGAGCAGGTGGGTTCCCCTGCCGAACTTTACGAACACCCGAACTCGATCTTCGTCGCGGGCTTCATCGGCAGCCCGAAGATGAACTTCCTGACCGGCAAGTTCGCCGAGGCCCACAACTGCACCACCCTTGGAGCCCGGTCAGAGCATATCGACATCACCGAAACCGGCCCCTGGTCGGGCGAGATCCTTCACGTCGAAGACCTCGGCTCCGACCACTTCGTCTTCGTCGAGATCGGCAGCGATGAACCCGTCATCGTCCGCCGCCCTGGCAAGGCCGCCTTCGCGGTGGGCGCGAAAGTCTCGCTCACCCCCCAGGCCGAAAACCTGCACCGCTTCGACGCCGACGGGAAACCGATGCGCTAAAAGCCAATACCTGCGCGTGCCTGCCCCCCATTCGGCGCGCGCCCAAGCATGAAGGAGACGACCCATGACCATCCGCGTCACCGTGTGGGGTGAAAATGTGCACGAGCAGAAGAACAAGGTGGTGGCCGAGGTCTACCCCAAGACCATGCACGGCACCATCGCCGAAGCCCTGAACCGCGAAGACGGCATAAAAGCGACCACCGTCACTCTGCAGGACAAAGACCATGGGATGACCCCGGCGAAGCTGGCGGAAACCGACGTGCTGATCTGGTGGGGCCACGCCGCCCATGGCGACGTGAAAGACGAGATCGTCGAACGCGTGGCCGAGGCCGTCTGGGCCGGCATGGGCGTGATCTTCCTCCACTCCGCCCATTTCTCTAAACCCTTCAAGCGCCTTATGGGCGCACCCTGCAACCTCTCCTGGCGCGAAGCCGGCGAACGCGAACGCCTCTGGGTGACCAGCCGCCAGCACCCGATCGCCAAGGGCATCCCCGATCATTTCGAGATCGAATACGAAGAGATGTACGGCGAGCCCTTCGGCGTGCCGGAACCCTTGGAGACCGTCTTCGTAAGCTGGTTCCAGGGCGGTGAGGTCTTCCGCTCCGGCCTCACCTATCGCCGTGGTGCTGGCAACATCTTCTACTTCCGCCCGGGGCATGAAACCTACCCGACCTACCACCAGCCCCTCGTCCAGAAGGTCATCGCGAACGCCGTCCGCTGGGCCCACAACCCCGAGGCGCGGATCACCGATCCCACCGATGCCCCGAACCGTCCCGTCGGCAAGACACTGGAACCCATCGTCGAACGCGGCCCCCGCCTGCACCATGACGGTGAGAAAGGCCTCCGCTGATGAAACCCGTTCGCCTTCTCATCCTCGGCACCGGCGGCATGGCGAAGAACCATGCCGAAGGCTTCTCGGCCATCCCCGGTGTGACCGTCGTGGCCGGGATCGATACCCGCCCCGAACAGCTCGCCACGTTCCTGAAGACCCACTCCATCCCGCACGGCTTTGCGTCCGCGCAAGAGGCGCTGGCCTGGGGTGAGTTCGACGCGGTCACGAACGTAACGCCCGACGCCGCCCACCACGCCACGACCATGCCGTTCCTGGCCGCGGGCAAGCATGTCCTGTGCGAAAAGCCCCTGGCCACCAACGCGAGGGACGCCGAGGAGATGGCTACCGCCGCCGCGAAAGCGGGCGTCGTCAACATGGTCAACCTCACCTACCGCCTCGTCCCCGCGCTGCAGAAGGCCGCCCAGATGGTCCGCGAAGGCGCCATCGGCACGATCCGGCATTTCGAGGCCTCCTACCTGCAAAGCTGGCTCACCCAACCCGCCTGGGGCCACTGGGACAAGGAAACGCAGTGGCTCTGGCGGCTTTCCACCGCCCACGGCTCCAAGGGCGTGCTGGGCGACGTGGGCATCCACATCCTCGACTTCGCCACCTTCATCGCCGGGATGGATGCGACCGAGGTCTCGTGCCTCCTCCAAACCTTCGACAAGGCGCCGGGCGGCAAGATCGGCGAATACACCCTCGACGCCAACGACAGCGCAACGATGCAGGTCCGTCTGTCGAACGGCGCGCTTGGCACGGTCACGGCAACCCGCTTCGCAACCGGCCACCTCAATGACCTGAGCCTCGGCCTTTACGGCCAGACCGGTGGCCTTGAGGTGAAGTTCGAAAACGCCGTCAGCCGGCTTCGGGCCTGCCTTGGGGCAGACATCCAGACCGGAACCTGGCGCGAAGTGGACTGCCCCGCCGTCCCCACAAACTACCAGCGCTTCATCGCCGCGATCCGGGGCGAGGGCCCGGCCGACCCCGACTTTGCCCGCGGCGCCCTCCTGCAGCGCTTTCTCGACAGGGCCGAGGCTTCTGCCTCAGAAGCGGGTAAACTTCTGAAGGTTTGAGGCATCGACGGCGGGATCTAAGTTGAGCGGCTTTCGCCGCAAGTCTTTCCTCTCGTCGTCGGGGCTTGCGCCCTCCTCCTCGGCTGACGAGGGGCGCTGCCCCTCGAGCTCCCCGGAGTATTTCAGAATGAGCAAGCGCATTTGCTCCTTGCCAAATACTCCCGCGCGGCGCGCCCTTCGCCCGAGCCGGTTGAGCCGCAGGCTCAGAGGCGAGACAAAAGGTCTTCGCGGCGAAGCCGCTCAATTTGAAAACCGCCGCACCAGAGCGCGACTTCAGCCGATCAGCGCCTTGACCCGCGCCGTAAAGTCCTCGCCCCGTTTCTCGAAGTTCGGATATTGGTCAAAGCTCGCCGCCGCCGGGGCCAGCAACACCACCTCGCCCGCCTCCGCCTCCTCACCCGCCCGCGCTACCGCCCGTTCCATCGTCTCGCAAATCTCGTGCGGCACCTCGCCGATCTGCAACGCGAACTCCCGCGCGGAGTGGCCGATCAGATAGGCCTTCACTACAGACCCGAGGAACGGCTTCAGCCCCGCAATCCCGCCCTCCTTGCCGAGGCCCCCCGCAATCCAGCGGATCTTTGGAAAGGCCTGCAAGGCCTTGGCCGCGCTGTCCACATTCGTGGCCTTCGAGTCATTGACGAACCGCACCCCGTCCTTCTCGCCCACCAGCTGGCTCCGGTGCGGCAGGCCTGCGAACGACTGCAGCGCGCCCTCGATCAGCTTTGGCGCCAGCCCCAGGGACCGGCAGGCGGCATAGGCCGCGCAGGCGTTCTGGTGGTTGTGGGCGCCGGGCAGGCCCTTCACCTCGCGCAGGTCGATCGAGGCGATCTGCTTGCCCTTCCGCCATTCCGAGAGAAACCCCTTCCGGGCGAAGACCGCCCAGCCGAACCCTTCCAGCTTCTGGCCCGAGGACACCCGGATCACCCGATCATCCCCCGCGCCCTGCGCCAGTTGCCCCGCCAGGAACCGCCCCTCGACCTCATCCACCCCGACAACCGCCCGATCCGGTCCACCCATCGCGAAGAGCCGAGCCTTCGCCGCGAAGTACCCGCCCATCCCGCCGTGCCGGTCCAGGTGATCGGGCGAAAGGTTGGTGAAGACCGCCACGTCCGGGGTCAGGGCGCGGGCAAGCTCGGTCTGGTAGGACGAGAGCTCCAGCACCACGACCTCGCCGTCCACCGGCGGATCGATGGACAGGACCCCCTTCCCGATGTTCCCCGCCATCTGGGTCGGTCGCCCCGCGACCTCAAGGATGTGGTGGATCAGGGCGGTGGTCGTCGACTTCCCGTTCGAACCCGTCACCGCCACCACCTTCGGCGGGGTCTCCATTTCGGCCCACTCGTCCCCGGCGGCGCTTTGGAAGAAAAGGCCAATGTCGTTGTCGACGGGAACCCCAAGCTCCAGCGCGCGGGCGATGATCGGGTTCGGCGCGGGGTAAAGATGCGGGATGCCGGGCGAGGTGACGAGGCAGGCCACGCCCTCAAGGGCCGCGTTTCGGGTGAGGTCGGTCAGGACGAACCCCTCACCTTCCGCCTTTGCCCGCGCTTCGGGGCTGTCGTCCCAGAGGAGCGGCTCTGCCTCCCCGGCCCGCAGCGCCGCCGCTGTCGCAAGCCCTGACCGCCCGAGGCCCAGAACGGCGACCTTCTGGCCCTTGTAGCCCTTCACCGGGATCATGGTGCCCCCCATCGCTGCCCCGAGACAGGGATAGGGGACTGGAGCGCAAAGGGGAAGGGGCTGCGATGTCCCACGGTGGGACACACCCTCTCTGCAAGCGATTCCAAGCACTTGCCAGGTCATTCATGGGTCGTTAAGCAACTTGACCGCGGCCGGGCGCGGGCTTCGGTCGTGGCGAAAGAAGCACGTTCCTGTTTGCGGCAGGCCGCCAGCGCTGTATCACCGCATCAGCATCGGCATCCGGGACCTTCACGAAGGTCCGAGCCCCCTCTGAAAGGCCCTGCGCGTCGTGGAAAGCCCTGGAGCAATGCCGGTTTTTCCGGTTGCAGAAACCCGGTTCGGAAAGATGTACACGCTGCAGGGCGACACGGTCATCGGCCGCTCGCTACGGCTTTACGGCGAGTTTGCGGGGGATGAGGTCGACAGCATCCTTTCCCTCGTCCGGGCCGGAGATCATGTGCTCGACCTCGGCGCAAACATCGGGTTCCACACGCTGGCGCTGGCCCGGACTGTCGGGCCGGATGGCGCGGTCACGGCGGTCGAGCCGCAGCGCTATTGCTTCCAGCTTCTCTGCGCGAACGTGACGGCGAACCAGCTGACAACGGTGCAGTGTCTGCGGGCGGCAGTCGGGGATACGGCGGGCACCTGCGCTGTCCCGCTTCTAAGCCCCACGTCACGGCATAACGCCGGTGCGACCGAGGTCACCACCGAACCCCAGATCGCAGTGCAAAGCGACACGGTCCCCCTGATCACGGTCGACGGCCTGAACCTTCAGCGCTGCGACTTCATCAAGGTCGATACCGAGGGGTTTGAAGACCGCGTTTTCCTCGGCGCGCGCCGGACGCTTGGAACACACAAACCAACGCTGTACATTGAGGTCCATGACCGCGAAAAACTGCAGCGGCTGGTCGCCATGCTGAAACCCCTGCAGTACAGCCTGATCCTGCACAGCACGCATTTCTATCGCGCGGGCAACCCGCAGGGCGAAGGGGCGATGATCTTCTCGCCAAATGCAGGCGGCAGCGCGTTGATCGCGCTGCCGCCTGGTCGTTTGCTGCCCGAAGGTCTGCCCGGCAAGACGCAGGTCATTGCCTGACCGGGACGACCGGGCGGGCCTGTCCGCCCGGCCAGCCCCGCTTAGTTCGTCGGCGCGTTGAACTCGGCCAGACCGGTCGCCACGATGTCATACCATTCGCCCGTTTCGCGCATCTCCTGGATGCCGCGATCGATCATGGCAATGTACTCGGCGCCGCGCGGATTGCCTTTCGACGTCACGAAGTGATGGGTGTTGAACGAAGTGATCGCCGGGTTGATGACCACCTTGTCCGTCGCACCCAGTGCTTCAAAGTTCGCCGTCGAGGTTTCAATCTCGATCGAGTAGAGATCGACTTCCCCCGCCAGGAGCATCTCGGCGCATTCCATCGGGGTTTTAGGCTGAAAGAAGGTCACGACCGGAGGAGAAAGGCCTTCCACTTCAAGATTGCTGAGCGGCCAGCCTTCCGGACGGCAGATCCGGGCCCCCTGATAGTCCGAGAAGACGCGAGCGTCGGCATATGGGCTGTCGACCAGCGTCGTGTAGGAATAGGCAACTTCGTAGATCGGCACCGACCAATCGAAGTCGGTGCAAAGCCTGACCCCGAACTCTCCCAGAAGGTCGACCTTCGAGCAGTCCGGCTTGGACCAGGCGATCGAAACATCGAAGGCGTTCGTCGGGAGCAGCGTTTCGATATGGGCATCCCAATCGTCGACAAAGGCCACCTTGTAGTCGCGGTCGTTGCCGGCGCGACGCATCGCGGTTGCCGCCATCTGAACATAGATGCCGCCACCGGTCAGGCTTTCGTCGGTGAAGGGTTTCCAGTCGTTCCCGGTCACGAACTTCAGGGCCGGCGCATAGGGACGGTTGGGGTCGCGCGTTTGCTCGAACGTCTGGGTCTCGTCCTCGATCACCGCGCTCAGCTCGGAGTCGGCAGTCAGTCGACCATCCTCGCAAGGCAGGACCAGCTGCAGGCCCACCGGAAGGTTGTTGATGTTGTTCGCAATCGCATCGCGGTTGGCGTTGAAGATCATCTGGTAGTTGTACGACCCATAGGCCGCCTCGGCGATCGACCCAAGCGTGTCGCCTTCCTTTACGGTGTAGGTGGTGCAGGCCTCCTGAGCCGAAGCCACGGTCGGCAGCGCAAGGATAAGGCCCAAGGCCGCCCCCAAACCCATTCTGTGTCCGGTTCGCATTTCGTGATCCCCGCATTGGATAGTTTCCACTCCTACGAGATAATGGCCCGAAATCAGCCGATTATTCTGCCTTGAAATGGCATAACTGTGTCAATTCGCACCAACTGTTTCCCAACACGATACTTTGCTAACTCACAGGTTGCATGCGGGCGATGCAAACGGTTGCAATCTCGCATTGTGTAATTCCGCGCCGTTCGACAGATTCGCGGATCGCCCGAACCTGGCGACACATCCAGGAAACGACGCGCGTCCATCTGCCCGGGGGTGGAGAACTGCTCCCCCGCCGGTTGCGGTCGTACCGGCGGCAAAAGCAACCGGCCCCCAAGGCTCCAAAGGCCGGGACAACTGGTGTTCGGTGTACGGATGGCGCCGCTTAACGGACCTTCAGCGTGGCCAGCCCGATCATCGCCAGGATCAAGCTGATGATCCAGAACCGGATCACGATCTGCGGCTCGGCCCAGCCCTTCTTCTCGAAATGGTGGTGGATCGGCGCCATCAGGAAAATCCGCTTCTTCGTGCGCTTGTAGTAAAGCACCTGGATGATCACGCTCAGTGCCTCGACCACGAAGAGGCCGCCGACGATGGCCAGCACGATCTCGTGCTTGGTGCAGACGGCGATGGCCCCCATGGCCCCGCCAAGCGCCAGCGACCCGGTGTCGCCCATGAAGACGGCCGCCGGGGGGGCGTTGTACCACAGGAACCCCAGGCCCGCGCCGAACAGGGCCGAGGCGAAGATCACAAGCTCTGACGTGCCGGGGACATAGTGGACGTCGAGGTATTCGGTAAAGTCGACCCGGCCCACGGCATAGGCGATGATCCCAAGGGTGCCGATCGCGATCATGACCGGCATGATGGCAAGGCCGTCCAGCCCGTCTGTCAGGTTCACCGCATTCGCGGCGCCGACGATGACGATCATGCCGAAGGGCACGAAGAACAGGCCCATGTTCAGAAGCGCGTCCTTGAAGAAGGGAAAGGCCAGCTGGTTCGTAAGCTCGGTCGGATGGAACATCGACGCGGCATAGGCGGCAAGGGCCGCGATCAAGAGGCCAAGGCCCATGCGAATGCGCGACGACACGCCTTTGGTGTTCTGTTTCGTGACCTTGGCATAGTCGTCGGCAAAGCCGATCAGCCCGAAGGCCACCGTCACAAGAATGACGATCCAGACGAAAGGATTGTCAAGCCGCGCCCAGAGAAGCGTCGAGACCAGAAGGGCCGAGAGGATCAGGAGGCCCCCCATGGTCGGTGTGCCCGCCTTCGCCAGATGCGATTGCGGCCCGTCATCGCGGATCGGCTGGCCCTTGCCCTGCTTCCGGCGCAAGAGGTTGATCAGGGGCTGCCCGAAGAGGAAGCCGAAGATCAGCGCGGTCGTGAAAGCTCCACCGGCCCGGACGGTGATGTAGCGGAAGAGGTTGAAGATGCCGCCACCATCGGAAAACTCGGCCAGCCAGTAAAACATTCAGACGGTCCCTTCTTTCGGCTGCGTGCCCTGCCCCATTTTGCGCAGGGCGTCAACGACCAGGCTGACTTTCGAGCCTTTGGAGCCTTTGACGAGGAGGATGTCGCCAGCGTCGATCAGGCTGCGGGTGCGGGGGGCAAGCTCGGCGGCGGTTTCCACCCATTCGCCGCGCTGCCTGCGCGGAAGGGCTGCGTGAAGCGCCTTCATCCGCGGGCCGACGCAATGGATCAGGTGGATCGCTGACAGGCCGGGGTGGCTGGCGATGACCGCGTGGAGGGCGCCTTCGGTCGGGCCAAGCTCCAGCATGTCGCCAAGGATCGCGATGCGGCGGCCGCCGCCGACCGAGCCGATGCCGTCGGTGGGCCTGGCGGCGATAAGGACATCGAGGGCCGCGGCCATCGAGGCGGGGTTGGCGTTGAAGGCGTCGTCGATCAGGTCGAAGAACGTCTCTTCGACGATGTCGAGAGTGATGCGCTCGCGCTGGCCACGGCCCACGGGCGGGATCCAGCGGCCAAGGTCGTGCGCCGCGATCATCGGGTCGGCACCCAGCGCCTCGGCCACCGCCAGCGCGCCGAGGGCGTTCAGGACGAAGTGGCGGCCGGGGGCGGAGACCTTGAAGAGAAGCGGCTGGCCCGCGTGTTCCCCCATGGCGACGGTGCAGTCCTCGTTCGGGCGGCAGTCGTTCAGCCGGTAGTCGGCCTTCGGCGACTGGCCGAAAGCGACGGCCCGCGCGCCGACCACTTTGGCCTTGGCGGCCAGAAGCGGGGTCCACTCGATATCGGCGTTGAAGATCGCTGTGCCGCCGGGGGAAAGGCCGTCGAAGATCGACGCCTTCTCATGCGCGATGCCTTCGACGCTGTCGAACGCCTCCAGATGTGCGGGGGCGACGGTCGTGACCATGGCCACGTCCAGCCTGGCAAGCCGGGCCAGCGGCGCGATTTCGCCGGGGTGGTTCATGCCGATCTCGATCACCGCATAGTCTGCGTCGGCGGGCATCCGGGCCAGCGTCAGCGGTACGCCCCAGTGGTTGTTGTAGGAAGCCTCGGCCGCATGGGTCTTGCCCTGCCCCGAGAGGATCGCCCGCAGCATCTCCTTGGTCGAGGTCTTGCCGACCGATCCGGTGATGCCCACGACGTGGGCCTTGGTGCGGGCACGGGCAGCGGCGCCAAGGTCGACCAACGCCATCAGGACATCGGGCACGATCAGAAGCGGGGCGGTGTCAGGCACGCCCTTGGGGATGCGGGAAACCAGCGCGGCGGCGGCGCCTTTCTCCAGCGCCTGGGCCACGAAGTCATGCCCGTCGCGGACGTCTTTCAGCGCTACGAAGAGGTCGCCGGGTTGGATCGTGCGGGTGTCGATGGAAACGCCGGTTGCGGCCCAGTCAGCGGTCAAACGGCCCCGGGTGGCTTTGACGGCGTCGGTGGAGGTCCAGAGGGTCATGCGCCGACCCCTGTGATTTGCGGCAAGGGTCGGACCAAGTGCTTCCCTCCCCCCGCGTGGGGGAGGGAGAGGGTGGGGGGGACGGATGAAAGGCCGGTGCGCGGCTTGGCAAAGGGAGCCCCCCCTCCCCGGCCCTCCCCCCTGGAGGGGGGAGGGAGGCGCCTGGCACGAGC
>NZ_JBOFBI010000217.1:0-49153 GCF_051645465.1 Tabrizicola sp. | reverse complement strand
TTCGCCTTGATCAGAATTCCAAGTTAGATTGCCCTTGCGGAACGAGCCTGCGTCTTTCCGTTCTGATGAGCAAGCATATTCAAAACCGGTAAAGGGCAAGGATTATGGCCCCTCGTGGCAGTACCGAGACGATCAAGCGCAAAGAGCTTGTCGGGAAGCTCAACCCCCTTTGCCTGAAGGCGTTTTCAGCGGCGGCGCAGGCGGCCAAGGCGCGTGGCAACCCGTATGTCGAGCTGGTCCACTTCATCGAAGCGCTGCACCATTCGGCGCGGTCGGACTTCGAGATCCTGTGCGCTTCGGCCGGGGTCGACGCCTCGCGGATGGCCGTCGACATTACCCGCGCCGTCGACGCCCTGCCGCACGGGGCCGGGTCGGTCGAAGAGTTTTCCGACCACATCTTCCGGGCAATCCAGGATGGCTGGACCTTCGGCAGTCTCGAATTCGGCGACGATGTCGTGCGATCTGCCTACATCCTGCTGGGCGCGCTGAAGGTCCCGGTGCTGGAGGGGCTGCTCTTCAAGATCAGCCTTGAGTTCGACAAGATCGACCCCTCGGCGATGGCGACCCAACTGGGGGACCTTCTGGCCGAGTCGGTTGAAGGCGCAAAGGCCGAACCCGAAGCGGCGACCAAAGCCAAGCAGGCGCCGGGAGGCAAGACTGCGCTTGACCAATACGCGACAAACCTGACGGAACGGGCCCGCGCGGGGAAGATAGACCCCGTGATCGGTCGCGACCCGGAAATCCGCCAGATCATCGACATCCTGATGCGGCGGCGGCAGAACAACCCGATCCTGACGGGTGAGGCCGGGGTCGGAAAGACCGCGGTGGTCGAAGGCTTTGCCTTGCGTCTGGCGCGGGGCGATGTGCCGCCACAGTTGAAGGCGGTGGAGCTTCACATGCTGGACGTGGGCCTGATGCAGGCCGGGGCGTCGGTGAAGGGCGAATTCGAGAAACGCCTGAAGCAGGTTATCGACGAGGTCCAGTCGTCGGAAAAGCCGATCATCCTTTTCATTGACGAGGCCCATACCTTGATCGGCGCCGGGGGTGCTGCGGGGACCGGGGATGCCGCGAACCTGCTGAAGCCGGCGCTTGCCCGGGGCGAGCTTCGCACTGTCGCGGCGACCACGTGGTCCGAATACAAGGAACACATCGAGAAGGACCCCGCTCTGACCCGCCGCTTCCAGGTGGTGAAGGTCGAGGAGCCGTCGGAAGAAGCCGCCGTGCGGATGCTGCGCGGTGTGGCGGGGGTTCTGGAAAAGCACCACAAGGTCGAGATTCTGGACGAGGCGATCGAAGCGGCGGTGGCGCTGTCGCACCGCTATATCCCCTCGCGCCAGTTGCCGGACAAGGCGATCAGCCTTCTTGATACCGCCTGCGCCCGCGTGGCCGTGTCGCAGCACGCCACCCCGGCCGAGGTCGAGGATATCGAACGCCGCCTTTCGTCATTGGAGGTCGAACAGGGGATCATCGACCGCGAGGAGGCAATCGGCATCGAGGTGACCGAGCGCAAGGCCGAGGTGGAGACCGCCCTGACGAAGGCCTCCGAGGAGCTTGAGGCCGCAACCGCCCGCTGGGACGCCGAGAAAGCCCTGGTCGAGGAGGTGCTTTCCCTGCGCGCCACCCTGCGCGGGGCGGGCTCGCCAGTCGACGATACCGGCGCTACGGGCGACACACCGCCCGAGGGGTCGGAAGAAACCGCCGAGCCCGAGGCCCTGACGCCCGAGGCGCGGGCAGAGATGCTGACCACGCTGCGCGCCCGGATGGCCAGCCTGGCCGAGGCGCAGGGCGAACGGCCGCTGATCCTTCCGGCCGTGGACCGGCTGGCCGTGGGTGCCATCGTCCAGGACTGGACCGGCATCCCGATGGGCCGGATGCTCGCCAGCCAGACCGAACGCGCCTTGCAGCTGGCGGGTACGCTGTCCGGGCGGGTCGTGGGCCAGGACCACGCGATGGGCATGATCGCCAACCGCATCCAGACCTCTTACGCCGGCCTTGGCGCGCCGGAAAAGCCCATCGGCGTCTTCATGCTGTGCGGGCCCTCCGGCGTCGGCAAGACCGAAACCGCGCTGGCCCTGGCCGAGACGCTTTATGGTGGCGAGCAGAACCTCATCTCGATCAACATGAGCGAGTTCCAGGAGGCGCATACGGTCTCGACCCTGAAAGGCGCGCCGCCCGGCTATGTCGGCTACGGCAAGGGCGGCATCCTGACCGAAGCGGTGCGACGGCGGCCCTATTCGGTGATCCTGCTGGACGAGGTGGAAAAGGCCCATCCGGACGTGCACGAGATCTTCTTCCAGGTCTTCGACAAGGGGATGATGGACGACAGCGAGGGGCGGAGGATCGACTTCAAGAACACGCTGATCCTTCTGACCTCGAACGTGGGTTCGGAAGAGATCATGGCGATGACCGAGGACGGCAAGTCGGGTGCCGATCTGGAGGAGCTGACCGCATCCTTGCGCGCGCCGCTGCTGAAGGTCTTCCCGGCAGCGCTTCTGGGCCGGGTGGTCACGATCCCGTACTACCCGCTGTCCGACGCGATGATCGAAGCGATCGCTGGCCACAAGCTCCGCGGCATCGCCCGGCGGCTGGAGGCGGGGCATGGTGCAGAGCTTGTCGTGGGCGAGGGTGTGATGGAGACGATCAAGGCGCGCTGCATCGAGATCGAATCCGGTGGCCGGATGATCGACGCGATCCTGACGAACACGCTGCTGCCCGAGCTTTCCCGTCAGGTCCTGAACCGCAAGCTTGAGGGCGCCGGGCTGACCCGGGTGACGGTCACCGGCTCGGACACCGGGTTCGAGTATGCCTTTGAATAGGAGGATGCGCGATGCATGACGGAACCTTGCTGACCGGCCTGACTGGCGTCCAGAAGGTCCGGATCACCGAGATCGGCCCCGACGGCCGCGCGCGGGTGATGCTTCCGATGACCCACGGCGCCGACAGCCTCTTTGCCCGGTCGCTGGTGCCCGTCGGTCCCTCCTCCATTGGCCGGGACGCGGCGGTGGTCATGATGGAGGGCGAGCCGCTGATCCTGGGGCTGATCCAGCCCTTGGCTCCGGAGGTCGAGGCGGACGGCGAGAAGCTGGTCCTGGAGGCCCGCCGCGAGGTGACCCTGCGCTGCGGGAAGGCCTCGATCACGATGACGGCGGACGGAAGGGTGACGATCCGGGGGACCCAGGTCCTCAGCCGGTCGGACGGTCCGAACCGGGTGCAGGGGGCGTCGGTTCAGTTGAATTGAGAATGGGCACGGTGCCCAGATTTGCAAGTTATTGATAAGTGGTTGTTTGTCTGTCTTCTGTTAGCCTTATGTTAACTTCTGGACCGACCGCAAGCACACGCGTTTCCCACCTCGGAAGGTGGACAAGCAAGGGTTCGAAGGGTCGATCAGCCGTGTGGAACGGCAAGTATACATCTGACGGCGGACGGATGGGTGGCGATCCGCAGATGGGATCGTCATTGGGTCTGACGGGCCAATCGGCGTATGGGGCGGGTGCGGGAATGGCAAGCAAACTGGCTCAACCCATCTCGGTTTCGTCCAGCACAAACGGATTGCCGTCGCGGCGTTCCCTTTCGACGAAGCGTTCCAGTTGCCGTAGCGCTTGGGCCGGGTCGTACACTACGTCCTGCATCAGAGCTTCCGGGGACACTGAGTCGCCTTGCGGAAATCGGTCTGCGAAGATGTCGACGACCGGCGGCCCTTCGACTGTCCAACTGTGTGTTTGCTCTAGTCGGGCCACCATAGCCTCCCACCAAGCAGTATAAGGTACAGATGGCTTGACGACATGCATCGCAAGGTTATGCATCCACACCGCTCGGTCCGCCTGCTCCGGGTTGTCGCCGCGTCCCGACATAGCATCGTTCAGGATCGTCATTGCCGCGACCATCGGACCGCGTACTGGACCACGCCAGTCGTCGTCAGGAGGAAAAAAATACGCGCAGCGCCAGCCTGGTGCCATGTCTGCCCAGGCCGCCGCCAGATAGTCGCGCATCTGGCGGTCCGCATCAAACGGCGCGAATCGGGCGCGAATCCACTCGGCCGAACCTATCGCGAGCGCGAAGTTCGCATTCTTTGTCAGGCTCAGCAGGCGGTCATGTGTGTCAGCTGGAAGAAAATAGAAGTGGCTCAGGTAGTTTGGCTCGTCCCAGGCAAAGTCGATCGCATGCGGCGGACCAAGTGCGCCATCTGGAACGATTGGCATGGCTCACTGTCCAACCTGATAGGGCAGACCAGAGTACGGTTCGGCAAGCCCCTGTGCGACCAGTGCCTCGGGTGGCTGAAGCAGTGGATTGTCTGCTGGTACGACCTTGCGCATATCCTCAGCCGCAAGTGTAGCAAGGTCTGCTCCGGCAAGACTCTGTCGGAGGTCAAGAACACCCAGTGGCAGGGGAGTACCATGATTACGCAACGCTTCGCGCTCCCAATCGGCGCGGGTCGGAAACTCTTGCAGGACCGGTGCCGTCGGGTTCGGGTTCGGAGCGATCTCGCCGAGCCGGTCGATGAAGCCTTTGATCCAGCCGTCCACCGTTATGGCGTTCTCCTTCCCACAGACGTGCCGAGTCAAGTTGACCACAAAGGCAATGTCAGCGACTGGAGAAGTAGACAAGAAGAAGCCGTTGCTGCGCCGAATTGCTTCGAAGAAGAAGAAAGGAACTGTCCGCCGCAGCGCAAGGACCCTGTCTGGGTTCTCTTCGATATCAGCAAGGGTTATGCCGAAGGGCTTGGGGTAACGCCAATCAAATTGGTAACAGAAGATTTGCTCGCTCAGAGCGTTGTTCAGATTAATGTTCATCACCTGCACCATGCGCCGCGACATCAATCCGGTGCAGCCGATGTAAAGAAGGTAGAGCCCGCACGATGTCGTGTAGCTCAGCTCCTTCTGCAACGGCGTGAAGTCCGCGACGGGCCCGATGTGTTCAGTGGGTCCCCGCCACACCATCTTTTCGGCATCCGTTAGCGGAATGAGCTCGGGTAGAAAGCGGATTGAGTCCAGGGTCATACGGGTGAGGCCTCCGGTTTCGGCGGACAGGCACTGCGGGTTCCAGTGCCATTGCCGTTGCACAATTCGATGTCCATGCACTTGCAGGCATGGGCCAGAACCTTCTGGCAGTTCGTGCAGGCATCGTCACGCGGCTTGGGATTGCCGGCTTGATGCCATTCGATAGCCATGATCATCTTTGCCCGGGGCGTTATCGGGCCGATCGAGTCAAGGATGCAAGGCTCTGAATGAGCGTGAAAGCCGCCACGCGGATGTTCGTAGGGTTCCTCTCCGGCACAGATCGCTGACGGAATTTTTTTCTTGCCATCATCGCCGTCGATCAGGTCATCGTCTGTCGAATCAGCCGGCCCGGCCAATCCATCGCTAAAACGCCGTACAAGGCCGCTCGAAGTGCCGCCGACAACGCTTGCTGGACCAGCTCCGGTGACTAATGCATGTGAGATAGTACCGCTGCCGTTGAACCGTTTCAGCGCCGCACGTTGTTTGTCGGTAATGTCGGTCTTCGGGTCATTTGCAAAGGCCTCGACTGCCTTGAAGTCTGCGTTGTTGGCCGCCTTCAGCGCTTCACAGGGATCGTCCACGTTGATCAACGCGACGTCCAGGGCTGCCACACTGATGCTTAGCCCCCCGTTGGTCGGGTTCGAATGGTTCGTTGTTGTAAGGTCGGTAAACCGCTCCGCACCGCCGCCCTCCAAGATGACATCGAAGGAATAGGCCGCAAATTCAAGGTGACCAGTTATCTTGTGACTGACCACTCCGGCGCCGAAACTGTTCGTTGCTGGCTCGTCTCCGGTGATCTTGGAATACTTGGAGCCATTCTTCTTCCCCGCCTCCTTGCCCTTGACGAAGACGCTGGTGCAGCCATCGGTGGTGTCCGATGCCATCCCGAAGTTCGGATACGGAATCGGCAGCGGCCCAGCCGGGGGCGGGGGCGGCGACAAGCACACATCAGGCATTGCGGCGATTGTCTTGTTGGGGGTCGCCTTGCCCGAGACCTCCAGTCCGTTGGCGAAGACGCTCATCCTGTCCCCCGCATCTCGGCGGTCACGCAGACGCGGCGGCCGTCGTCTTCGCCTGCAAAACACAAGGCGCGGTTCTGGGGGAGGAGCCCGGCGCGGCCCATCTCGAAGGCCCAGGCAAGCTGGGTGGGCATCAGGGCGGCGCCGATCTCGCCTGCATACTCGATCAGGTTCCAGTGCTCGGTATAGCCGCGCGGACGGCGGGAGCGGCCTTCGGGGGGTACTCGGTCCAGGCGCATCAATGCCATCATCTGCTCCTTGAACTTGAAATGCTCGCCGTTCAGATCACCAATCAATGCGGGGAAATCATAGAACGGAATCCCCGTCACGGCCAGTGCGGAACGGATGGCGCGGGTCAGGCCTTCGCCAGTCACCGCCTGTTCGCGTGAGCCGCCGTCGCGGCCGGGCTCGACGCCGGTGCCCATGCCGGTGAGGGCAAGCTCGGGCCCGTCGATCGTGCCGGTGCGGGCGACGAGGATCGCGGCTCCGGCCTCGCCCACCGTGAAGCCCGAGGTATTGGCGCCGCAGAGGAGGCGGCTTTTGGCGATGTAGTGCTCGACGATGACCTGGCGGAGGAGGCTTTCGGCGCCTACCAGGATCTGCAGCGGATAGCGGTCGGACTGGCGGGCGGCGGTGGCCAGAAGGTGCGGCAGGCCGGAGCGGCCGCCTCCGACGACGCCCGAGCCTTCGGGGAGGGGGCGGCCGAGCTTGCGGGTGAGGTCGCGCATCACGATGGCCTCGAGGTCGGGGGGGCGGCCGGGGCGGTCGTTCGGGGCCACGGTGACGAGGATCGGGATCTCGGTCGCCGGGCGGCGCAGGTCTTTCGGCATCAGGGTGCCGATCTGGGCCAGGCATTCCTCGATGGGCGGGGTGGCAAGTTCGGCGACGAAGCCGGGGCCTTCCCACCACTGATGAGCGGCCACCCGGAAGCAGGAGAGGTTAGCGCCGATCGTCGGGTCCCAGAGGTTGCCGATTTCCGAGCCGATGATCTGGCCGCGGATACCCGCGATCGTCGAGGGGCCGTCCGGCCCCAGTGCCGACCAGATGCCGTAGCCGACAACCGAAAGCCCGGGGGCGATGCCGCGTTCCTTTTCAGCCATCGGGACCTCGCTGGATGCCGCCCGGCCAGTGGTTTGCGCCGTCGAGGAGGCGTTCGCTGATCACGGCGCGGGCGAATTCGAAGAGGTCGCGCTCGGCGGTGATCCGGGTGCGCCAGGTGAGGCACATCCGCCGCTCTTCGGGCAGGAAGAGCACGGTGTCGAGATTGGCGATGCGCTGGGTGATGCGGCCGGACTTGCGTTCGAAGACGACGATGATCTGGAGCCGGGGAATTTCGCCGCTGAGGCGGCCTTCGGGGGAGAGGTTCACAAGCTCGATGGGCTCGCCGCCCAGAGGATAGGGGATCTGCTGGTCGGGGGCGGTGGACTGGAAGTAGCGGTCGTCGAAGTCCATCGGCAGGAGGGGCACGCGGTTGTCGATCCATTCGTCGTCATAGGTGCCGCCGAAGCTGCGGCGAGGCAGCCAGCTGCGGCCGATCGGGCCGAAGGCCATGGGCTGGAAGCCGCCATTCGGCGAGACGGCGTCCATCCCGAATTCCGAGGTCTGGGCGAGGGGCAGGCCTTCGCGGTCCAGGGAGTTCGGGTAGTAGCCAAGGCCTACCGGATTCTCGCCGTAGGTCTTGGCCATGGCGGGATCGTCCGCCTCGGGATCGACTCCGCCATAGGCGTGGTCATAGCCGATGTCCTGGATGACGACGGGGCGCTTTTCCGAGGGCATGTGACCCGCGGCGCCCTTGAGCCAGATGCGGCTGCCGTGGGCGGTGAACTTCTTCGCCCATTGCCCGAGCCGGATGCCGACATCGATGGTGGTGGCCGGTTCGCCCCGGGGCGCGTGGGCGCGGGCGTGGCAGAGGACATCGCAGCGCGGTTTGAAATGGGCGAAGTCGGTCTCGAAGACGGTCGCGTCCCAGGCCGGGTCGGCGCCGAAAACGTCGGCCTCGAACAGCGGCAACTGGATCGGGGCGATCAGTGTCGGTGCGCCGCGGACGTCCGAGAGGGCAAAAGTCCCCTTTGTGACAAGCACGATCTGCTCGTGCCCCTGTTTGTCGAGGGCAAGGGTAAAGTTGGCGGCGAATGGGGTGGTGTTTTCCAACCTCATGCCGTTCCCGTCCCATACTGGAGCCTTGTCGTCACCACTCGCGCGTGAACCCCCTTGGCAACGGGATGATCCTGCCGCGCCAGTTCGGCAGCGGCGCGTCGGGGCTGCGGGTCGCAAGTTCCAGGGCGACGGCCCGCTGGTCAAGCTGGTAGATCGCGGTCGCCTCGATCGGCGGTTGGATGGTCCAGGCCGCCACGCCAAGCAGGAAGCGGGTCTGGGGTGCGAAACGGGCAGGGTTCGCGGCCAGCCAGCGGGCAAGCTTTTCAGGGTCGGGCCAGTAGAGCTTGGCCTCGATGAAGCTTTCCTGCGGGCAGGCGGCGACGACCGGGTCGTCGGGGTCATCGGGGAAGGTGTCCAGTTCCAGCGATTCCGCGCTCAGCTTGGCGCCCGTCATCAGGCAGAAGGCAGCACCTGCCACCCGGGAACGCGTGGGCTCGGCCATCTGGCGCAAAAGCCAGTCCAGCGTGTCGGCCGAGCCGAGGGCACCCGTCGCGACAATGCCCCAACGTTCGGTCTCGCGCTGCGACATGAGCCGGGCAATGGCTGCGCGGGCGGATCGGTCATCAAGAACCAGAGGCAGAAGCTCTGCGGTCATCCGGGCGATGGCGGGTGGAGTTTGCGGCGTGACGAGCTTGGACAGGACCCCTGGCGCCGCCCGCCGGTCGCCAAGCAAGGCCGCCGACCATGATGCCCAGAACCGCAGGGTTTCATCCCCGGCAGACTCGGCCAATCTTGCCAGCTCTGGCGCAAGGTCTGCACGACCGAGTTCGGCTGCAAGCCGCATTGCCCGGGCGGCGACTTTGGGGTCCCGGTGGGACAAAAGCGGCTGCAGATGACCCTTCGGGTCGACGCGGCGCGAACCGCAGACGTCAAGCGCAATCCATGTGGCCATGGGGTCGTTGCCGCCGATCCAGTCGCGCATGCGTTCGGCCAGGGTTTCGGGTGTACACCACGCAGCCGCAAACCCCAGCGCGGCGACCTGATCCCAGAGCAGCACATCCGGCGGGGCGAGCTTTGCAAGCTTGATATCGGGTCGGGCATGGAGGCACAGATGGAAGGCCGTGAAGACCTCGCCGAACTCGGCTGCGATGGCCAGGTTTTCGAGCGCGAGCTCAAGCCCCACGTCCCGCCCGATCACCAGGGCATCGAGATGGCCCCCTAAGCGGCATTCGAGGTCGAAGAGTTCGATCAGGCGGAAGTTCGGGCCATCCTGTCCAAGCCTGAGCTGCGACGCGACAAAGGCCGCGTTCTCTGCGTGAAGCCGCAGGATTCGCCGGTTGATCAAAGGCGCATTGCAATTCATGAAGAAATGTTCCCGCAAGGCCAGCGCTCTGGCAGCTTAGACCATGATGCCCCATTTCCAAGCATCGGTTTCGGTACTTGCCGCCAATGTCGAGTCATGGGGTCCCGCATGCGGACGTCTCGGCGGCGGAAAGGAGGCTAAACCCGGCGGAAAGGGCGCACGGCGTCGAAGGATCGTCACCTCGACCATGGCCTTGGTCCCTAAGTGTAGCCAAGGTCGGCTGCCAAAGGCGCGGTGATTGCACGAACGGGGTCTTCCCACGGCTGGACCCGGATCGCGGCAGCGTCCGGCCCGATGAACCCGTCCGCCCCCCGCAGAACTGGAGTGTGCCAAAGCCCGATCAGCCTTGGCCTGAGTGCGCCAGCCCCCTTTGCCAGATCTTCCGACCGCACCTCGGCATAGGCTGCGTTGCGATCGGCGGCCCATTGCCTGGCCAGGGCAATGTCGCGGGTCCAGGCAGTGGCACGGCTCCGTTCAATGCTGCGCTGGACGCCGTGGCCGTGGAGCCTTGCAGGATGCGTCACGACGTTCAGCACCGGGCGCATGCGGGTCATCTGAACGAGCGATCCGGCGCCGACCCTGCCGATACGAAGCCCCGGCAGGGCGGCAAGGATTTTCGCCTCGGCATCGGGCGCGGTTTCGGCGCCCAGAAGATAAAGGTCGGCGCTTTCCGGAAGCGGGGCCGCATCGGTTGAACGGCGGGGCGCGAAGAACGGCAGGTTTCGGACCTCGATGCCGGCGGCACCGGTGAAAAGCGACGGATCGGGTTCGACGATGTCAAACAACCGCGCTGCCATGCGATTGCTGTGCCAAAGCCGGGCGCAGTTGTCCGGCAGGAAGACGCGGGCGTAGTACTGCGACCGCAGATGGTCCAACGACAGGCCGGGATAGTGCCGCAGCATCAGGGTCTTGTCGGCGATCTTGCGGGGCTCGCGTGTCACGGTGTGGCCGGCTGTTCGCCACCACAGGCCAAGGTCGGCGTCGCTGCGAAACAGGCGTTGCTTGCGATTGTGTTCCCGCATACGGACGCGGGCGGTCATTGTCTTGGTAAACGTATCGGGGTCGTGCTGTTCGTCTTCGAAAAGCGGCACGAAAAGATCTTCGGCGCAATCGAAGGCGATCCGGCCGTCCGCATCGGCTGCAGCCAGGCATTCCGCCAGACTTTGATCTTCGGGCGGGTCGATGAATTCGTCGGCATCCGCGTGAAGTACCCAACCGGGCGGCAGGGAGGCGACGACTTCCTGCTTGAGTGCAAGCTGCCGTTGCAGGTCAAAGAAGCCGGTCCACCGTTCGTCGATGATCTTCGCCACGCAGCCAGCGCGGCGCGCTTCGGCGATGGCCCGGCTGTTGTCTGTGGAACCGTGATCGATGGCGATTATGGCGCAACCTAGGGATTCGAGATGGTCAAGGGCTGCGGCCAAAGTCGCGCCGGCATTGCGGAATGCGAGGATGGCTGTCACTTGTGCCTGAGCCTTGACCACCCGAACCGGCGCTGCGGGAATTGCGCCTGCCGTGATCGGCTTCAGCCGCGCGGCGAGATCGGCCTGCAGCTTCGGGCTGTTCGCAATGGTCAGGCCGAGCTTCTTGTAGACCCAACGTCGACGGCGCCATTTGTCGGGATCGGCCACCGCGACGACTTCTTCATGTTTGTGCAGGTTCAACCTGAGCAGCGCCGGAAGCGCCCGTATCGGAATGCGCCGGTCACGGATCAGTTGCAGGCTCATGTCGAGGATGGGAAACCCTCGCCGAATGCCGGGTCTGGTCTCGGCTGCAAAGGAATGGGCATAGCGCCACCAGGGGGTTTCTTCGCGGAAAAGCAGTGTCTGCGGCAAGGACAGCTGCGGGCCTTCCGCCAGAAGAGCCACCATCAGATACCAGTCATACGCGTGGAACGGGCGCGTTGGGCACGCCGTTTTCAGCGTGGTCGTCCGCATGAGGCCGTACATCCGCGTGCCTCCGGGCCTTACCAGATAGCGGCGGACCCGCCCGGCCGCATCGCCCTTGAGGAACCCAAGGTCGGGGACGGCCCGTTCCGGAGGTCCGACAAAGGCGGCCTGTGGCAATGCCGACAAGGCTGCCGGAGCGGCGTTCAGGGCGCGCGACGTCTCGGCCAGGAAGTCCGGATGCCAGTAGTCATCGCCGGCGAGCCAGGCGAAGTAAGGCGTTTCGGCCTGGTCGAGCGGTACGCGGAAGTTCATGAAACCCAGTTGCTTTTTCTGCCGGACAAGGCCGATCCGGTCATCCTTGGCGGCGGCGGCTTCTGCGATCCTGGCTGTACCGTCAGACGAGCAGTCGTCGCTGATGATCAGCCGCCAGCCGCCAAAGGACTGGGCGCGGACCGAGTCGATGGCCCGTTGCAGGGTGCGTTCGTTGTTGAAGACTGGCATCCCCACGGTCACTTGCGCGTCGGCAGTCGCGGTGATGGTGGAACGGGTTTCGATCATCCGGTGGCCTCGGTCGGAAGCGGTCGGAAAGGCAGGGTGCTCGCTTTGCGGGTCAGAGCCAGGCCTTCAAGGAACCAGGCCGTCGCTTCGGCGCCATTCTGCGGACGGGCTGCAGTACACGCCGCAGCCAGCCTTGCACGGGTCGACCATAGCAAAAGAGCGTCCAGCTCGCGGCGAATCGCGTGCACGTCGCTTGCACGGGCGGAAAGTGCGAGCCCCCGCAGTGCTGCGTATTCGGCCCGCAGCCACTGTTCGTCCTGTTCCGGATGATCGTTGGCGACGAAGAGCGTGGGAAGGGCCGCGGCGATGTTTTCGTGAAACGTGTTGTAGCCGGCAGCGGCAACCGCAAAGTCGAATGCGGCCAGATGGCGGGCGATGGGAAAGGTATCCAGCACCCGGACGTAAGCGGGCAGCTTCTGGTGGGCCTCGGAAATCCGCCAGCGGGCAAAGATCACTTGCAGGTCGGGGCGCGGTCCCGACGGAGCGGCCAGATCAAAGACCATCTGCGAGGCGGCGTCCAAATCGAAGTTGTTCCCGGAGCCAAGCTGCAAAAGGACCGCCGGCCGATCGGGGTCAAGGCCAAGCAAGGTACGGGCGGTTTGCCGGGACAAGGCTTCGTCATGGTCGAGGAACCGGATGGGTGGCACCAGGACGGCCGACGCACTTAGCGGGACCGTCAATCCCCGGTCGACCGGTGCGGCAAGCTCACCCGGTTCGATGACCACGTCGAATGCGTCGGTTCTGGTGAGATTGTCCGCGCCCACGTCGGGTCGCCACAGCGGGCGACGCTGCCAGACCCGCCATATCTGCGGCTTGGCGCGCAAAGCGGACAGCATGCCGTCGTAAGGGACATTGCCGTCGAAAACGAACACGTCCGGGCAATGATAGTTCAGAATTTCCGTCAGCTCGGCTTCAAGCTTGGCAGCCCAGACGCCCGGCTTGATGTCCAAGGCCCGGTGGTAGGGAAGGTAGTCCACGGCGATGCCCTCGTCACGGACGACAGCAAAGGCTTTGCTCATTGTCACAACCACGGGCACGACACTGCTGGACAGCCGTCGCGCAGACGCAAGGCAGCGGGCAAGATGCCCCATGCCGATGCCGTTCGAGGTGAGATAAAGTATGCGGGCCCCGGCGCCGCCGTCGTTGACCGTCGCCGAAGCCGGTCGGCTTGACGGGGCGCCGATCATCGCTGCGACCCGTGCAACGGCCTTTGCCGGGCCATAGCGCTGCGACACCATCTTTATCGCGCGGGACGACAGCTCTGCCCGGCCCTTGGGGTCTTTTTCCAGCCGTCGGACATGGCCGAGAACCTCGGTCGGCGCACAGTAGATGGCAGCATCCCCGAACAGGTCCTGGAAATCGGGCGGCAGCAGACAGACAAGACCCGTGGCCATCGCCTCGAGAACGGAACGCCCGAAAGCTTCGGTCCAGGCCGTTCCATGGAAATACGAGAAGTAGTCCAGCGAGCGGAGAAAGTCGCGGACCGGCATGGAGCCAAAGGGGTAAACCTCCCAATTCTCGGGCCGTGGCCCGACGACCTGGTCAAGCGCGTTGGAATAGCCAAGCAGCCTGACAGAAACGTCTGGCGCGGCGGGGTAGGCGGCAAGAAACGTCTCGCGGTCATCGGGCCACTTGTCGGGCTCGGGCCTGCTGTGACGACCTATTACCGGACGGGCGCGCGGCAGGCGACCCTGACGGGGCTCTGTCCATTCCTTGGCGTCGATGACGTTGACCCAGTCATCGGCAGTGAGCGGGGGAGGGGAGGGCAATCGTTCGAGAGTACGCCGGACCTTGGGCCCGACCGGCGCCCAGATCGTCGGGCCGAACAGGGCCGTCACAAGCGCATGTACCGTGTCGGTGTCATATTGCACTGTGCCAGCGGCATCGACCACCGGGTGATGCGCAATCAGCAATGTGATGCGGCCGGTGACTTTTGGCGGAACGACCGGGAGCACGGCAAATGCTGCCGGATGATGCAAAAGCACCAGCTCGGCGGCGACATGTTCGCCCTGCGGCACAAAGCGGGCCGTTCCGCTGTCGGCAAGGGCGCGGATTTCAGGGTGGATCGACCGCCACTTCGAAAGCGGCCCGGTTGCAAGCGACAAGAGGCCCAAGCGGTACCCCGCCGCTGCCAATGCGCGCGCCTCGGACGCGATCGACGTGGAAGTTCCCCCAGGGAAGCGGAAATCGCCGGCAATCAGGATGTCTACATGCATTCTTGCAGCATCTCATGTTAGGGGTATCATCATCAGGGCACAAAATACGTTTCGATTCCATAGGATAGAAGGCTACCCGACGGATGTTGCAACGGATATCGGCAGCAATTGCGGCAGGTCGGCGCAGTGTCGCCCTCGCCAGCGACAAAACGCGTCAAGACCCGCACCGGGCGAGTTCCGTTCACCCAAGCTGGGCGCTGATCTGCTTTGGCGAACCAGAGCGGGTTACCGCCCGTCTTGTCGCGCATCTGGCCAGATGCCGGGCGCGCCAGCTTCGCTGTCTTTTCCTGTCGGACGACATTCCCCAGATGTGCGTCGTTTCGCGGGATATCGTGTTCGAGTTTCTGCCCTGGCCGGCCAGCACTGCACTTTCCACTCCGGGTGGGTTTGCCGGGGCGGTAGACCACAGCTTTCGCCGCCTGTCCCTGACCATGACCTTCTGGCAGGTCATCGGTGCCGATTGGGAGGGCGACCGGGCCCGGGAGCTTCTTGATCTGGCGCCGGGCTGGGCGCATCCGGTGGTTCGGGCTGCACGCGCAGTAACGGCGACTCCTTCTCAAATCCTCTAATGCGTGTTACCAATTGGTGGACAGTTGGTTATCTCTTGGCAAAATGTTGAGGAACCATGGCGACTATTTCAAAGCTTGCATTGTTCTGGAGAGCATTTTTCGCAGTCCTTCTTGGCGGGTCCATGGTGGCGGCGGCAAGTCGGTCCGAGGTCGAGGCCTGGCAGTCAGCGGTAAGCTCGAACACGGCCGACGGCTATTATCAGTACCTTAGCCTCTTTCCGGCAGGAGATTACGTGGACGAGGCGATTGCTGCGCTGGCGCGGCTTGGTGCCTTGGGTGCCCCCCGGAACATCGGTCCCTCGAACCCCACGGGGTCGGGCGGCCCCAGCGGAGGAGCCACGTATTGATGCGCACCGATCTTTTTCAGACCCGCGGTCCGGCCGGTCTTCTTGCCTTTGTCCTGGTGCTGGTCGGCTGCGTGGAAGGGTCCGGCCGACCTGACGGCCTATACTACAGTCCGCCACAGTCGACCGGGCAGGAAACCGTCTCGACTGCGCTTAGCCCGGCCGAGGTGGCAAAGGCCCTTCAGGCGGCGGGGTTGGGGGATGTCAGACTGATCGGCGAAAGCACGGTCCGGCTGGGATCGAAAGACCCTCGTCTGGTCGACTGCGGGATGATAACGCAGGTTGCGTTGGGCAACGTAGCGGACGTCCCGGGCAATGCGCCGAAGGCCGTGTTCATCGAAGGCTTCGTCAGTCCCGAAGGGCTTATCGAGCGCGATGTCAGTTCGGTGTCGGAAGTGCGGCTTACGCGCCTTGCGGACGGGAGCGGCTATGCGATCGACGAGAGACACAAGGTAACGCGGCGCTATGATGCTGTTGCGTCGCCGGCGCGGTCGACTAGTTCGGTGTCGTTCGACGAGATGTCAGAGGCGGCATTTCCGAACAAGACGTCCTGCCGCTCGTCCGGCTACGTCGCAAACCTGCTTCGCTAGGTTTCGTCAGGGGCATATCCCCAGACCGAGTTTGCAGTTTCATGCAGCACTTCCGCGCGTGCCTTGGAGATCGGACCAAGCCCAGCAAAGGCCTGTGCTGCGGCATGCCAAAGCGAACGGGACGGGATCGGGGACAGCATGCGCTTCAGGGCCCGGCTTTCGTCGGCCGACCAGACTTGTATTGCGGTGCCTGTCTGCTGCGAAAGGGCCTCTGACGCCGCCGCAAGTTCCTTTTCCAGTGCCGCGCCGGTCTGCCCAGCCAGCCGCCGAAGACGCGCCGGGGACATATCTTCGCCTGTCCGGGCCAGAAGGGCGCCGATGATCCAGTGTTCGCCAAAGTTGGCGTCGCGGCCCAGGGTCGCCAGGAGCAGCGGGATGCCGTGGCCAGCATCCGCATAGCCCTCACGCAACGCCTCGGCAGCGCTGGACGGCGGTGGAAGCTGGCCAAGAACGATCGGCAGGATGGCTGCAGGCGCGGCGCCCGGATCGGTCATCAGCTGCTGCGGCGTTGTCACGCGGACGCCTCGCGGTCGGGGAAGGCCGGTGACGGCACAGGTCGACATGTAGCCCAGAACCTTGCATTCTGCGACAAGGGCCGGGTCGGGAACATGCCTTGCTGCGTTCGGGCCAAGGGATACGCCACGATCTAGCACCAGGCAAAGCGGACCACCGATTTCGCTGCCCATCTTCTTTGCCGCTGCAGTTTGCACCTGCGGAAGATCGACGGCAAGCACAGCCTCGGCCACCTGAGACAGATCGGGCGAGTGGGCCGGATCCTTGGCAAGATCGACAAGGTTATCCTTGGCCGAGGCGTTCCCAAGCGCCGCTCCGACACGGAAATGCCAGATCGCGGGTCGCACGCTGGCCCATGCATCTGCATTGCGCAAATTCAGCACGCCCAGGTTCCTGTGCGCCGCCGGATGATCCAGAGCGGCGGCCTGTTCCAGTACCCCTCGCGCAACCGCATCGTCGTCTGCCGATGTGGATGATTTCAGTAGCTGATAGCCCAGCCCGTCGATCTTGTTCGCAGAGCGAGTAGACGACAGCAGGTTTCCAGCGGAAAGCAGGTGGGACTTCTCGGCATCGAATTCGATCAGCAACGGGCCGCCTTTGTCGGCAATACCTGCGGCGAGCGTCCGCAGGGCTTCCTCCAGAAGCTGCCAGTTCCAGCTCGGCTCGCCACCAGTTCGGATTGGCCCCCGATGAAACTGCGGAACGATCCTTTCCGACCATAGGCGAGCGACTGCGTCGTAATCGTTCACCAGACGCGGGTCCCAGTCAGGCCATATGTCGGGGATCGATACGCCAAGCCTTGATCCGTAGAGCATCCAGCGCCCATTCGGCGCATGCCGCCCGATCGTACACCAGCTTTCCACCAGCCTGCCGATGTCGGCATCCCACGGCGACGGGGACTGAAGGTGCTTGCGTGCGGCCATTTCCGCCAGGCTGCGCATATATACCATCTCGCGAAGTCCGGCCCGGAAAGCATGAAAGGCGGTTGCTGCCGGATTCGTGACTGCAAGGCGTTCGGGCATCGTGATCAGGGCGGACTTCCCGGGCCGGACGCTGCCGATGTCGTGGTCCAGCGACAACGTACCGTCCGGAGCGGCCTCATGGGTCCGCATCTCATGAATCAGCGCCTTCGGCCAAAGCTTCACGCTGCCGTTGCCGGTCCATAGCCCGTTCACCGGATTCAGCGACGACCAGTCCAGCCGAAAATCCCCGGTCAGAAGGTACTGTGGCACCGGTACCTGGGTCAGAGCTTCACTGACCCGCGTATCCGCGTCGACCGTCACCACCCAGTCGCCCGGAACCGCCGCGGCCGCGGCCTTGTGGCAGGCATCGAGGCCCTTGACCCCGTGAACCCGCGAAACGCAACTGAACTTGTCCTTCAGATCAAGCCAGTTCCGGTCTGCCCAAGGCTCATCATAAGACAGAAACACTACCGGGAAGTCACCCAGCCGAGGCGGTTCTACCGCCAAGTCATTCGCTGACAAGGTTGAAGTCCAGCAGTCCGTACTGGTCGATCCAGTCGGCAGCGATCTTCTCGCCGCTGGCCTTCTCTTCTGCGGACATCTGGCCCGTGATCTCGGCGATCCGGGCTTCGGCGTCCGCCAGCTCTTTCTTGGCGTCCTGGGTGTCGCGCAGGATGGCCGCCTCGCGCGCAATGATGTAGTTGGCGTAGGCCTCGGCCAGGTTGCCGCCGCCCTGGAAATCTTCATCGCGCAGAACGTCGCCAATCAGAATGTAGGCCCCCAGGAAGTTGCGTTGGGCCGACAGCCGGAAGTAGGCAAGCGCAGTCTTGAGGTCTTGCTTCACGCCCCAACCATCCTGGAAGGCCCGACCCAGCTGAAAGGCCGCGTACGGGTTGCCCGCATCGCTTGCCTGAACCAGCCATTTGATGCCGACGTCGGTATCCTTCTCGGCGCCGTTGCCGCGCATATGTGCCATGCCGATCATGTTCACGGCATCCGAGCTGCCGAGGACAGCCGCCTTCCGGTAGTATTCGACCGCGAGTGCATAATCCACTTCCACACCCAGGCCCTTGCGGAAGAAATCGCCATAGGCCACCAAGGCATCCCGATCGCCGTTCTGCAGCGACAGCCACATCCAGCGCATCGCTTCGGGATACGACTGCTGAACGCCCCAGCCCTCGCGGAAGAAAACACCGGTTACCAGCTGTGCTTTGGGCGAGCCTTTCAGCGCCCCGGTTCGCGCGGCTTCGAACGCACGCTTGTAGTCGGGTTCGACGCCAATGCCCTGCCGGTAAAAGGCCGAGATGGCCATGTAGGCCGAAGGGTTGCCCAGCTCGGCCGCGCGCTCATGGTAATGCAGCGCCTCTTCAAAGCGGTTGGCAAGGCGCAGCACACGCGCGAGGTGGTTCACCAGACGGCCATTCTCGGGATCAGCCGTCACCGCCTCGACACAGGCCCGCAATGCGGCGCGGGTGTTTACCAGATCATGCGGCACCGGCTCGGTCACGGCCATGACGTCGCCGAACCCGGTCGCCAGGATGTCACAGGCGGTTACGTCAGCCATCAGCCCGTCAGGAACTTCGCGGCCCGGGCCTTCCACCTCGATCTCCATCAACGGAAAATCGGGGTCCGCTTCGGTCTCGATCTGGACGAGTTGCCGCTTTGCGACCTCGGCAAGCTCGTCCTGGGGGAAAAGCTCGAGGAAAAGCTCGAAATCGCGAGGATCGGCACTTTCGGCAATCGTCAGCCAGGCAGTCGTTGTGAGATCGATCTCCCGGCCTTCAACCATTTCGGTCAGCACTTCGGGTGCAGCGTCATTGCGCGGGCTGATCGGAATGGGGGTCTTGCTGTTGTCGATGTACCAGGGGGTCTGTTCCCCGCCGGTTGCCAGGCGCACCCTTGCGCGGACCAGACGCAGAACGTCTCGGATATCCTCCTCCGCGCCGTCGATCGCTGTGGCAAGCGCTGCCGTATAGGGGCTGTTCGTGCCTGCCCCGTCGAAGGCCAAAGCCCCCGGCGCGGTCGAATAGGCGATGATGGTGTTGGGGGGCGCATCGACCAGGGCCAGACCCGTGCCGCTGGCGCTTTCACCCGGCAAGGGCGAGTTGCGGCAGGCGTCCAGAATGACGACCAGACTGCCGGTGCCGATCGCATTCGCACGCGCGACGACTTCGTTGATCGAAATCGCCTGATCGCGCAGCGACCGGTCGCTGGCCGGGTTCAGGTCTGACGGGAGGATGAAGTTCTCTCCGCCCAGCTGGACCGCGTGGCCCGCGAAATAGACCAACCCGATGTCGGCGCCGGGCTGTTCGGCCTCGATCAGCTCGATCGCGCTTTCGATTTCGCCACGCGCGGCATTTTCCAGATAGTAGACCTTGAACCCCTTGTCGTTCAGCGACGCCGCGATGGTCCGCGAATCGTTCAGCGTGTTCTTCAGCGGAACGATCTGGTCGCTGTAGTAGGTGGACACACCCAGAACCAGAGCCCACCGTTCCTGGGCCGATATGGCACTGGCTGTGGTTGTGAAAGCCGCGCACAGCACGAGAAACCGGAGGGCGGCACAAAAGCGATGGTGTGTTTTCATTGGCTGACCCGAAAGCAGGCGTACGGTTGCGTCTTGGCAAAGATGGAACGTATCAATCGAACGCAAGCTAGCATATTCTTCGATCATCGCGTGTCAAAAGATCAGCTTGGTTCCTTATGGTTTGATTTTCATGGATCGCCCTGCGCCCAGAACCCTTGACCTGGTCGACCATACGAACGCCGACCATGCACCCGCAGATCATCCGCCTGCTGGAAGCGGCTTCGGCCAAGGGTTTTTCGGTCAGCCTGATCTCGAACGGGTCAAGGACCCTGCGGTTCTGGCAGAAGATCGCCCCGAATCTGAACAGCGCAATCCTGACCTATCACAATGAATTTGCCGAGCTTGACCATTTCAAGACTGTCGGCCGGATCCTGGCGGACCGCATGCCGATCCATGTGAACGTCACGATGCGGCCAGAGCATTTCGATCGGACGCTGGAAGAGGCGCAGAGCTTGCGTGAGGCGCTGCCAGGTGCCTCGTTCACGCTGAAACCGCTTCGCGTCGATTTCAAAGCGGCGCTTTTGGACTACACGGCAGATCAGATGCGGATCATGACCGACGGGATCGCTCCAACTGCCGCCCAGCATGGCTTGATGCCGCGGGAGACCATGACGGTCGAGCTGCCGGGCGGTGTGCGGCAGATGATGCGGACCACCGATTTCGTGCTGCGGGACGAAAACCGCTGGCGGGGCTATCGCTGCAACGCCGGGCTCGAATCGCTGCGGGTGACGGGCGATGGCACGATCACACGGGCTGTGTGTTCGGTCGGCAATGCGATCGGTCACCTTGAGGGCACGATCTCGTTGCCGACAGCGCCCATCGTCTGCACCGCCGAAATCTGTCCGTGCACCGCTGACATCTTCATCACCAAGGCACGCGGACGAAAGGGGCCTTAGGGCCAGCCAGCCGGTCAGGCGCGAACAAACGCCGCACCCCGGTGCAATTGTCCGGATGGCACCTATTTGCGAGATAGATCAAAGAGGTGATCATGGAAACGCTTCTTCTGTCACGCATCCAGTTTGCGGCGAACATCTCGTTCCACATCCTCTTTCCCACCATCACCATTGCGCTGGGGTGGGTACTCCTGTTCTTCCGGCTTCGGTTCGCCTGGACCCGCGATCCTAAGTGGATGGCGCTTTACATGTTCTGGGTGAAGGTCTTCGCGCTTTCCTTCGCGCTTGGCGTCGTATCCGGCATCACCATGAGCTTTCAGTTCGGCACCAACTGGCCGGGGTTCATGGAACGCGTCGGCAATGTCGCGGGGCCGCTGCTGGCATATGAGGTGCTGACGGCGTTTTTCCTGGAGGCGGTGTTCCTTGGCATCATGCTTTTCGGTGCCCGGCGAGTGCCGACGTGGCTGCACATCACGGCAACCGGGCTTGTCGCTTTCGGGACCACGATGTCGGCCTTCTGGATCATCGTGCTGAACTCGTGGATGCACACGCCACAGGGGTACGAGCTGCGCGACGGCATCGTCCATGCGACCGACTGGCTGGCTATCGTCTTCAACCCGTCGATGCCCTACCGGCTGACGCATATGCTGCTGGCCTCGGGCCTGACTGTGGCTTTCCTAATCGCGGGCATCTCGGCCTTCCGGCGGCTGATCGGCGACCGTGACCCTGCCGTTGATACAGGCCTGCGCTTCGGGCTGATCCTTGGGGCGGGGCTGATCCCGATCCAGATCTACGCGGGCGACATGCACGGGCTGAACACGCTGGAGCATCAGCCGCAGAAGGTGGCGGCGATGGAGGCGAACTGGGAGACGGGGCCGAACGTGCCGCTGGTCCTCTTCGCGCTGCCGGATGAGGAGGCCCGGACCAACCATTTCGAGATCGCCATACCGAACGGCGCCTCGCTGATCCTTCAGCACTCCCCTGACGGCGTCGTTCCCGGCCTGAACGATTTCGTGGCCGAAGACGGCACCGTGATGCACCCCCCCGTGGCGCCGGTGTTCTGGAGCTTCCGCGTCATGGTCGGCACCGGCATGCTGATGCTGGCGGTCAGCTGGCTTGGCGCGCTTCTCCTCTGGCGGCGCGGGGCGGGTGCCTTGCCCCGGCCCTTCCTTTTCGTGACCACCGGCATGGCGTTCTCCGGCTGGCTCGCCACGCTTGCGGGCTGGTACACCACGGAAATCGGCCGCCAGCCCTGGCTTGTGCAAGGCGTGCTGACGACCGAGGCCGCCGTGGCCGACGTGCCCGCGCCGATGGTTCTGGGGACGCTGCTGGCTTACCTCGCGGTCTATGCGGTGCTGCTGACGACCTATATCCTGGTGATCTTCTATCTGGCGCGGAAGGCCGCGAAGGGCGATGCCACGCCGGACGATCCGCGGATACCGCAGGTCGGCATCACGACATCGGGGGCGACGTCATGACCGAACTCTTCGCCGATCCTGCCGTCTGGCTACCCTTCACCTTCGCCGCCCTCATGGGCCTCTCGATCCTGATCTACGTCGTTCTCGACGGCTTCGACCTTGGCGTGGGGCTTCTTTTTCCCTTCGCCTCACCAGCCGAGAAGGACCGGATGATCGCCTCGATCGGCCCGTTCTGGGACGCGAACGAGACCTGGCTGGTGCTGGCCATCGGCCTTCTTCTGGTGGCCTTTCCGGCCGCGCATGGTGCCATCCTGACCGCGCTCTACCTGCCGGTCGCCGTGATGCTGGTCGGCCTGATCCTGCGCGGCGTGGCGTTCGAGTTCCGCGCCAAGGCGCCGCTTCGGTGGAAGCCGCTTTGGGACAACGCGTTCTTCACCGGCAGCCTGATGACGGCCCTGTCGCAGGGGTTCATGCTTGGCATGTATGTCATGGGGCTGGACTGGACGCTCTTCCACTTCGGCTTCGCGCTGGTCACGGCGGTGTTCCTGACGGTGGCCTACAGCTTTATCGGGGCCTGCTGGACGATCCTGAAGACCGACCACGATCTGCAGGTGAAGGCCGTGGATTGGGCGCGGGGCGGCATCTGGGGGGTGCTTCTGGGGATGGGGGCGATATCGCTGGCCACACCGCTCGTTTCGCCCCGGATCTTCGAGAAATGGTTCAGCTGGCCCGAAATCCTGCTGCTGGCGCCGCTTCCGGTGCTGTCGGCGGTCACTCTGGCGGCGCTCTGGTGGTCGCTGCGCCGCCTGCCGCATGACCTCGACCACTGGGCGTGGTTCCCGTTCGTCGCGGCAACGCTGCTGTTCATCCTCGGCTTCGGCGGGATGGCCTATAGCTTCTACCCCTTCGTCGTGCCCGACAAAATGACGATCTACCAGGCCGCCTCCGCGCCGGAATCGCTCTGGATCATCCTGATCGGCACGCTGGTCGTGCTGCCGATGATCCTTGGCTACACGATCCTGAGCTACACGATCTTCCGCGGCAAGGCGACGGGCCTCAGCTACGACTGAGCGCGCCCGGCAGCAGAAAATGCTGCATCTGCATTGCAACCTTGCCAGCGATTAGGGCGAACGCGCTGCGGATCGTCGGAAAACCCCGCAATCGGCAGCTTCCCGCCGTCCGTTACCGCCGGGCAGGCGGTCTTCCGTTCGCCGCATCGCAGCGCACTGGCGCTGTTGCAAAGCACGGATAACAATCACTGGTCGCAGATACCCCGATTAGAAACAATCAGGAGGCGCAATTGCGAGCCAGGATCACCACCGCCATCTTCCCGATCGCCGGACTTGGCACCCGGTTTCTGCCCGCGACCAAATGCATCCCGAAAGAGATCCTGACTGTCGTCGACAGGCCGCTGATCCAGTATGCGATGGACGAAGCCCGCGCCGCCGGGATTCGGGACTTCATCTTCGTCACAGCGCGGGGAAAGTCTGCGCTTGAAGACTATTTCGACACCAACCCGAACCTTGAGCATCAGCTGCGCAAGACCGGCAAGACCGACCTCCTGGCGGACCTGAAAGAGACCAACGTCGACAGCGGCCATCTGGTCTACGTCCGGCAGCATCAGGCGCTTGGGCTTGGTCATGCCATCTGGTGCGCCCGCCGAATCGTTGGCGACAAGCCCTTCGCGGTGATCCTGCCGGACGACCTTGTCGTCGCCGAAACGCCGTGCCTTGCGCAGATGATGGAGGTCTACGAGGAGTTCGGCGGTAACGTGATTGCAACAATGGAGGTCGCGCCCGAAAAGACCTCGTCCTACGGCGTTCTTGATGTGGTCGAGACGATCGGCCGGGTCCTTCGACCGACGGGCATCGTGGAAAAGCCAGCGCCCGGCACTGCGCCCTCGAACCAGGCGGTGATCGGGCGCTATCTTCTTACCCCCGCGATCATGCGCCACCTGAACGCCAAGTCCGTTGGCGCCGGGGGCGAGATCCAACTGACCGACGCCATCGCGCTGGAGCTGGCCCGGAAGCCGGGCTCGGTCATCGGTTGCCGCTTCGATGGCGTCCGGTACGACTGCGGGTCGAAGGCGGGGATGCTGAAGGCGATTGTCGCCATCGCGCTTTCCCGGCCCGATCTTCGTGACGAGTTCCGCGAGTTTCTGGCCACCGACCCGGCCACCGCGCCGCAGCATGCCGCCCTTGCGGCGGGCGAGTAGCGGGCGGGACCGGTCAGATGCGGGTGCTCTATCTGGCGCATGATCTTGACGACAGCGCGATCTGGCGTCGCCATGAGATGCTGCGTCTGGGTGGCGCGGACGTCACCCTGGCCGGTTTCCGCCGGGGCGAGGGGGCGCTGTCCGGGCCTGCCGTGGTGCTGGGCCGGACGCGCAATGGCCGGATGGTCAGCCGGGTATTGTCGGTGCTTCGCACGATGGCCGCGCCACCTGAGCGGCTGCTGCAGGGCCCGGCACCGGATGTGGTCCTGGCGCGCAATCTGGAAATGCTGGTGCTGGCGGTGTCGCTTCGCCGCCAGTTTCCCCAGGCGCGCGTGGTTTATGAGCTTCTGGACGTCCATCGCCTTCTTCTGGGCGACGGGGCGGTGTCAAAAGCGCTGCGGGCGGTTGAGGCCCGGCTTCTGCGCCGGACCTCGCTGGTCATCATATCCTCGCCCGGGTTCCAGCGCGGCTATCTTGAGCCCTTCCGGCGGCCGGTTCCGGAGGTCATGCTGGTCGAGAACAAACCCCTCGCCACGGCGCCGGTCCCGCCAGCGCCGGTCATGGCGGATGGCCCGATCCGCATCGGCTGGTTCGGCATCCTCCGCTGCGCCTGGTCGCTTGCGGCGCTGGATCGGCTGACACGGGCAGCACCGGGCCGCTACCGGGTGACCTTGCGCGGCAGGCCAGCGCTGGATGTGCTGCCGGACTTTCATGAGGTCGTCAGCTCGAACGCCGATTTCAGCTATCTCGGCCCCTACCGCTGGCCGGACGATCTGGCCCAAATCTACGCCGGGGTCGATCTCGCCTGGCTGATCGACCGGTATGAGGCGGGCGGCAATTCCGATTGGCTGCTGCCGAACCGGCTGTACGAGGGGGGCCTTCACGGCGCCATACCGCTTGCGCTTGCAGGGACCGAAACGGCCGACCGGCTGAGGACGCTTGGCATCGGCGTCATCGTCGAAAGGCCCTTGGCCGAAGCGGTCGATACCGCGCTTGCCACGCTTGACAGACCCAGCCTCGCGCCGTTCCAAGAGGCGGTCCGCGCGCTGCCCCGCGCAACGTGGGAGGCCGTGCCGGACGACTGCCGCGCTCTGGTTGCCCGGCTCGCGGGAACAAGTGAAACCGCCGCCGTCGTGAGCGAAAGCCCGTCAGCGAAAGTCCTGATCGCCATTCCCGCGCTGAACGAAGCCGCCCATATCGGTGAGGTGCTGAATGGCTTGATCCCCTTCGCCCGGCGTACCGGCTCGCTTATCGTCGTAGCCGATGGCGGCTCGACCGACGGCACGCAAGAGATCGTCCGGCAGATGGCCGAGGCCGAGCCGTCAATCCGGCTGATCGACAACCCCGCCCGCCTGCAAAGCGCCGCGATCAACCTGGCCGTCCACGATTTCGGCGATGAAGCCGACTGGCTGCTGCGCATCGACGCCCACAGCGCTTATCCGGCTGATTATTGCGACCGCCTGCTCGCCGACGCCCAACGCACCGGGGCCGACAGTGTCGTCGTCAGCATGAAGGCCGTGGGAAAAGGCCCGCTGCAGCGGCTGATCGCGCTGGCGCAGAACTCGCGCCTTGGCAACGGCGGGGCGGCACACCGCAACAGCGCCCGGGGCAGGTGGGTCGACCACGGCCACCACGCCCTGATGCGGATCGCCGCATTCCGCGCCGTCGGCGGCTACGATGAGAGCTTCAGCCATAACGAAGATGCGGAACTGGATCACCGGCTCCGGGCCGCGGGCCACCGCATCTGGCTGACCGCCGAGACCGGCCTGGACTACTTTCCCCGCCGCACCCTGGGCAGCCTGATGCTGCAGTATTTCCGCTTTGGCCGCGGACGGGCGCGGAACGTCCTGAAGCATCGCGCGGGTCTTGGGCCACGGCAGGCGGCAGTGGCGGCGCTGGCACCTTTGCTGCTGCTGGCCCCCCTCGCCCCGCTGCAGCCGGTTCTCGCCCTGCCGCTGGTGGTCTGGGTCCTGGCCTGCCTTGCCGGAGGCATCTCCATCGCCGTTGCGGGGCGCGAACCGCGCGGTGTGCTGTCGGGGTTCCTGGCCGGAGCGATGCATCTTGCATGGTCTGCCGGGTTCTGGGCTCAGACGGTCGCGGCGGCCCTGCGCCAGAGGTCGGCCGCATGATGATGCAACCGCCCCAGGATGCGATCGTCATCGGCATCTGCACGTTCCGCCGGGCATCCGTCGCCGATACGCTTGCCTCGCTTGCGGGGTTGGCAGAGACGGCGCACCCCCTTAGCATCATCGTCGCCGACAACGACGACAGCCCGACGGCGGCTGCAGCGATTGCCCGGATCGCCGTCACACATCCCGTTCCGCTGCGCTACATCCATGCGCCTGCCCGCAACATCTCGGTCGCGCGCAACGCGATCCTTGAAGCCAGCCTCCAGGCGGGTGCGCGTTATCTTGCTTTCCTCGATGACGATGAAACCGCCTCGCCGGGCTGGCTTGCAGCGCTTCTCCAACGCCACGCCGCGACCGAAGCCGCAGCAGTGGTCGGCCCCGTCCGCGCCCTTTACGCCCCCGATGCGCCGGGCTGGATGCAGCGGGGCGCGGTGCACGACACAACGCCCGAACTTGACCGCGCGGGCCTGGTCCGTGAGGCCTATACCTCGAACGTCCTTCTTGACCTTGCGGTGCCCGCCCTGCGGCAGCTTCGCTTCGACCCTGCGCGGGGGAAGACAGGGGGCGAGGATACGGCGTTCTTCCGCGCCCTCAAGTCCGCAGGCGGGCGCATAGCCTTTGCCCCCGATGCGGTCGTTCAGGAAACCGTCCCCGCCGAACGGGCGGTTCTGCGCTGGCTTCTGCGGCGGCGGTACCGGATGGGCCAGACCCATGGTAGTCTGATCATCGAGGGTCGTGGACTGGCGGCGCGGACAGCGGCCATTGCCCTTGCCGCCCTGAAAGCCGGGGCGTGCCTTGGACTGACCGGGCTTCGGATCTTCGATCCGCTGGGCCGGAACCTCGCGCTGATGCGCGGCGCCTTGCATGTCGGGGCAGTGGCCGAGCTGATCGGCCTTGACCGGGTCGAGATCTATGGAAACGCCCCCCCGTGGCAGGTTGGCCGCGAACCGGTGGAGACCGGGAAATGACAGAATTCGGCCTGCGCATCGCTGACAGTCCGAACACGCTGACGCCCGCACCCGTGGCGCAGCCGGACGACACGATCAACCTGTCGCGCCTGCTGGCCGCGGCGCGTCGGCGTCGTCGGGCTATTCTTCTGCCCATCGTCATCTGGCTTCTCATGGGTGTTGCGTACCTGGTCACGACGCCCAAAACCTATGTCGCCTCGTCCACGCTTCTGCTTGATGCCGGGACCAATGCGGCGGTCGAAGAACTGGCGGCGATGGACGATCAGGTGCTGTCGGAAAGCGCCATCGAGAATGCGCGTCTGGTGATCCAGTCCGATACGCTGGCCACCGCGGTCGTCGGTCAGCTGGCGCTGGACCAGAACGAAAGCTTCCTCGATCCGCCGCGGTCCCTGCTGTCGCAGCTTATGGGCGCAGCGATGGCAGTGGTCCGGGCACCGATCAACATGCTGCGGCAAACTGCGGCGCCAGCCGCGCAAGCCCCCACCGCGCCCGCAGACGCCGAGGCTGCGCTGCGTGGCCGGGTCGCGCGGGACCTAGGCGGCAGGATCGGGGTCGAGCGTATCGGCCGCAGCGGGGCGATCTCGGTCTACTTCTCGTCGCACGATCCGGTCATCGCGGCGGATGTCGTCAACGCCTATGCCGAGGCCTACATCGCCGACGTCCTGAACGCGAACTTCGAATCGACCGAGCGGACGACCGAATGGCTGCAGGCCCGGCTGTCCGACCTGGAAGCCGCTGCCGCCGACGCTGCCGCCGAGGCCGAAACCTTCCGCACCGAAAACGGCCTTGTGTCCTCGGACGGGCGGTTCATGTCGGAGGAATCGGTCAGCGAGCTTAACGCGGACCTGGCCGAGGCGATTGCCGAAGCGGCCAGCAGCCGCGCCCTGGTCGAAGGCTACGAGGCCGTTGTAACGCGGGGCATGGACGGGCTGCGGTCGGGCGCCTCGGTCGGCACCGACACCACGGCCGATCCCGCATTGGAAGAGCTGCAGTCGAGCCTGGCCGATGCCGTCGCCAACCTGAACCGCATCACCGCCAACTTCGGCAGCGACCACCCGCAGGCCGTGCTTCTGTCGGCCGAGATCGACAACGCCGCCGAGCGGCTGTTCGTCGGCGTCCAGCAGCGGCTTGAGCGGGCGCGGGGCGAATTGTCGGTCGCCGAGGCGCGCGTGGCGGCTTTGCGCGAAAGCCTTGGGGTGGCGGTGGGCGACAACGCTGCCGCCGGGGCCGCGCAGGTTCAGCTTCGTGCGCTTGAACAGCGGGCCGAAACGCTTTCGATCCTCTACCAGACCTTCCTCACCCGGTTTCAGGAGATCGATCAGCAGAAGGACTTCCCGATCTCGGACGTGCGCATCCTGTCTGCGGCCGAGGTCCCGACCTCAGCCGACGGCCCGCGCGCAAGCCGGGTCATTGCGGTGGCTCTGGTGCTTGGCATCTTCTTCGGCATAGCGCTGGCCGCGATCCGGGAATGGGCCGACCGGTTCCTGCGCACCGGCGAAGATGTCACCCAGTCCACCGGCTTGCCGTTTCTGGGCTACCTGCCCGAGACGAGCGGTACCGCCCCCAAGGTGGGCAGGCTGGCGCGGCTCGCCAATGGCATCCGCTGGCTGGCCCGACTGGTGCGACCCGGCGCGGGCAGGGCGCCGCCGTCCCTGTCGCAGAACGATTCGATCTACTTGGAAACGTTGCAGAATATCCGCCTGGGGATGGAGACCTTGCCCAGCGGCGACCGAAGGCAGGTCTTGATACTTCACCGCAATCTGGAAGACCCCGATGCCGCCGCCTATCAGCGCGGCATCCTTGGCATCACGTCGGTGCGGCCCGGTGAGGGCAAATCGACCGTGTCGCTCAACCTTGCCACCACGCTTGCCGCGGGCGGCGCTTCGGTGCTTCTGATCGATGGCGACATGCGCAGGCCCGGTCTCAGCCGCCATCTGGGCATCACCGAAGGGCCTTCGCTTGTCGAAGTGGCACAGGGGCAGGTCAACTGGACCGACGCCATCTGCAGGGGCGATCCGCCCAACCTTGACCTTCTGCCGTGCATCCGGCCCGTCGGCCACAGCCATGTTGCCGATCTTCTGGCCGCCAAGCCGATCCGCGCCATGTTCAAGGAGGCACGGCAGCGCTACGACCATGTGCTGGTCGATCTGGCACCACTTGGGCCGGTTGTCGATGCGCGCGTGCTGATGCGGTCGCTTGGCCATGTTCTGATGGTCGCCGAATGGGGCGTCACGCCCAAGGCGATGCTTCGCAAGGCCGTCGAGGACGATCCGATCCTTGCCGAACGGCTTATCGGGGTCGTGCTCAACCGGGTCGATATGGCGGCCTTCGGCGACTATGTCGACCGCGCCAGCGCTGACGCCTACCTTGGCGAATATGGCGAGTACCTGCGGTCATGAACTTTTCGTCACGTCCGTCAGAATACCAGCGGGCCGAAAGGCTTGCACCAAGCGGAATCTTGCCTGACAATCAGGGAACCGGAGGAGGATTTGCCGGACCCGATTGGGAGGCGGTCGGTTGCACGTCATCAGCTTCTTTTTTGGCGCCGTTGGCGCCTCTGTCATTGTTGGTCTGGTTGCCCACGGCGCCGGGTTTTCCGGCTGGCCCGCGATCGGGATGGGCGCTGCATGTTTCGTTCTGGCCCAGGTTCTTTATCTTGTCTGGCTGGCGGGCATGGCACGGGCCGAGGCGCGACGCCGCAAGTCCGAGGCAGACGGGTCCGACGCGGCCGCCACCAAGCCGAACCGCAGCGTGGTCCAGAAAGGCTGAACCCTCGGCGATCCGTGGCCCTGCATGATGGGCCTCGTCGCCGTCATCATCACGGCCCGCAACGCCGAAGCGACAATCGGCGATGCGGTGGCGTCGGCGCTTGATCAGCCCGAGGTGGCCGAAGTCGTGGTGGTCGACGACGCCTCGACCGACGCAACCAGCGATGCCGCACGCGCCGCCGCCGGGGACGACGCGCGCCTCATCCTGCTGCGGCAGTCTACGAACATCGGTCCGGCCGCTGCGCGAAACCTCGCCATTGCCAGTTCCAGCGCGCCCTACATCGCGATCCTTGATGCAGACGACTACTTTTTGCCGGGCCGCTTCTGGCCGCTTTTCGTCGAAACCGACTGGGACCTGATCGCCGACAACATCGTCTTCGTTCCTGCCGAAACCCCCGGCCGCGTCGACGCCAAAAACCTGCCCCGCGACAAGGGTGTCAGCGAGCCGCTGGATCTTGCGGCCTTCGTTCGCGGCAACATCGCCGAGAAGAACGTCAAGCGGGGCGAGCTTGGGTTCCTCAAACCCGTGATCCGCCGCAGCATCCTGCCAACGGAAGGCCCGGTCTACGACCCAGGGCTCTGGCTGGGTGAGGATTACGACCTCTACGTCCGGCTGCTTCTGGCAGGCGCCCGCTTCCGGCTTAGCCGCCGGATCGGCTACGCCGCCCGGGTGCGCCCGAATTCGCTTAGTGGACGGCACCGGACGGGCGACCTTCATGCCCTTATGCTGGCCTCGGCGCGCCACGCTTCAGCCGCCGCGCATGACCCCGCCGCCGCCGCTGCGATGCGGGACCATCACCGGCAGCTCCGCGCCCGCTACCTGCTTCGCGCCTTCCTCGACCGCAAGGCCGAGCGTGGCCCAGGCCCGGCCCTGGCCTTCGCGCTTTTTCCCCCGACGAACCTTCTTCCGATTGCCTTGGGTATCCTGGCTGACAAGATGGGCGCAGCACGGCAGCCGAAGGAAACGGCCCCGGTCGGGCTCCGCACGCTTCTGCAGGTTCATGAACCGACGGGGACCGAAACCGAGGTCTTGGAGACGTCGGCGGCGTCACGCGCGGTCTGGTCCGACGGCAGCAGCCCGGCCGCCCATGCCCCCGCACTATCCTCGGCGATGCAGGACAAGCGATAGCGGGCGGAAAGCCGCGACAGTATCGCTGCCAGCCGCGCCGGGGAGGTGGGCCAGGCATCGCCCGGTGCAGGCACGGCAATACAGGGAACCGACAGCCTTCCAACCTCGTGATGCGGAAGCCCTATCCCCAGCCGCAGTTCCGCCGAGGGTTTCTCGACGGAAGGTGCCGCATCGCGGGCAAGGCGTTCCCGAAGGCTGCGGCTCAACTGCAGGATCAGGCCCGGATGGCGCAGCAATTGCCGGATCGCATCGCCCGCTCGCCGTCCCCGGATCGCGCTGACCAGGCGCTCGTAGCGCAACAGCGCCAGCAGCCCGCGCCGCCGCTGCGCCAGCAAAGGGCGCCCCGCTCCGCCCGCCTTTGCAGCGACCCGGTCATGGGCCGCAAGCATGGCGGTCACGGCATCTTCGGTCAGGCGGTGGGAAATCGATGCCGAGTGGCGGCGATACAGATACATCGGGTCTGGAAGCACACGGAAGCGCGCGCCTGCCAGCAGAAGCCGCAGCATGAAGTCATAGTCCTCGCCGATCCGCAGGCTTTCGTCGTAGCGGTGCGCCCCGATCAGACTGCGGCGGATCAGCGGCTTGAGGTAGCCAAGCGGGGGTACACGTTTGCCCTCGCCGCTGGCCTCGAGGAAAAGGCCGGTCGTCACGGTCAGGGGCGCGCAAAGGTCAAGACCCTGCAGCAGCGTCTGGCCACTGGCCGCGACCGTGTTTCCGAAGAACATCTGATCGTCGGCGATGATATCCGCGTTCAGCCGCCGGGCCGCCGCCAAAAGCCGCGCGAACCTTTCCGGGTGCAGAAGATCGTCGCTGTCGACAATCGCAACCCAATCGCCCGAGGCGATATCAAGCGCACGGTTGCGGGCCGCCGAAGGACCCGCGTTCACGGCAGAATCGATCAGCCGCACCCGCCGGTCACCGGCCATCGCCTCGCGCACGATTGCCGTGCTCTGGTCGGGCGAGGCGTCGTCGGACACGATCAGCTCGATATCGGCGTGACTCTGCCGCAAGACCGACGACATGGCAGCAAAGAGATGCCCGGCTCCCCGGTAATTCGCCATGATCACAGAGACTTTCATGACACTGGCCTCTCTTCCCGGTATCCTTGCCGCACTGCAGCAGAACTGCGCAAGGAGTGCTACAGATGATGCCCGAAGACCATCCCTGCAACTCAACTGGCGGTCGATACACAAAACATTTCGGTGGTTTCCCGCGCAGCGCCCAGGCGGAATGCGCAGAAACCGGCACTTGGCAAAACGACGGCAGCGGCACGGTCTTGCAATGATCGTCATGACCCCCCGCGCACTTGCGCTTTGCTATGCCGTGGCCGTCTACTCCGGCGTCGGCCCTGTCCACGCCGAAGAGGCGGCCGCGAAGGGCACCGCCTTCCGCGAAGACTTCGACAGCTTCGACCGCGACTTCTGGTACATCTCGGACGGCTGGACCAACGGCGACCACCAGAACTGCGAATGGTCCGAACGCGCGATCGATGTCGTCGATGGCATCCTCAAGCTCAGCTTTCTGCCGGGCGGCGAGGGCATGTCGAAGAAGCACTTCTGCGGCGAGATCCAAAGCAACGCCATCTATCACCACGGTACCTACGAGGCCCGCATCCGCACGGCAAAAGGCTCGGGCCTGAACGCCGCATTCTTCACCTACATCGGCCCGGTCCATAAACAGCCGCATGACGAGATCGACTTCGAGGTCCTGACCCGCGACACCGGCAGCGTATCGCTGAACACCTTTGTCGACGGCAAGCCGCAGAACGGGACCACCGTCCCGGTCGATCCGCCGACGGATCAGGACTTCCACATCTTCTCGTTCACCTGGGGGCCCAACGACATCCGCTGGTTCATCGACGGCAAGGAAGTGCATCGGGCCACCAGCAACCTTCCGGTCACGCCGCAGAAGATTTTCGCCAGCCACTGGGGCACCGATACGCTGGTCGACTGGATGGGTCCCTTCACCACCCCCGACGCGCCCGTGGTGATGGAGGTTGACTGGATCGCGTTCACCCCGCTTGGTGAGCCCTGCCAGTTCCCCGAGTCGGTCGTGTGCCAAACCCCATGACCGCAGGCGCCGTCCCTACCCGGCAGGGGATGGTCGTCCTGCGGCTTTGCCCGAATGCAGCGCTTGGCTTTGTGGCGCTTCTGTCCCTGCAGTTCGTACCGATGTTCGGCACGATGGCAGCACTTCTGTTCCTCATGTCCGCGCTCGCCCTGATCGCCCGCCGCCCAAAGGCCGTGTCGGCCGAGCTGCTGGGCCAGATCGGGCTTTGCCTTCTGGTCGGCTGGTGTATTTTGTCGGTCCTCTGGTCGGACTACCCCGCGCTTAGCCTGCGGCACAGCCTGCAGCTGGCGGTGACCGTGCTTTTCGCCATCGTACTGGCCCACCGGCTGTCGCCCATCGTCCTCTTGAAAATCCTCGCGGTCTGCTTCCTGATCGCCTGCGCCGTCAGCCTTGCCTCCGGGCGGGCCCGCGCGGACGGCATGGGTTTTCTTGGGATCTACAACAGCAAGAACGCGATGGCCGCGGCCAGCTCGCTTCTGCTGCTGATCGGTCTGTGCCTGATCGTCGACCGGCGACTGTCAGGCCGCTGGCGCTGGCTGGGGGTGGCAGGGTCGGCCCTTGGGTTGGTGCTTCTCATCAAGGCCAATTCGGTTGGCGCGGCGGTGGCGACCGCGGCGGTCTGCGCGGCGCTGCCGACGATCGCGATCCTCCGCCGCCTGTCGGGAACCCAGCGGCTGGTGGCGGGCGTCCTTGCCGGTCTGGCTTTCACCGGCATCCTTCTGGCGCTTCTTGCCAACATCGACCAGATCGCCGGAGCCTTTCTGCAAGCGACGGGCAAGGATTTCTCGCTGACCGGGCGGACCGATCTCTGGCAGGTCGCCTTTGACGAGATCGCCGGGCGGCCGTTCCTTGGCGCGGGCTATCAGGCCGTCTGGGTGCCGGGCAATCCCATCGCCGAAGAGCTGTGGGAAGAGTTCGGCGTCGAAAACCGCTCGGGCTTTCACTTCCACAACGCCTACCTCTCGAACGCCGTCGAGATCGGCGTCATCGGTGCAGCGCTGCAGGCGATCCTTGTCCTCGGTGGGCTGATCGGCACCCTGGCCTGGGTCATGCGCGATTTCCGGGCCGAGACGCTGTTCCTGGCACTGTTCATGGTCCGGCAGGTCGCCCTTTCGATCATCGAGGTGCCGTTCTTCTTCCAGTTCGACGCTGCCACGATCCTGACGGTTGCAGCCCTCGTCTACGTCCGCCGCGCCGCGGCCGAGCGGCGTGTCCAAGGCCTTAGCCGCCCTGCGGTTCGGGGGCGGGCGCCAGCGTGACCTCGACCAGATCGCCGGGCCGAAGAACGGTGTCGAGCCCCCCGCTCGCCGCCTCGGCCCCGCCGCGGTAGACGGTCACCGACAGAAGCGCCGCCTCATCCGCCTCTCCGCCCAGGTTCGAGGCGAGTAGCGCCGAAAGCGACCGCTGCAGGACAAGCCTTTCGCGAATCTCGGCCAGTTCCACCTCTGCCGTCTGCAGTTCCGTCATGACTTCGGTCGCCCGGTCCTTGGGCAGCTGCACTGCTTCGGCCTTGGCTTCCTCCAGCTCCTGCCGCGCCTCCAACAGCGCTGTCGAGACGTCAAGAACCTGCGTTTCGATGGTCACCAGGCTTCTCTCGGCATCAAGCAGCCGCGCATTCGCCGCCAGCCCCCGCTCGGCCAGGTCTTCGGTCACCGATTTCTGTTCCGCGGCCAGCTGCTTCTGCCGGTCCAGCGCCTTTTCCTTGGCCGTCAGGGCGGTGATCTCCTGGTCAAGCAGCACGATCCTGCTGTCGATCAGCTGACGCTCGCTTTCAAAGCTTTCGCGGCGCAGGGTCAGAAGCCGCTCGGCGTCGGCTTTCAGGGCAAGCACCGTCGGCCCACCGTCCGCAGGCAGGGCATCCGGCGCGATTTCCGCGGCACCTTCAAGCTCGGCACGAAGCCGGGCAACGCGAATCACGCCCGCCGCTTCCTGATCGGTCAGGATGCGCACCTGCGCCTCGGCCGTAAGGCTTTGCACCAGGACCGACGATTCGTCCCCGGCAGGTGACAGAACACCGCCCGCCAAGGCAATCGCGTGCCGCGCCGTCATGTCGGCCACATAGGGCACCTCGCCCGGACGCTCGACAGCCCCGCCCACCAGAACCGGGCGGCGCTCGTCTATCGAGACGCTGGCATAAGGCCGGTCAGCCAGGGCAAACCGCTGCTTCAGGGCCTCGCCGATCTTGGCGCCCAGATCGCCGGGCGACTGGCCCGCAACCTCGATCTCGCCGATATAGGGAAAGGTCGCCGTGCCGTCCGCGCTGACCACATAAGCCCCGGTGATCGCGGTCCATTCGCGCAGCTCGCCATCCACGGGCAGCCAGTCGGTGACGCGCAGGCCCAGGATATCCGAAGGTGCGATCAGCCCATCGTCAGCCGCAGCCGACCCGGCGAAAAGTGCTGCCAGAAGTGCGACGCAGACCTGCGACCGCCGCACGCGTCTACCGCGCCCCACGAGAGCTAAGCACCGCAGGAACTGTTTTCAGCATGATCGACAGATCCAGCAGCATCGACCACCGCCGGACGTAGACCCGGTCCAGCGCCACCCGCTTGCGGTAGCACGCGTCATTGCGGCCGCTGACCTGCCAAAGACCCGTCAGACCCGGCCGCGTCCGCAGATAGTGGCCGGCCGATTGCTGGTAGTTCCCCAGCTCGTCAGCCACCACCGGGCGCGGCCCGACCAGGCTCATCTGGCCCATGAGGATGTTGAAAAGCTGCGGCAGCTCATCGACGCTAAGCTTGCGAAGCACCGCGCCAAGGGGTGTGATCCGCGGATCGTTGCAAAGCTTGCGTTCGGCCAGCCAGACGGCCCGCTCGCTCGGGAATCTGCGGAAATGCTCTTCCAGCACCCGGTCGCCATCGACGACCATCGTGCGGAACTTCCAGCACCGGAACCGACGCCCGGCAAAGCCGATCCGCTCATGTCCGAAAAACACCGGGCCGCGGCTGGTCAGCTTCACCATCAGGGCGACGCCAAGCATCAGCGGCATCAGAAGCACAAGCGCCGTCAGCGCAAGGCCGAAGTCCAGCGCGCGTTTGCCCACACCACCGACCGAGTCGGCAGGGTAGCTGCCAGCAGCGGAATTTGGTGCAGAATGCCTGGCGTCGTCGACAAATCCGTCAGCAGTTCCGGCAAAAGGGTTCGCCTGTAATACAGGTGGCATGCGGAGTCCCATCGAATACCCTCTCTCTGTCGACCAGTTGTCTTGTGGAGGACTTGATCGTCTCTGGTTACTCGTCCTTTTTCACGTATTAGCAGCTTTGGATGATCTTTCACTCAATCGAAGGTTAGATCAGCGTTCCGATCGTCCGGCAACCGGGGCAGTGCTTATGTTACAGGCGGAAAGCGTGCTTATGCCTACCGATCCGGCGCAACAGGCAGAGAATCGCCGCTGCACCGCAGCATCGTTCACAACGGCTTGTGACAACGCCTTTGTCGTATGGTTTTTAGATAGTACGACGAAGGCCTGCCGTTCCGCCGCGCTTGGACGTTGTGTTGATTCCCCGCCCGGCTGGCACCAAACAGCGTTGTAAAGAAGGGCCGCCCGGCGGTCAGCGTGTTTCCAGAACCGCCCGCAAGCACCGTCAGCAGAAGGCCGCCCGATGATACTCTATCAAAAGCAGTTCTCCGACGAGCTCGACCAGCCGCCCGTGTTGTGGCCCCAGACGACGGTCCTGATCGCATCTACGCCGCGCTGCGGCAGCCATATGCTGGGCCACGCCATGGCCGGCACCGGCCTTCTTGGGGTGGCGATCTCTTACGCCGTCGCCCGGCAGACCGGCGTCCGGATCGCCGGGCAAGAGGCCAAGCAGGACGGCGCCGTCGGAGAGGAAGAGCTGGCCAACGTGACCACTCCGACCAAGCGCCGGGCACGGTCCGCCCTGACCGAGGACTGGATCAACCGCTACACCGCCGAACGGCGCCCTTCCGGACCGCAAGGCTTCGGCTTCGGCCGCCTTGCAGGGCTTGTCAGATCGTGACCGCCACGCGCGCCCTGAATGTCGTCTTCGCAGGCGGCAACGGCTATCCGCCCCAGGCGACCGGCGGGGTGCAAAGCAGCACACACCACCTTGCGACCGCCTTGTCGGCGCGAGGGCACACGCCCTCCGTTCTCGCGCCGCTTTACGGCGAGGGCTGGTTCGGTCTGCGCGCGCGGATGCAGCTGAAGCTGTCGGGCCAGGGCTTTGTCACCGACACCGGGCTTGGCTACCCCGTCCACCGCGCCTGGTTCCCCGAACGGCAGGTCGGCGCATTGCTGCGGACCGCCCGGCCAGACGTCGCGGTCGTCCAGTGCCACCGGACCGTCCCCATCGGCCAGGCCTTCGCCGCCGCCGGCGTGCCGCTGGTCATCTACCTCCGCAACGTCGAATTCGACGAGCTTGGTGGCGATCCGCGTGACCTTCCCAACGCCCGCTTCATCGCCAACTCATCCTTCACCGCCCGCCGCTACGCCGAGGCCTTCGGGATCGACACAACCGTCATCCCCCCCATCATCGACCGCAGCCTTTATGAGACCAAGCCCGAGGGCAACTTCGTCACCTTCATAGGCCCGGTTCCCGCCAAGGGCCTTGACCGCGCCATCGAAATCGCCACCGCCTGCCCCGAGATCCCGTTCCTCTTCGTCGAAAGCTGGCTCCTTTCGCCTGAACAGCGTGACGACCTTCACCGGCGGATCGCCGACCTGCCGAACATCCGCTTTGAACACCGCACCCCAGACATGAAGGCGCTCTTCCGACGCACCCGCCTCCTCCTGGCCCCCAGCCGCTGGGAGGAAGCCTGGGGCAGGGTCGCCTCCGAGGCGCATTGCAGCGGCATTCCCGTCGTCGGCTCATCCCGCGGCGGTCTGGCCGAGGCGATCGGCACTGGCGGCACGGTGCTCGACTACGAAGCGCCGCTCGCCGATTGGGTCGCGGCGGTCCGCACGCTGTGGTCAGAGCCCGCCGCCTATGCCAAGGCTTCAGCCGCCGCCCGGGCCTATTCGCTAAGGCCCGAGCTTGATAGTGAACGACAGTTCACAACCTTCCTTTCGATCCTCGAAACCGCCGTCCAGCACCGGTCCGCGGCCTGAAATGATGCCCCCCGAAACGGACCCGACCAGGGTCGCCATCGTCATTCCCTACTTCCAGCGCGAGCCCGGCATTCTTCGCCGCGCCGTCGAAAGCATCCTGGCCCAGCAGGTCCCCCCCTCAGCCACCCTCCGCGTCCTTGTCATCGACGACGCCTCGCCCCTGCCCGCCGAAACCGAACTCGCCGGCCTGAAGACGACCCCCGGCATAACCCTTGAAATCGTCCGTCAAACCAACGCCGGCCCCGGCGGCGCGCGGAACCGCGGGCTTGAGATGGCCGAGGGCAACGTCGACTTCATCGCCTTCCTCGATTCCGACGACATCTGGCTGCCGACCCATCTCGCCGACGCACTGGAGGCCCTCGACAAGGGCTACGACTTCTACTGCTGCGACAACAGCCGCGACGGCTCCTTCGCCCGTTTCTCGGAAGACGTCGCTCTGCTGAACGACCAGGGCCGCGCGCTCGCGGGGCGGGCAACCACGCTTGACCCCGAAGGCCCGGTTCTGGGCTTCCCGCCCCATGCGCTGGATGATGAGTTCGTGACCGACTACCTCAGCCACACCTCGACCGTGGTCCTCCGCGCCAGCCGGATCAAGGGCCTGCGCTTCGACACCGACCTCCGCAACGCCAGCGAAGACCGGATGTTCTGGCTGACCGTGGCACTTTCAGGCGCCCCCGTCGCGATCTCGTGGCGCTGCAATGTAAGCTGCGGAAAGGGTGTCAACGTCTTCTTCTCGGCCTACGACTGGAACGAACCCGCCACGCTGGAGCGCATCGGCTGCCAGCTTCTTTTCGCGAAAAAGCTGATGCGGATGCCCGTCATGACCCCGCGCCGCGCCGCCTTTGCCAGGGACCGCGCCCGCACGACGCGCCGGGCCTACAGCTTCATTTTCCTCCGCACCCTGATGCGGGGCCGCAAACCCCCGCTTGCAAGCTTCTGGCGGCTTCTACGCCAAGACCCCTCGCTTCCCGTAAGGATGCCGTTCCTCTTCATCGCCGTTCTTGCCGACCGAAGGCCTGAGGCGAGGAAGTTCTAGTCCGCACGAACGCGTCCAGCGCCTCCAGGCTTCTCTCCGTCGCCCGCGCAATCGCCGCGTCCGGGCTAAGCTGCGGCTCGACCCTCTCTGTCAGACGCCGCAACCGGGCCGCCGCTCGATGCACCAGCGCCGCATTGACCGGAGCCGCAGGCCACGCCTTGAACAAAGCCCGCGACCGCCGCCCCTTGCCGGGCTGGCCGGTGACTAGCGTGTAGGCCTCCAGCAGGTTCGACGGCGGAAGGACTGCGGGCCGAAGGCCGAAACCAAGCGACCCCGCCCAGTCCTCCCACTTCGCGCGGTGCTGGGGGAAGAACGGCACGATCCCGATCCACGGCACCCGCAGCGCGTCGGCCACGATGGCGCCATGCATCGCCTCGGTGATCATCAGCTTCGCGCCGCGGATCCGGGCCAGAAGGTCCAAGACATCATCCCGCGGATCAAGATAGCCGATCCCCGCCAGCGCGCAGGCCCTCTCCCAGTCGCCGCGTGTGGCACTTTCAAAATGCGGCATGAACACCGTCCCGGCCCCGGCAACAGGCGGGGGCAAGGCCATGGCGCGGAGCAGAATGGCCGAATCGCAGATCGCAAGCCCAGGGTCGACACCAAGCCGCTCGGCCGTCACCGGGCCGCGCAGCCACACCACGTTCCACGACCCGTCATGCACATCGGGCGGCGCGGTATACCCGCCAAAGCCCGACCCCATCACATGCTTCATCGGTGCGCGCGGCAGATGGTCCCAAAGGATCGACCCGATACCCAGGAACAACTCGCCCTCATCCTCATCCAGAAACCCCTCGGGCAGAAGCTCGTGCCACATGATGGCGTTCAGCTCGTCGCCGAAGTTTGACGGGGTGTGCCTGAAGTAGGTCAATTTCATTGGGCCCTGCCTTTCGGACGGCGGATCATGCCAGCGATTTCGCGCAGGCGACCGAACGAGGTGAGGGCAAGGACCAACCCATAGAGCACCGCGCCGGAGCCGACCTGCGTCAGAAGCAGCGCGCCTTGCGAAAGATCGGGCCAGAGCTTTGGCAGGACCAGGACCCAAGCCACCATCGCAAGGCTGCCAAGCGTCGGTCCGCGCAGGCTTTGGACATAGTCCCAAAGCGGCATGTCAAGCATCCGCTGTGCCATCCGCACCGACGTGGGCCACATCACGATGGTCCGCACGGCAAGGGCCGCCATCACGGCATCAAGCCCGAAGCGGTAGAAGATCAGGATGATCGGGATGGCCGAAAGCTGCACCACCGCCTGATACCAGAACCACCAGTCCGACCGGCCAAGATTGCGGATCAGCGCGGCTTGCATAAGCCCAAGCCCGGCCATGACACCGATGACACAGAAGCACTGGACAGCGAAGACCGCATCCGTCCATTGCGCACCGAACGCCAAAGGCACTGCCGTCGGAGCAATCGCCATCAGCCCCGCGAAGACTGGGAAAGCCAGGCCCGCCGACGTATAGCTCGCGGCAAGATAGGCCTTCCGACGCTTGTCGCCCTCATGCTGAAGGCTTGCCAGAAGCACGCTCGACACCGGCGCGAAGCACCCGACCGTCAGGTCTTTCAGCATCTGGAAGAGCCGCCGGCCGAAATAGAAAAGGCCAAGGACCGCCGGACCCAGCAGCGCGCCCAGGAGGAACTGATCCATCCGCAGTTCGTAAAGGACCTTGCCGCCCATCGCGTAGCCGCCAAACCCCAGAAGCTCGCGGAAGGATTGCCAGCGGATCTGCCAGCCCGGCCGCCAACCCGCGGCGGCAAAGGCCACGATCATGCCGGTCAGCGAGGTGATCACCTGCGACATGACCAGCGCCCAAAGCGCATAGCCCGTCAGCACCATGGCCAGACACACGACCGCACCGATGCCGTTTGCGACGGCAGTCCTGATGGCCACCGACCGGAACTGCATCCGCCGCACGATCAGCGATGCAGGCACTGTCAGAAGAGCATCGAAGATCAGCCGCAGCCCGAGGATCGGGAGAATCGTCTCGAGGAGGGGAAAGTCGCTCCACCCCGCGATCCAGGACGACAAGGCAAGCAGCAGGCCGTAGCCCGCCAAAGCAAAGCCAAGGACGATCCAGAACAGCGTGTCGAGGTGGTCCTGACGCAGCTCTGCCCGCTGGACCAGCGCCTCGCCGAAGGCCCCCGGGATCAGGACGGCGACAAACGTGATGACCGAGGCCGCGAAAGCGACCGCTCCGAAATCCTCGGGGCCAAGGATGCGCGAGGTGACCAGAAACACGATCGCCGCCAGAAGCGTCGAGACGGCGATGTTCACAAAGCTCCACGCCACGCCCCAAAGCGCCGCCCGCGCCCGGCCGGTCGACAGATGCGCCAACCCCGCGCCTTGGCTGTCTCGAGGTGCTGCCGTGTCAGCCATGACCTGGTCCATGATACCCGACGCATGCTGACGCCGTTGGGAGAAAGACTTTCTCTTTCAAGTTGTAGCGTATGCCCGGCGGGCTTGAAGCACGGATGACGGTGGCAAGACCCACCCGGCAAGGCTTCGCCGAAAGAAGCGGGCGATTGGTGAATGTCCGCTCATTTCGCCCGTTCGGAAGGCAGCCCGGGAACGATCTGTTGCAGAACCTCGTCGGCAAACGCAACAACGGCTTTGCCGGGCTGGTGCTGACCGATCCGGGATATGGCCGCGAGGACAGCTATCTCGACGAGTTTCTGTCGGGCCTGGGCCAGGGGCTGGGGCGGGAAGGCATCAATCTGTTCCTGGCCGCGATGTCCGAAGGCCAGTCGGAACTGCCGGTCATCCGCAACATCGTCGCTTCGCGACGTGCCGACGGGCTAAACCCTGCAGGGACCTACGAGGTAGGCCCGCGGGTCGATTTCCTGATCAGGGTGGGGTTTACGTTTGTCACCCACGGGCGGGTGGCGACCGGAACGGCGCCGCATGACTGGGTTGATACGGATTCCGTTAACGCCTTTTGCGAGGCGTTCGGCATGCTTACGCGCCGGGTCACCGGCGCTTTGCCCTCCTGACCATCGAAGAGCTGATGACGTTCCGGCTGCACCGGACGGAAGGCCTGCTGCGCGCCATCGAACGGCGGGACGACCCGGCGGTGACGCTGAGCGTCGTCACCTCACCCCGGTACGACAGCACGCGGTGTACGAAGGTGATCCACGACCTTCAGGCCGGCTCGCCGCGCCCGACTGCCGTGCTGGCGATGTTCGACTGGCTGGCCCTTGCCGTGCTGCAAGAGGCGGAGCGGCTTTCGCGTTCGATGACGGGGCAGCTGAGCGTGATCGGGTTCGACTGTTTGCGATGTGGGGCATCGCGAACCGTTTGGGGGACATGTGGCTGTTATCGACATCAAAGGGGTCGGCAAAGGCTTCGGGGCGTTCACGGCGCTGCATTCGGTGGACCTGGCCATCGCGGATCAGGAATTCATGGTGCTCCTCGGCGCATCCGGCTGCTGCAAGACTACGCTTCTGCGCATCATCGCTCGGCTGGAAACCCCCAGCGCGGGCGAGGTCTGGATCGGCGGACGCCGGGTGGAGCAGTTGCCCGCGCGGGAACGGGGCATCGCCATGGTGGTCCAGAACTACGCCGTCTTCCCGCATCTGACGGTGTTCGAGAACATCGCCTTCGGCCTGCGGATGAAGAAACTCCCGCAGGCCGAGGTGGAGCGCCGGGTGAACCGTACCGCCGAACTCATGCACATCGAGCAGCTTCTGAAGCGCTACTCGGGCCAGCTTTCCGGCGGCCAGCGCCAGCGCGTCGCCGTGGCCCGCGCGACGGCTCCATCGACTGGGAAACCCCGTTCGAGAGTGTGCCGACAGAAGGCGTCACCCCCTACACTCGCCGCGATACCCAGCATGCCGACCCCTCCCATCGCCCGACAAAAGCTCAGTACGACCGCTATCTCTGGCTGGTGGAGCACTTCCGGAGCCTGAACCGGGACCCGACTAGACTGCACGACGCCTCGCCGTTTCAGGTGGTGGACCCCGGCTTCAACGCCATCCTTCTGCGCGCCTGCACCGATCTGGCCGATCTGGCCGAAGCCTTGGGAGAGGACGCTTTGGCCGCCGAAAACCGGGGCTTTGCCGCCAAGGGTCAGGCGGCGATGGAAAGCCTGTGGTCGGACCGCTACCGCCAGTATCTCTGCCGCGACCGGATCACGGGCGGGCTGATCGACAGCGCCTCGGTCGGCGGGCTGCTGGCGGCCTTTTCCGCCATTCCGGCATCCCGGGCGGCGGCCATCGCTGCCAGCATCGACCGCCACGGCACCCGGTATCGCGTTGGCAGCCACAGCCCGGAAGACCCCCGCTATGACGGCAAGCGCTACTGGCGCGGGCCGGTCAGGCAGATGCGGCCGCCCGCATCACCGCCTCAAGCCTCGATCTGATCCGCGAAAGCGGCTTCGCTGAGCATTGCGATCCACAGACAGACGAACCCCTGGGCGGCGGGCGTTTCACATGGACGGCGGCCATGGTGCTGGAGTTTCTGGGGCAGGAGGGGTAGGCCTGCGCTTCCTCGCCATCGGCGCCTATCCTGATGACCTGGAGATTTTCGCCTTCGGTACCCTGTCCGCCTGGGCCGCGATGGGGGCCGCGCTGACGCTGCTGTGGCTCGCCTTTCTGGTGGTGTTGATCGATGCGGTGCCATGGGTGGCGCATTTGACCTTCTGACCCTGCGATCTTGGCCATGAAGCTTGGCGTGGCTTTGGTGCTCACGACCGGGGCGCTTGGCTGGACGCTTGTCGCCGCGATTGTCCAGACCAACAAGTCGACGACCGCCATGACCTCGACGATCGTCGTGATCCTTCTGCGACCGCCACCGTTGCGCTGGCATTCGCGCGGATGGACGGGGGAGAGCTCGTGTGGTGCCTTCCGACGGACATCTCTGGCGGGCACCCAGGCGCCACGATCGTGGGGATCTGTAGCTTTGCCGACCCCCCGACCCATGTCTGCGGGGCGGACGAACTCCCCCCACGGTTGACCGCTCGCCCTGCTTTCGGTAGTCCGTTGCCTGCCCTTCAAAGCCGATCCGGCTAGATGTCATGCCATGCGGCATCAAGAATGCGTCGCGCCAAATCGCGCATGCCTCCAGGGAAACTCACTGCTCATCGCTGAGGGGCGCGGTGCAAGGTTACTTGATGATGGCGAACTCAATGTCGGCCAGATCAGGTTCCGAAGGGCTTCTGGCGCTTCTACTCGGTGCGAGCGGGCCGGTCTTGGAGCATCTATCCAGATGGGGCTGTTCATTTGTGACGGTCTCATTGCCATGAGTTCGCAAGAGCTGTTGAGAAGAATTGCGTGTTCAGAGAAACGGTCAAGGAATCTCATAAGGCGATTGGCGTGCATTTCGCACAATCTAAGATTGTGCTTGGGTCGTAATGCGCCCGAAATGCTCGATCTTTCAAAATCTTGAAAAACCTATAGTTTGTCATTCTGAACAGCTCTGATCATCGCAGGCAATCCGCCGCAAAACCGCCTTGAATTGGTCATCAGTTCACTTCTTTACGATGACAGATTGTGCATGGAGTCGCAAAGATTGACGGGTATGATTGGCGTAGTGGCCATCGCTTTGCTGGTCTGTCGCGACATCGGGTCTCGTGGTGTCGCTAACCTGTTGATGGAGTGAAAAATGGTCGGTGCAGATACCGCCTGGTTGATGATTTCGACAGTTCTGGTGCTGTTCATGACCCTGCCGGGGCTCGCCCTTTTTTACGGCGGGCTGGTCAGGGCTTCGAATGTCGTTTCGATCTTTCTGCAGTGCTTTGCGATCACCATAACGGTGTCGCTGGTCTGGTTTGCAGTCGGATACTCGATAGCGTTCGGTGACGGCAATGCGATCTGGGGTGGGCTCGGCAAGGTCTTCCTGAACGGGATCGGGCAGGACACCCTGCGAGGCACGATCCCCGAGAACCTGTTCTTCCTGTTCCAGATGTCCTTCGCGATCATCACGCCCGCTCTGATCATCGGCGCTTTCGTCGAGCGGGTGCGCTTTGCCTTCGTCCTGATCTTTTCGGCAATCTGGGTACTGGTTGTATTCTGCCCGGTCGCCTATTGGGTCTGGGGCGGCGGGTTCCTGGGTGACGGAGGCATCTTCGGCGCGACGGGCGTCCGCGACTTCGCCGGCGGGATCGTGGTGCACGGAACAGCGGGGTCGGCGGCCCTTGTCCTGGCCGTCATGATCGGTCCGCGCGAGGATCGCACACAACTGCCGCACAACCCGGGCTATGTGGCGATTGGTGCCGCGATGCTGTGGATCGGCTGGTTCGGGTTCAACGGCGGATCAGCACTTGCGTCGAACGGTTCTGCAGCCTCGGCGATGGTAGTGACCCATATTGCCGCCACCGCTGGCGCTGCGACCTGGTGCATGTGGGAAAGCCTCAAGACGGGCAAGTTCACGCTGGTGGGCCTGATGACCGGCGCGGTCGCGGGCCTTGCCACGGCTACGCCGACGGCGGGTTACACCCATCCGGTCTTTGCGCTGATCAGCGGCGGTCTGGCGGGTATACTGTGCCAGGAAGCGATGCGGCTGATCCGGATGCGGCTGGATATCGACGACTCGCTTGACGTCTTCGCGGTCCATTGCGTGGGCGGCAGCCTGGGTATCCTGCTTTTGGCAGCGTTCGGTGCAGCGCCGGTCTTTGCGCAGGTGGGGTCACTGGTCATCTGCCTCTGCTGGACGATTGTGGTCACCTATATGATCGTCAGGCTGCTGAGCGGCGTGATGGCGATGCGCGTCAACCCGGCAGACGAAGCGCGGGGCCTGGACGTCTCAACTCACGGCGAACTGGGCTATATCATCGACAACTGAGCCACTTGCTGGCCAAGCCCGAACCAAGGGGCCGCTTCGGCGGCCCTTGCGCTTTTGTTCCAGGCCTGTTGGAGGCCGATCGGCCTCTTCCGGCCCTGTTCTTCTTGCGATCAGAAATTAAGCAAAGCGCCAATTGAATAGGCGTGCACCAAGCCTTCGATGCGGCAACGCCGATGCACGCCGTATCGCGTGTTGAACCGTATGGGCCGGTCGCCGCAGCCTTCGCGTGAAGGCCTGGAAGCATGTACGCAGCAGCGATCCCTGAACCGATGCAACGCAGCCGGGGCGAAGCCTCGGTCGCTCTGGCACAGGGCGCGACCGGGCTGCGGATCGTAGGGCTGCGCCAGCAAGGGTCTGCCAAATGCATCCTGCCGTATGGCGCACATGGTCGCGGCGGCTCACCTGAGATCGTGTTCCTGAACACATCGGGCGGGCTGACGGGAGGGGATCAGCTGGCCTACTCGGTTGATCTGGGCCCAGGGGTCGAGGCCACCGCCACGACGCAGACGGCCGAGCGGGTCTACAGATCATCCGCCGGCGCTGCGCGGGTGAAGGTCACGGCAGAGGTCGGGGCAGGGGGCTGGCTCGACTGGCTGCCGCAGGAGACGATCCTCTTCGATGACAGCCGCCTGGATCGCCGGACGGTGATTGATCTGGCGCCGGGGGCAGGGTGCCTGATGCTGGAAAGCCTGGTCCTTGGACGCGCGGCGATGGGGGAACGCGTCAGCCGGATCGCGATGCGCGATATCCGCGAGATCCGTCAGGCGGGCCGCCCCCTGATGCTGGAGCCGCTGCAGTTGACCGCTGCCGCATTGCAGGCCGGTGCGGCGGGCCTTGGTGGCGCGCGGGCAATCGCCTCGATCGCCATGGTCGGGCGGGGGGCGGCTGATCTTTTGGAGCCGGTCCGCCGCGCGCTGGACGAACCCGGTGTCATGGCTGCCGCCTCGGCGCCGGAGGGCCGCCTGATGCTGCGGATGCTGGCGGTCGACGGCTGGCCGATGCGCCGACAGATCGCGCGATGCCTTGCGGTCTTGCGCCGGGGCGCGCCGTTGCCGCGTGTCTGGCAGATGTGAAGGAGAGAGGATGAACCTGACCCCCCGCGAGAAGGACAAGCTTCTGGTCAGCCTCGCCGCGATGGTGGCCCGCGGCCGTCTGGCCCGTGGTGTCAAGCTGAACCACCCCGAGGCGATTGCGCTTATCACCGACTATGTCGTGGAAGGCGCCCGGGATGGCCGCCGTGTCGCCGACTTGATGGAGGCGGGTGCCCAGGTGATCACCGCCGACCAATGCATGCCCGGCGTGCCCGAGATGATCCATTCGGTGCAGGTCGAGGCGACGTTCCCCGACGGCACCAAGCTTGTCACCGTTCATCACCCGATCAGAGAGGGCTGACCCATGACCCGCATCCTGTTTCCCGCCCTGCTGCTTGCCGCCCCCGCATCGGCTCATGAGGGGCTGCATCTTCACCCGCATGGGATCGAATATGGCTGGCTCGCCGTGGCAGCGCTTGGGGCACTGATTGCTGTGGGTGTGTTCGGCCGCAGGGTGCTCGCGGCCATCAGGGCGCGCAAATGATCCCCGGCGAGATTTTTCCAGCACCCGGCGACATCGTGCTGAACGAAGGCGCGGAGGTCACGGTGCTTATGGTGGCCAACACCGGCGACAGGCCGGTGCAGGTCGGCAGCCACTACCACTTCGCCGAGACCAATCCGGGGCTGTCCTTTGACCGTGACGCGGCGCGCGGCAAAAGGCTCGACATCGCGGCGGGCACGGCGATACGCTTCGAGCCGGGCCAGACCCGCGAGGTGCGGCTCGTGCCCTATGCCGGGGACCGCAAGGTATTCGGATTCAATCAGAAAATCATGGGGCCGCTCTGACGGTCCGCAAACAGGGAGACTGCCATGTGCCACGCCTGTGTGATTGAAAACGTGAAGCAGGGAATGCTGAGCCGCCGCGACTTGTTCCGGTCCGCGGGCGCCGTCGGGCTTGTCGCGGGCGCCGCGGGGCTGATGTCCGCGAGGCCCGCGATGGCCCAGGCGTCGAAAGTGGTGGACCTGACCCACACTTATGACGGGGTGTTCCCGACCTTTGACGGCAATCCGGGGATCATTTTTGAACCGGCGGTGAAGTTTGCGGATGCGGGCTATCAGCTTTGGAAGCTGACGATCTTCGAACACACCGGCACGCATGTCGACGCGCCGCTGCACTTCACCGAGGACGGTACTTCTGTGGCTGAACTCCCGCCCGAAAGCCTCGTCTGCCCGCTGTGCGTCGTCGACATTAAGGCGAAGGCGGCAGAGGACGCGAATGCGATGGTGGAACCGGCGGATATCGAGGCTTGGGTTTCCGCCAATGGCGAGATTCCGGCCGGGGCTTGTGTGGCGATGAATTCGGGCTGGGCGGCGAAGGTGGGTGATCCTTTGTACCGCAACACGCCGGACGGAAAGTTCGCCTTCCCCGGCTTTTCCAAGGCCGCGACGGACATGCTAGCCGGGCTGAACGTGGCTTGCATCGGGGTGGATACCCTGTCGCTCGACCCCGGCAATTCCGCCGACTTCGCGGTGCATTTCAGCTGGCTGCCGGGCGGGCGGTACGGGATCGAGAACCTGAACAACCTCGACGGCCTGCCTGCCGCCGGGGGCACTGTGATGGTCGGCGCTCCGAAGCACAAGGATGGGACGGGCGGCCCCGCGCGCGTGCTGGCGCTGGTCTGATGGCGACGGTTCCACTTTTGTCGGATGAGGCGGCGGGGGCGGAGGCCCTTGCCGTTTTCGACCATATCCGGGCCAAGCGGCAGACGGATTACGTCAACAACTTCTGGCGGGCCTTGGCTGCCGATCCGACACTACTGAAGGCCACATGGGAGCGGTTGCAGGTGGTGATGGCGCCGGGCGCGCTCGACCCCTTGGTGAAGGAGATGGTCTATCTCGCCGTCTCCACCGCCAACGGCTGCGCCTATTGCGTCCATTCCCATACGGCCGCGGCCA
>NZ_JBOFBI010000216.1:0-21114 GCF_051645465.1 Tabrizicola sp. | reverse complement strand
CGGGGTGGGGGGGCTGCGTTCCATTTCGAAGGGGCTCGCCATGCTTGAACCCTTCGCCTACAGCTACATGACCAACGCCATGTGGGTCTCGGCGCTCGTCGGCGGGGTCTGCGGTTTCCTCTCGGCGTACCTCATGCTGAAAGGCTGGTCCCTCATCGGCGATGCGCTTTCCCATTCCGTCGTCCCCGGCGTGGCCGGAGCCTGCATCCTCGGCCTCCCCTTCGCCCTCGGCGCGTTCCTTTCCGGAGGCCTCGCCGCCGCCGCGATGCTGTTCCTGTCCTCCCGCACCGGCCTCAAGACCGACACCGTCATCGGCCTTATCTTCACGAGCTTCTTCGGCCTCGGCCTCTTCCTCATCTCGATCTACCCCACCTCGGTCTCGATCCAGACCATCACCATGGGCAACATTCTTGCCATCTCCCCCGAAGACACCCTGCAGCTCGTCCTGATCGGAGGCATCTCTGCCGCCATCCTCCTGATCTTGTGGAAAGACCTCATGGTCACCTTCTTCGACGAGGCCCATGCCCGCACTATCGGCCTCAACCCCGACCTCCTGAAGGGCATCTTCTTCACCCTCCTCTCCGCCTGCACCGTCGCTGCGATGCAGACCGTGGGGGCCTTCCTCGTCGTCGCCATGGTCGTGACCCCCGGCGCCACCGCCTACCTCCTCACCGACCGCTTCCCCCGTCTCCTGGCACTTGCCGCCGGGATCGGTGCCGTGACCGGCTTCACCGGCGCCTATCTCAGCTACTTCCTCGACGGAGCCACCGGCGGCGTCATCGTCCTCCTCCAGACGACCCTCTTCGCGCTCGCCTTCGTCTTCGCCCCGAAACACGGCCTCCTCGCCGCCAAAGCGCGGGCACGCCAGGCATGATCGACGCGCTCCTCCAGCCCTTCCAGTTCCCGTTCATGCAGAACGCGTTCCTGATCGCGCTGATCATTGCGCCACCCACAGCGCTGCTCTCCTGTTTTCTCGTCCTGAAAGGCTGGGCGCTGATGGGAGACGCCGTCAGCCATGCCGTCCTCCCCGGCATCGTCCTTGCCTACATGGCAGGCCTGCCGCTCCTCCTCGGGGCCTTCATCGCGGGCCTCGGGGCAGCTCTTCTGACCGGATATCTGGCCGAGAACAGCCGGATCAAACGCGACGCGGTCATGGGCGTGGTCTTCTCGGCGATGTTCGCGCTTGGGATCGTCCTCATCACCGCCTTCCCGACCGACCTCCACCTTGACCACATCCTCTTCGGCAACATGCTGGGGGTAGGGCAGGGCGACCTGATCACCGCCGCAGCCATCGCGATCCCCGTCACGCTGGTCCTCGCGGTCAAGTGGCGCGACTTGATGCTCCACGCCTTTGACCCCGCCCAGGCGCAAGTGTCGGGCCTCCGCACCGGCATCCTCCACTACGGCCTGCTTGCCATCCTCTCGCTTACCATCGTCGCCACGCTGTCCTCGGTCGGCCTGATCCTCGCCATCGGCCTTCTCATCGCCCCCGGAGCCATCGCTTTCCTGATCGCCCGCAGCTTTGGCACCATGCTGATCACTGCAACGACCGTCTGCCTTTTCGCCATGCTGACCGGCATCTGGGCAAGCTTCCATCTCGACAGCGCCCCCGCGCCGACGGTCGTCCTGATCCTGACCGGGCTCTTCCTTTTGGCCTTCCTGCGCCGAGTGATCCTGACGCGGCCCGCCTGATCGAACTTGCCGAACGCCGGGCCAGCCACTACCCATGACAGGCAATCGACCGGGCAGACGCCGTCCCGGCCTTCCAATTGGACCTGCCCAGATGCCCCCGAAGACATCCGCGACCAATGCCGCGATCTGGTTCACCGCTGACGGCTATGACCCGGCGAAAAAGGGCATCAACGGGCGCCGGGTCGCCGGGGAAAGCTTCCTGCGCGGCTTCTTTGCCCATGCCGAGGTGCCCGAATTCGTCTCACTCGCACACGCGCAGTCCGACCACACGGCCTTCGCCGATATCGCCCGCGCTAACGGAGTGACAAAGCCCCTCCGCCCGGTCCGGCTTGACACCCCAGCCGCGATGAAACCGGTGGAGGTCGTCTACTATCCCGCACCCTTCCCACCCGCGGAATGCTGGCGGCGCGCTCCCCACGGTGCCGCGGCCTGGGCGCTCTGCGGGATCACCCATACGACCGCCACCAAGAACGTCATGCAGTCGGCCTTCGACCTGCGCTCGGCGCCGCAGATGCCCTGGGACGCGGTGATCTGCACCTCGAACGCGGTCCAGGCCTCGCTTCGGCGCCTGATGGAACTGGGTGAGTTTCACCTGGCACAGCGCTTTCCCGGCGCGACCCTTCCCGCACGGCCGCTTCTGCCGGTCATCCCCCTTGGCATCACCTGCGACGACTTCCGCCCGGACCCGGCCCTGGGCAAGGCCCTCCGCAAACGCCTGGGTATCGGGCCGCAGGATATCGCCGCAGTCACCATCGCGCGGCTGACACCGGATGAAAAGTTCGACCCCCTGCCGCTTTTCATCGCCATGGAGCTTGCCGCAGCCGAGGTCCGGGCTTTCGGCGGCGGCAAGCTTCACCTCATCCTCTGCGGCCAGTTCCGTGAAGAGCTGTGGCAGGACGTCTTCGCCAAAGCCGCCGCGGCACTCATGCCCTCCTGCGGCTATCACCTCCTTGACGGTGGCAATGCCGACGAACGGAAGGCAACGCTTTCGGGCGGCGACATGTTCGTCTTCCCGGTGGACAACCTGCAGGAAACCTTCGGCCTCGCACCGATCGAGGCGATGGCCGCGGGCCTCCCCGTCATCGTCTCGGACTGGGACGGCATGAAGGACACCGTCACGCCCGAGGTGGGCTTCCGGATCCCGACCGAAATGCCCCGCGCAGGCATTTCGACCTACGTGAGCCTCCGCTACCTCGGCGGCACGGATGGCTACATCCAGTACCTGAGCCAGCTCTCCGCGATGACCACGCTCGATGTCCGCGCCCTGACCCGCGCCCTGGTGATACTATCCACCGACCCCGACCTGCGTGCCCGGATGGGTGCCAAGGCGCGGGCGCGGGCCCAGGCGCTTTACGACTGGCGTGTGGTCATTCCACAGATGCAGGCGCTCTGGTCCGAGCAGGCGGCTATGCTCGCCCACGCCCGCACCAAGGCTGGCCCCGCGATCGCGCCCCGCGACGGCGCCATCATCCCGGTCGGCCCCGCGCCGGAAGAGATGTTCGCCGACTACCCGACCACCCGCGCCAGCGCCGACCGCCGCCTCTTCGCTGTCGACATCGGCCCGCGCCCCGGCCCGCGCGACACGTTCGGCTTGCGCAACTACGCCGCCCGCCGCCGGCTGCTGGAAGACCCCGCCCGGATCGAAGCGATCCTCGCCGCCTATGCGGCGACCGGGGCGAAGGGCGCGACTGAGGCCGAGATCGCCGCTGCAACTCGGCTTCCGCCCACCGTCGTGGCCAGGGTCTCGCTCTGGCTTCTCAAGTACCACTTCCTGTCCGAGGCACCATGACCCTCTCCATCCTCATCACCGGCGCCGGTTCCGGTATCGGCCGCGCCACCGCCCGCGCTTTCCTGGCCGAGGGTTGGGACGTCACCCTCCTCGGTCGCCGCCGGGAGACGCTGGAGGAAACCGCCGCCGGCCAGCCCGCCCGATTTCTTACCGCCGATGTGGGCGACCCGGTCCAGGTCGAAGCCGCCTTCGCCGAACTCCCCCGCCTCGACGTCCTGTTCAACAACGCCGGGATTTCCGCCCCCGCAGCCCCCATCGACGAAATCCCGGTCGACACATGGCTTGAACTCAGCCGCACCAACATCACCGGCATGTTCCTCTGCGCCCGCGCCGCCTTCGGCCTCATGCGCCGCCAGTCCCCCAGGGGAGGGCGCATCATCAACAACGGCTCGATCTCGGCCCACGTCCCGCGCCCCGGCAGCGCGCCCTACACCATGTCGAAACACGCCGTCACCGGCCTGACCCGGACCCTGGCCCTGGATGGCCGCGCCTTCGACATCGCCTGCGCCCAGATCGACATCGGCAACGCGCTGACCGACATGGCCGCGCGCTTCACCAAAGGCGTTCCCCAGGCCAATGGCGAGGTCAGGGTCGAACCGGTCATGGATGTGGATCACGTCGCGCGCATGGTCCTGCACATGGCAAGCCTGCCTTTGGACGTGAACACGCCCTTCGTGACGATCATGGCCCGCGACATGCCCTATATCGGGCGGGGCTGAACCTCAGCCCGAAACCAGCGCCGGCAAGGCGCGCACGAAAGCCAGCACCCGGGTGTTCTCGACCGCGTAATAGATCGTCTTCCCCTCGCGCCGGGTCGTGACCAGGCCCTCAAGCCGCAGCCGCGCCAACTGCTGGCTTACCGCCGCCTGCCTCCGGCCCAGAAGCCCCTCAAGTTCGGTGACGGATTTCTCGCCCCCCGCCAGATGGCAAAGGATCATCAGCCGTCCTTCATGGCTCATCGCCTTCAGCACCGCCGCCGCCGCTTCGGCTTGGCCGGTCATCGTTTCGGCAATCCTGCGGTCGGCAGACGTCGGCGCAGCACTGTCAGGAACCGGATTGAATCTGTCGAGCGACATGGGCCTACTCCAAGCAACCGAGGATTGAAGGATGATAGCAGGGCACACCTGCACATTCGACGCCCACTTGCCCGCAACGCCCCGTCCGGGCAAGGTTCCGCCCAAGAAGCCGGAGTCTGCCCGCATATCGATCTTTCGCAGCCCTGTTACAGCGTTGCAGGGCATTGCTGCCAGTATGCCAGGACACCTCCGCCAAGCCCGCGCCAAAGGAACCCTCGCCCATGATCCGCTCTTCCGCCTTCACTGCCCCCGGCCGCTTCTGGCGCGGGAACCTGCACACCCATTCCACCCGCTCGGACGGCGTGCTGGCGCCTGAGGAGGTCTGCCGCCGCTACCGCGCCGAAGGCTACGACTTCCTGGCCCTCACCGACCATTTCATCGGAAGCTACGGCTACCCCATCGTCGACACCGTCCCCTTCCGCACCAACAGCTTCACCACCATCCTAGGGGCCGAGCTTCACTCTGGCGCCATGGCGAACGGCGAGCTCTGGCACATCCTCGCCGTCGGCCTCCCCGCCGACTTCGCCCCCTCCGACAGCCCCGATTTCCTCCCCAAACCCGGCCAGGAAACCGCCCCCGAACTCGCCGCCCGCGCCGTCGCCGCCGGGGCCTTCGTCGCCATCGCCCATCCGCAATGGTCCGGCCTCACCCTCGCCGACGCCCGCACGATCGAAGCCGCCCACGCGGTCGAGATCTACAACCACGGCTGCGCCACCGGCTGCGACCGCCCCGACGGTTTCGCCATCGCCGACCTCCTCCTGACCGAAGGCCGCCACCTGACCCTTGTCGCCACCGACGACGCGCATTTCCATGAACCCGACCATTTCGGCGGCTGGGTGATGGTGAAGGCCGAAGAGAACACCCCCGAAGCCCTCCTCGCCGCCCTGAAAGAGGGCGCCTTCTACTCCACACAAGGCCCGGAGCTTCGCGATGTCTATCTCGACGGCGAACACGTGGTGATCGAAAGCTCCGCCGTCGTATCGGCCATCGCCATCGGCCACGGCACCGGAGCCAAGGCCGTCCACGGCCAGTCAATGACCCGCGCCGAAGTGCCGCTCAACCGCCTCAACAACTCCCCTTGGGTCCGCGTCGCGGTGATCGACGCCGCTGGCAAACGCGCCTGGTCGAACCCGATCTGGCGGGAGGGCGGAAAGAACCCGCGTATCTTGTAGCGGCGGTCGGGTATACCTGACCTGACCCGCCAAGTCAGTGCGACCATACTTCCCTTGCGTACTCCGTCCTGCCTCAACCGCAAGGGAGACCCGCGATGAAGCCCTCCGAACAACTCGCCGAATTCGTTGGCAAGGCGCTCGCCAGTGGGCGCAAACGCGACGAGATATCCGCCGCCCTCAGCACCGCGGGCTGGCACGAAACCGAGATCGAGCGTGCCCAGAACGCCTGGTCTGACAGCGGCTTCGACCCACCGGTACCACGCCCGCGCAGCACCGTCTCGGCCCAGGACGCTTTCATCTATGGCCTGCTCTTCACGCTTCTGGCCGCCATCATCTACAAGATCAACGACCTCGGCTTTTCCCTGATCGACCTCTGGTTTTTCGAACCCGAGCCAGACGAGCCCATACCGGCCTACGCCTTCAGGTGGATGCGATGGTCGATCGCGCTCCTTTTGGTGGTCTTTCCGGTCTTCCTGTGGCTGAACCGGCGGCAGACGAAACTGGCCATTGCCGATCCGGCGCAGCGGCGGTCGGCCCTGCGCAAATGGTTCGGCTACATCATGCTGTTCTTTGCCGTCCTGGGTCTGGTCGGCAACCTGGTGACCACCCTCTACAGATTTCTGAATGGCGACCTCACGCTGCAGTTCGGCCTGAAAGCGCTGCTCGTTCTCGTCACATTGGGGCTGGTGATCACCTACTACTGGCGCGCATCGGAAAACCCGGAAAGCCGGAACGAGCTCCCCGTTTTCGGCCTTGCCGGTCTGGCCGTCGTCTTCATCTCGGTGGGCTTCTGGGTGGTTGGCAGTCCCGCCCAAGGTCGGCTCGAACGCCGCAACGCCGAGCGGATGAGCGATTTGTCGACACTTGCGCGCTGCTTCGACAATTTCGACGCGGCTCAGCTTGCCGCCTTGCCCGAACGTCTGACCGAGCCCTTGCCCTGTTCGGGCGCAAGCAAGGCCGCGCCGCTTGATCCGCTGACCGACGAGCCTTATCGCTTCGAATACAAGTCCGGACGCAAGTTCTCTGTCTGCGCCAGTTTCGAAGGGGATGCGGTCATGTCCAGCACCTATCGTGAAGACAACTTCAACCCGCAGGATGGCTGTCTGACGGTCGATCCCAACGACTGATGTCCAACGTGACCCCCGTCATGATCACCGATGTCGAAGACTTCTTCGCCAAGGGCTGCGGTCGCTGCGCCCGCTTCGCGACCGCCGATTGCTCGACACGCTTCTGGCTGGAAGGCCTTCTCACCCTCCGCCGCATCCTGCGCGAAGCTGGCCTGACCGAGACCGCAAAATGGGGCCATCCCTGCTACATGCACGCAGACCGCAACGTCGCGATTTTCGGAGCCTTCCGCGGTGACTTCCGCCTTACCTTCATGAACGCGGCCCTCCTCAAAGACCCCGAGGGCGTGCTGGAGAAACAGGGCCCGAACACCCGCCACCCCGACTGCCTCCGCTTCACCGACAACGCCGCGCCCAAGGCCATGGAACCCCTGATCCGCGCCTATCTGGCCGAGGCGATGGCTTACGCCGAAGCAGGCATCCTGCCACCAAAGGAACCCGCCGAGCTTGAGCTGCCGTCGGAACTGGTCGAGGTCCTCGACGCCGACCCCGAACTGGCCGAGGCCTTCCACGCCCTCACCCCCGGTCGGCAGAAAAGCTATGTCATCCTTCTGAGCGACGCGAAGACCTCCGCCACCAGGCTGGCCCGCATCGAGAGATCGCGGGACAAGATCCTTGCGGGGAAGGGGGCCCAGGAGAGGTGACCACCTCTCTCTGGCGGGGCAATTGACCGGTCATGCACTCAGCAAGGAAAGGCCACCGATAGCCGTCATCACGGCCAAGAGGTCGGTGAAGTAGCGAACCTCGACGATCCTGCCGTGCTTCAGGCGGAATACCGTGACGTCGGGCACTTGAACCCGCGCGCCGCTGGCCGGAATGCCCAGAAACTCACCGTCATGTGTGCCTTCCAGCAGGGACTGCACGATCACGGTGTCCGTTTCCACAGTCACATCCGTCACGGTGGTTTCTATCGTCGGAAATCCGGCGAAAAGCCCTTCCTGAAACAACAGGAACTGTTGCAGTCCCCTGGAAGGTTCGGCCTCGCCGTTGAAATAGGCGACCATGTCGCTGTCGGCATGCGCGCGCCAAACGTTCTGCCATCCGGGCGACGTGCCCCACCCTTCGCCGAACATCTTCAGGACCGTCTCGGCGTTCTGTCTTTCGACCGGTGTCCGCGGCAAGGCCGCTTCAGGCTGATGGGTCATCCTGCGTTCTCCATACATGGTGTATGGACAAAGTTCTTGCATGGCACTGCGGGCGAGTCAATACAGGGTGTATGGAAGAAGCAGAACCTGGCCGCCTTAGCCGCACGGACTGGGTCAAAGAGGCATACAACCTCTTTGAAGCCAAAGGCGTTGGCGCGGTTTCCGTCGATCCTCTTGCCAAGAAACTGGGCGTGACCAGGGGCAGCTTCTACTGGCACTTCAAGGATCGCGCCGATCTTCTGCGCGCGGTTCTTGACCGCTGGCACGAATTGAACACCGAAGACACGATCGCGCAAAACGAACGGCTGGGCGGCGGCCCGGAGGCAAAGCTCCTGCGCCTCTTTGAAACCTGCGCAAGTGATGACGGTGCTCTGGAAATGGGCATCCGTGCCTGGGCCAGCGAGAACGCGACCGCGCGTGAGACCCTGCGGATCGTGGACGCCAGGCGCATCGACTATATCGCAACGCTGCTGGTTCAGATCGGGATCGGGCAGTCCGAAGCGGACAGCCGCGCGAGGGTCGCCTATTCGGCATGGTTGGGCGAGTACTCCGGCGCAGTCTCATCTTCACGACAACAGCGGCTTGATAACATCCGGGTGCTGCATCGGCTGATCTTGAAGACATGACGGAGGACTGGCGCCGACCAGCCCCGCTGGTGCCACGCCGATGACCGCTTGACCCGCAAAATGCCCATTCGGCCCGCCGAGTAGGGTGTGCTACAGCGCACCGCTCTTTCGTGCGGCTCGTCCCATCTGCAAGGCGCGGTCAGCAGTGGGCAAAGCTCTCAACCCAGTTTCACCAGCGCAAGAACGGTAAGTTCGACGCCAGGCATTTGCGGCTCAATCCAGCGCCCGAAATCTTAACACTTCCTGAATCACCCCCAAACAACCTATTGATTTTGTTGTCTCGAAAAGTCTGGGCACTGTGCACACTCTTTCAGTTCCCGAGTATCCCCGGCAGCCGCAACCCATGCTCCTTCGCGCAGTCCAGGGCCGTCTCATACCCCGCATCCGCATGCCTCCAGACCCCCGATGCCGGGTCGTTCCACAAGACCCGCTCCAGCCTCTTTGCGGCCTCCGGCGTCCCGTCCGCGACGATCACCACCCCGGCATGCTGGCTGAACCCCATGCCGACCCCCCCGCCATGATGGATCGAAACCCAGGTCGCCCCCGACGCCGTATTCACGAGAGCATTCAGAAGCGGCCAGTCCGAAACCGCATCCGACCCGTCCTTCATCGCCTCGGTCTCACGGTTCGGCGAGGCGACCGACCCCGCATCCAGATGATCCCGCCCGATCACGATCGGCGCCTTCAGCTCTCCCGACGCCACCATCTCGTTGAACATCAGCCCCGCCCGGTGCCGATCCCCCAGCCCGATCCAGCAGATGCGGGCGGGCAGCCCCTGAAACGCGATCCGCTCGCCCGCCATGTCAAGCCAGCGGTGGAGGTGGGCGTTTTCCGGGAACAGCCGCTTCATCGCGGCGTCGGTCTTGCGGATATCCTCCGGGTCGCCTGAAAGGGCACACCAGCGGAAGGGACCGATCCCCTTGCAGAAGAGTGGGCGGATGTAGGCCGGGACAAAGCCCGGGAAAGCGAAGGCGTTCTCGAAGCCCTCATCCTTCGCCACCTGCCGGATGTTGTTCCCGTAGTCGAGCGTCGGGACCCCCGCATTCCAGAACCCCACCATCGCCTCGACATGGGTCCGCATCGACTGCCTTGCCGCCGCCTCGACCGCGGTAGGGTCGGTCTCCTGCTTCGCCCGCCAGTCCGCGACGGACCAGCCAAGCGGGCAGTAGCCGTGCAGGGGGTCATGGGCGGAGGTCTGGTCGGTCACGATGTCGGGGCGACGGCCGCCGGCCTTCATCCGGGCGAGAAGCTCGGGGAACACCTCGGCTGCATTCCCCAGAAGCCCGACCGACTTCGCCTCGCCCCGCGAGGTCCAGTCGGCGATCAGTGTGAGGGCCTCGTCCAGCGTGCGGGCCTTTGCATCGACGTAGCGGGTGCGCAGACGGAAATCGATGCGGGTCTCATCGACCTCGACGGCCAGACAGCACGCCCCCGCCATCACCGCCGCCAGGGGCTGCGCCCCGCCCATGCCGCCGAGGCCCCCGGTCAGGATCCAGCGACCCTGCAGCGAGCCGCCGTAGTGCTGCCGCCCGGCCTCGGCAAAGGTCTCGTAGGTTCCTTGCACAATGCCTTGAGTTCCAATGTAAATCCAGGAACCCGCAGTCATCTGGCCGTACATCATCAGTCCCTTGCGGTCGAGCTCGTTGAAATGCGCCCAGGTCGCCCAATGCGGCACAAGGTTCGAGTTCGCGATCAGCACGCGGGGGGCATCCGCATGGGTGCGAACCACTGCGACCGGTCTGCCCGACTGGACGACCAGCGTCTCATCCGGTTCCAGGGTCTTCAGCGTGGCGACGATCCGGTCGAAATCCTCCCACGTCCGCGCCGCCCGTCCGATACCACCGTAGACAACGAGCTCATGCGGGTTTTCGGCGACCTCGGGATGCAGGTTGTTCATTAGCATCCTCATCGCGGCCTCGGCCCCCCAGGTCTTCGCGGTCTTCTCGGGACCGGTCGGGGGGTAGACGTCGCGCAGGTTGTGGCGGGGGTTCGTCATGACAGGCTCCTTTGCGGGTGGAGGCCCCGGGGGCGCTTCGCCCCCCGGACCCCCAGAGGATATTTGTGGACAAAGAATGTCAGGGTGTGAGGCTGGGCAGGTGGGTTCCGGTGGCGTTCGAGAGCGTGCCTTCGGCGACGAGCGCTGCGGCGCGGGCGATATCGGGGGCGAGGTAGCGGTCGTCCTCCAGCGCGTGGATATGGGCGCGGAGGGCGCAGATGGCCGCCTGCAGCGGGACGGACGTCTTCAGCGGTGCGCGAAACTCGACGCCCTGGGTGGCGCACATCGCCTCGACGCCGAGGATGACGTTCAGGTTCTTCACCATCTGCCGCAGCCGCCGCGCGCCGTGGGCGGCCATACTGACGTGGTCCTCCTGATTGGCAGACGTGGGCGTGCTGTCGATCACCGTCGGATGCGCCAGGTGCTTGTTTTCGCTCATCAGGGCGGCGGTCGTGACTTCCGCGATCATGAAGCCGGAGTTCAGGCCGGGCTTTGGCGTCAGGAATGCCGGGAGGTCGAAACTCAGCGTCGGATCGACCATCAGCGCCACCCTTCGCTGCGCGATGGCGCCGATTTCGGCCAGGGCCATTGCGATCATGTCAGCGGCGAAACCAACGGGCTCGGCGTGGAAGTTGCCCCCCGACACGATCTGGCCGTCTGACAGCACGAGCGGGTTATCGGTTGCGGCATTCGCCTCGACCTCCAGCGTGCGTGCGGCCATGCGCAACACGTCCATCGCCGCACCCGTGACCTGCGGCTGGCACCGGATGCAGTAGGGGTCCTGGACACGCGCATCGCCGTCGCGGTGGCTTTCTCGGATTTCGCTGCCGAGAAGAAGTGCGCGCATCGCTGCCGCCGCGTCGATCTGGCCGGGATGACCGCGAAGCGCATGGATTTCGGGTTCCAGGGGCGCGGTCGAGCCCATGATCGCGTCGGTCGAGAGGGCCGAGATGACCAGCGCCTCACGCGCCGCTTGCCAACCCTGGAAGAGGCCCGCCAGCGCGTAGGCGGTGGAGAACTGGGTGCCATTGATCAGCGCCAGGCCTTCCTTGGCGCCAAGCGTGATCGGCGAAAGCCCTTTCAGGGCAAGCGCTTCCGCGCCGGACCTCACCTGCCTGTCGACTATCGCCTCGCCGTGCCCGATCATCACGGCAGTCATGTGGGCAAGCGGCGCAAGATCACCCGACGCCCCGACCGAGCCTTGTTCTGGGATGACTGGGGTGACGTCCTGGGCCAGCATCGCCTCGATCAGGTCGACGATCTCAAGCCGCACCCCCGAGGCGCCCCGGCCAAGTGACAGAAGCTTCAGCACCATCATCAGCCGGGCGACATCCCTGGGCATCGGGTCACCGACGCCGCAGGAATGACTTAGGATCAGATTTTTCTGAAGTTGTGCAGTATCTTCCGTCGCAATCTTCATGTTTGCGAGCTTGCCAAAGCCGGTGTTGACCCCATAGACCGCGGTGCCACCGTTCGCCGCCACTGCGATATGGCTGGCGGCGCGTTCGATGGCGGGGCGGGCGCTATCGTCCAATCGGGCAGGGAGTTGCAACCGCCAGATCCGCTCCAGCTGCGCAAGGGTGACATGCCCGGGGATCAGGATTTCAGGCGACAAGGAGGCCTCCGAAAATGCGGGCGTGAAGCGGGGTGGCACCGATGCGGTAGCTGAGTTCGGCCGGATGGTCGGCGTCCCAGATGCAGAGGTCGGCACGCAAAGACGGGGCGATGCGGCCCCGGTCCTTAAGCCCGAGCGCGCGGGCGGCATGGGCTGTGGTGCCGAGAAGCGCTTCTTCCGGCGTCAGGCGGAAAAGCGTGCAGGCCATGTTCATCGCCAGGGTCAGCGAGGCCAGCGGCGAGGAGCCGGGGTTGAGGTCGGTCGCAACGGCCATCGGCACGCCTGCGGCGCGGAGGGCGGCGATGGGGGGAAGCTGGGTCTCGCGCAGCGTGTAGAAGGCGCCGGGAAGGATCACGGCCACGGTCCCAGTGGCGGCCATCGCGGCAATGCCCTCGGGCGAGAGGTATTCGAGGTGGTCGGCGGAAAGGGCGCCATGCCGGGCGGCGAAGGCGGCACCGCCCTGGTCGGAGAGCTGTTCGGCGTGAAGCTTGACGGGCAGGCCAAGTGCGCGTGCTTCGGCGAAGAGGGGCGCGAGGTCTTCGGTTGAGAAGGCGATGGTCTCGCAGAATGCGTCGACGGCGTCGATCAGGCCTTCGGCCTGGCCTGTCCGCAGCGAGGGGATTGCGACTTCAGAGATGTAAGCCTTGGGCTTGCCTTTGTATTCCGGCGGAATGGCGTGGGCGGCCAGGTGCGTCGTCAGGACGTTGATGGGCTTGCGGTCCGGGATGCGGCGGGCGGCGCGGAGCATCTTCAGCTCGTCCTCAACGGTCAGACCATAGCCGGACTTTACCTCGACGGTCGTGACCCCGCTTGCCATCAACTGGTCGATGCGGGTCAGGGCAAAGGCAAGGAGCTCGGCTTCGCTGGCAGCTCGGGTCGCGGTGACGGTGGAGAGGATACCGCCTCCGGACCGGGCGATCTCTTCGTAGCTTGCGCCTTGAAGGCGCATCTCGAACTCGGCCGCGCGGTGACCAGCATGAACGGCATGCGTGTGGCAGTCGATCAGGCCGGGGGTGATCAGGCGGCCCTGGACGTTGAGCGTGGTTTGGCCGCTGTGCTCGGCGGGCAGGTCGGCCATCGGCCCGGTCCAGGCGATCCGGTCGCCGTCCAATGCTACGGCGGCATCGCGGATCAGCCCGTATCCGGCGGTCATCGTCGCAAGGGTTGCGTGGGTCAGGAGCATCCGGCTTGCCTTATGGGTGGTGTAAAAGCTAATATGTCTAGACATAATTACTGTCAAGCGAGCCGCCATGATCCTCTTCGCTGAAACCGCCCTCTTGCCCGATGGCTGGGCCAGGGATGTCGTGATCCGGATCGATGACGGCAAGATCGCCGAAGTCACGCCCGGCGCGGCGCGGGAAGGTGAGGCGTTCGGCTGTCTTCTGCCAGCGCCGGTGAACCTGCATTCCCACACCTTCCAGCGGGCGATGGCGGGCATGACCGAGGCGCGGACGGTGGGGCAGGACAGCTTCTGGACCTGGCGGGCGCTGATGTACCGGTTTCTGGAGCGGCTCTCGCCGGAGGATGTCGGGGCGATCGCGGCGCAGGCGATGGTGGAGATGGCCGAAAGTGGCTTTGCCGCTGTGTGTGAGTTCCACTATCTCCACCACCCGGCGGGCGGCGGGACCTATAGCGATCCGGCGGAGATGTCGGCCCGGATCGTTGCGGCGTCGGTGGAGACTGGCCTGGGGTTGACGCATCTGCCGGTGATCTATGAGCAGGGCGGGGTCGACGGCCGGGCGCTGGCGGGCGGGCAGTTGCGGTTCGGGTCCGTGCCCGAGGTCTATGCGCGGGTTCTGGAGGGAGCCGGGCGGTCTATGGCCGGAATGCCGGATGCGGCCCTTGGCATCGCGCCGCATTCGTTGCGGGCGGTCAGCCGCGGGACGCTGGGGCGGGTGGTTGACCTGCTGTCGGACGGTCCCATCCACATGCACATCGCCGAGCAGGTGGCGGAGGTGACCGAGGTCGAGGCCACCTGGGGCACCCGGCCGGTGGAGTGGGCGGTGGCCAATCTGCCGTTGGACCGGCGCTGGTGCATGATCCATGCGACGCAGATGACACCTGGCGAAACAATGGCCCTCGCGCGGACCGGGGTGGTCGCGGGGCTTTGCCCGATGACCGAGGCGAACTTGGGGGACGGGGTTTTCGATGGGCCGGGGTGGCTGGGCGCGGGCGGGGCCTTTGGAGTGGGGACGGATAGCAATGTCCGCATCTCGCTGGCGGAGGAGCTGCGGCTTCTGGAGTATTACCAGCGGCTTCAACGGAAGGCCCGCGCGGTTATGGCGGACGAGGGGAAGTCTACGGGGCGGCTTCTGTGGGAGAGTGCGGCCAAAGGCGGGGCGCAGGCGGCGGGGCGGGCGTCGGGCGCGATTGCGCCGGGTATGTGGGCTGATCTTCTGGCGCTTGATAGGGGCGATGTGCGGTTGGAGGGATTTGCGGGGGATGGACTGCTCGATGCGTTCCTCTTCGCGGGCCGCGATGGCCTTGTGACCGATCTTTGGTCGGCGGGGCGGCATATCGTGCGCGGGGGGCGCCATATCGTGCGGGACCGGGTGGCTGCGCGGTTCCGCGCTACGATACGTCGCTTGCGCGAGGCCATCTGATGCAGGGCTGGGAGGATATAAGGGCCGAGGTCCTGCGTCGCATCCGGGCGCGGGACTGGGCTCCAGGGGCGCTGATCCCTGGTGAGGAGGCTTTGGCCGAGGAGTTCGGGGTGGCGCGGGCCACTGTCAACCGGGCGATGCGCGATCTGGCCGAGGCGGGGGTGATAGAGCGCAAGAAACGCGCCGGGACGCGGGTGGCGGAGCTTCCGGTGCGTCGCGCGCGGCTGGAGATCCCGGTGATCCGGCTGGATGTCCTGGGCCGGGGGCTGCCTTACGGCTTCGAGTTGCTTGCGGACCGGAGGGGGGCCGCACCGGTGCCGGTGACCGCACGGCTTGGTCTGCCCGAGGGTACGGCCTTGCGCTACCTCGAAACGCTGCACCTCGCGGGGGGCAGGCCCTTCGTTTTCGAGACCCGCTGGCTGAACCCGGCGTGCCTTCCCGATCCGGCGCCGGACTTTGCGAAGGTCAGCGCCAACGAATGGCTCGTGACCCATGTGAGCCTTGTGTCGGGTGACATCGCCTTCATCGCCGAAGGGGCCAACGCGCGGGAGGCGGAGGTGCTGGGTGTTCCCCTCAGCGCAGCGCTTCTCGTGGCGGAACGGACGACCCATGGGACTGTCGGGCCGGTGACCCTTGTCCGGCTGGCGCATGCACCGGGGCACAGGGTGCAGATGACATTCTAGCGCTGATAAGGCGACTCACGATTTTTCTGCGAAAAATCTGCGCCTTGGCGTGTGCTTCTATCGCAGCGGCTTAGCCGAAATGCCGCGCCACAAGCTGCGTCAGCTTGCGGTGCAGAGGCTGAGTGCGATGCCGGATATGGATCGCGGCATAGACCGGCTGACGAAGGTCGGGCGCATCCTCAACCGGCATGAACCGGCCGTCGGCAACCAGCTGATCGGCGGTCTTTTCCAGCACGTAGCCGGACCCGCCCATCGCCATGAGGAGCGAGACCACCGCCCCCGACTGGCCGACCGAGACTGGCGACGCCGCGAGCTCGGGGGTCAGCTGGCGATGCATCTCCTCGAAGGCTGGAGAAAAGTGCGCGAAGACGAAACGTTCCGGGCGCACTTCGGCGAGCAGGGGGGTTTCGGTCGAGACCATCCGGTAGGTGACATCGCCGACGCTGTCGAAGTGGAGGTCGGGGTGGGGTTTCGGGGAAAACATCACCGCGAAGTCGAGGATACCGGTCAAAAGGTCCGCACACATCTGGTTGGAATAGTCGGGCTCGATGTAGAAGGCCGTCGAGGGCAGGGCCGCGCGGAACTCGGCCACCCAGTCGCCGAGGTACATTGCCGCGAGGTCGTTCTGGATGCCGAGCCTTAGAAGCTGCGCTGCGCCGTAAGGGATCTGGATCCGCCGCCGCGCCTCGTTCCATTCGTGGCGGAGCGTCCTTGCATGCGGCTCGAAGCGCTTGCCCTCGGGTGTAAGGTCAGTGCCCGCGCGCGAGCGGTCGAAGAGGCGGCTGCCGACCGCCTGCTCCAGCGCCGCCACCCGGGCCGAGACGGTGGATTGCGTGACCCCCAGCCGTTCGGAGCTGCGGTGGAAGCTTCGGGTTTCGGCGAGGTCGAGGAAGGTGTCGAGGAGTTCGATTTGCATGGGCTGCGCCTGTGGCGGGCCCCGGGGGCTGTCTGCCCCCGGACCCCCGAGGATATTTGGGGACAAAGAATGATCTGATCGGGTTTCTCGATCAATACCCGGTCCGCTGCCGAATTGAAAGCCGTCGCGTTGCGCGGGATAGTGGCGCGCGGAACGGGGAGGCGGTCATGGCGGAATTTGCGTCGGCGTGGGTGGTGATCATCGGCGGGGGGGCTGTCGGGGTGTCCTCGCTGTACCATCTGGCCAAGGCCGGGTGGACCGATTGTCTCCTGCTGGAAAAGAATGAGCTGACCGCAGGGTCGACCTGGCATGCGGCGGGGAACGTGCCGACCTTCTCGTCTTCCTGGTCGATCATGAACATGCAGCGCTATTCGGCCGGGCTTTACCGGGGCCTTGGGGAGGCCGTGAACTATCCGATGAACTACCATGTCACCGGATCGGTGCGGCTGGGGCATTCGGACGAGCGGCTGCTGGAATTCAAGCGCGTCGCAGGGATGGGGCGGTATCAGGGGATGGACCTTGAGGTCCTGCCGCCGTCGGAGATCAGGTCGCGCTACCCCTTTGTCGAAACCCATGACCTGACGGGGGCATTGTACGACCCCTATGACGGTGACATCGACCCGGCACAGCTGACCCAGGCGCTGGCGACGGGTGCCCGCCAGATGGGTGCGCGGATCGAGCGGTTCTGTCCGGTGACGGCGGCGCGCTGGACCGGGGCGGAGTGGATACTCTCGACGCCCAAGGGCGAGGTCCGCGCTGAATATGTGGTGAACGCGGGCGGTTACTATGCGGCCGAGGTTGGGGCGCTTTTCGGCCGCCGGGTGCCGATGATGGTGATGAGCCACCAGTATATGCTATTCGACACCATTCCCGAGCTTGAGAGCTGGTCGAAGTCCGAAGGCAAGAAGCTGCCGCTTCTGCGTGATGTGGATTCGTCCTACTACCTGCGGCAGGAAAAGATGGGCTTCAACCTGGGGCCTTACGAAAACCCATGCCGCGCACATTGGGCGACGCCGGACGATCCGATGCCCGAGGACTTCAGCTTCCAGCTGTTCCCGGACGATCTGGACCGGCTGGAATGGTACATCAACGACGCGATGGCCCGCGTGCCGCTTCTGGCAGAGGCGAACCTGACCAGAGTGATCAACGGTCCGATCCCCTATACCCCGGATGGCAACCCGTTGATCGGCCCGATGCCGGGCGTGCCGAACGCCTTTGAGGCTTGCGTCTTCACCTTCGGCATCTGCCAGGCGGGCGGGGCGGGCAAGGTGCTGGCGGAATGGATGACGGAAGGGGCGACTGAGTGGGACATGTGGTCCTGCGATCCGCGCCGCTTCACCGGGTGGGAGGATCACGACTACTGCGTGAAGAAGGGCCTGGAAGTCTACGGCCACGAATACGCCATGCATTTCCCGCACCACGCCTGGCCCGAAGGCCGGATGAAGCGCCTGTCCGCTGTGCATGACCGCACCGCGGCGTTGGGGGCGCAGTTCGGGCCTTACAACGGCTATGAGCGCGCTTTGTGGTATGCGCGGCCGGGGGATGACACCTCGGAAGAGGCGCAGCGAACCTGGCGGCGTGAGGGGCCGTGGTTTGGGGCGGTCAAGGCGGAATGTGCTGCGGTGCGTGACGCCTGCGGTATGCTGGACTTGCCGGGGTTCAGCCGGTTCCGGCTGACCGGGGCGGGGGCAGCCGAGTGGCTGTCGGCTCAGATCACCGGCAAGCTGCCGTCGGTCGGCCGTTTGGGCCTCGCCTATTTCGCCGACGACAAGGGCCGGATCGTGACTGAGATGTCGGTGGCCCGGATCGCTGAAGACAAGATCCTGCTCATCACCGCCGCCACCGCGCAGCTTCACGACCGGGGCTGGCTGGAACGCCACCTCGCGCCGGGGCTCAGCCTCACCGACGAAAGCGCGGACTGGTCCTGCCAGATCCTTACCGGCCCGAAGGCGCGTGAGGTTCTGCTGGCCGCTGGCACCGAGGCTGACCTGACCAAAGGCTGGCTGACCCACCAGAGCGCCCGGATCGGAGGCCGCGAGGTCAGGCTGATGCGTGTCTCCTTTGCGGGCGAGCTTGGTTGGGAGCTTCACTCCCGTCTGACCGATACCCCCGCCGTCTGGGATGCGGTGATGGCGGCCGGAACTCCCTTGGGCCTGAAACCCTTCGGCATGTTCGCCCTGAACTCGCTGCGCGTCGAGAAGGGCTACCGTACCTGGAAGGGCGACCTTTCCACCGACTACACCGTGCTGCAGGGCGGGCTTGACCGCTTTGTCGACTGGACCAGGCCCGCCTTCCGGGGCAAGGCCGCGCTTGAGGCTGAAAAGCAGCGGGGGGTGACGAAGCGCTTCGCCACCCTCGTCATCGAGGCCGCCGAGCACGACCCGCCGTACATGTCCACGATCTGGCATGACGGACAGGTGGTGGGCGAGTTGACCTCCGGCTACTGGGGCCACCGGGTCGATGCCTGCATCGGGCTTGGGATGCTGAAGGTCGAGCTCAACCAGCCAGGGCAGAGGGTCGAAGTGGAGATATTCGGCCAGCGCTACCCCGCGAAAGTGATGGCGGACGAGCCGCTTTGGGATGCGAAGAACGAACGCATCCGCATGTGACCGACCCCGGGGGTTTTCCACCCCCGGACCCCCGGAGGATGTTTGGAGAAGAGAAAGATCATGGTCGAGGTGCCGAAATCTGCGCGGGCAGTGGTGATCGGGGGCGGGATTTCCGGCTGTTCGGTGGCCTATCACCTGGCCAAGGCGGGGTGGACCGACGTCGTGCTTCTGGAACGCCGGAAGCTTACCTCCGGCACCACCTGGCACGCGGCGGGGCTTATCGGCCAGCTTCGCGGCTCGGCCAACATGACCCGCCTCGCCAAGTACTCGGCCGATCTTTACCGGGGGTTGGAGGCCGAAACCGGGGTTGCCACCGGCATGAAGCAGGTGGGCTCGATTTCGGTCGCGCTGACCAAGGAGCGGCATGAAGAACTGCTGCGGCAAGCCACCGTTGCCCGCATCTTCGACGTGGAAGTTCATGAGATCTCGCCGCTAGAGGCGAAAGCGAAGTACCCGCACCTGAACATCGACGGCGTTGTCGGCGCGGTCGCCCTGCCTTTGGACGGCCAATGCGACCCGGCCAACATCGCCATGGCGCTGGCCAAGGGCGCGCGGATGAAGGGCGCGACGATACACGAGATGACCAACGTCACCCGCGTCACCACCGCCAATGGCCGCGTCACCGGCGTCGACTACGAGACCGCCGAAGGCCCCGGCCACATCGACGCCGACATCATCGTCAACTGCGGCGGCATGTGGGGCAGGGACCTTGCGGCGCAGAACGGCGTCACCCTGCCGCTGCATGCCTGCGAGCATTTCTACCTGATCACCGAACCCGTCGCGGGGATCGACCTGAACCTCCCCGTCCTGCGCGTCCCCGACGAATGCGCCTATTACAAGCAGGACGCCGGCAAGATGATGCTTGGCGCCTTCGAGCCCGTGGCCAAACCCTGGGGCATGGACGGGATCCGCAAGGACTTCGAGTTCGACACCTTGCCCGAGGATTGGGAGCATTTCATGCCCATCCTCGAAATGGCCACCAACCGGATGCCTTTGTTTGAAACTGCCGGTATCCACACCTTCTTCAACGGGCCGGAGAGCTTTACCCCCGATGACCGCTACTATCTGGGTGAGGCTCCGGAAGTGAAAGGCTACTGGATCGCGGCCGGGTATAACTCCATCGGCATCGTTTCTTCCGGTGGCGCGGGGCAGGCGCTGGCGCACTGGATCACCGAAGGCGAGGCCCCTTTCGACCTCTGGGAGGTCGACATCCGCCGCGCCCAGCCCTTCCAGAAGAACCGCCGCTATCTGAAGGAGCGGGTGACCGAGACCCTCGGCCTCCTCTATGCAGACCATTTCCCATACCGTCAGGTCGCCACCTCGCGCGGGGTGCGTCGCTCGCCGATCCACGAACACCTGAAGGCGCGCGGGGCGGTCTTCGGCGAGGTCGCAGGCTGGGAACGCGCGAACTGGTTCGCGAATGAAGGGCAGGAACGCGAATACCGCTATTCCTGGAAGCGGCAGAACTGGTTTGACAACCAGAAGGCCGAGCATATGGCCGTTCGCACCGGTGTCGGCCTCTTCGACATGACCTCGTTCGGGAAGATCAGGATCGAGGGTCGCGATGCCTGCGCCTTCCTTAACCGCATCTGCTCGGCGCAGATGGATGTCGATGCGGGCAAGATCGTCTACACGATGTTCCTCAATGAACGCGGGGGGATAGAGGCCGACCTTACCGTCACCCGGCTGTCCGAGACCGCCTACCTTCTGGTCGTCCCTGGCGCGACCCTGCAACGGAACCTCGCCTGGATGCGCGATCATCTGGGCGACGACTTCGCAGTGATCACCGATGTAACCGCCGCCGATTCGGTCCTCTGCGTCATGGGGCCGAAGTCGCGCGACCTCCTCTCCCGCGTCTCGCCCAACGACTTCAGCAATGCCGCACATCCCTTTGGCATGATGCGGGAAATCGAGGTCGGCATGGGTCTCGCCCGCGCCCATCGCGTCACTTACGTGGGCGAGCTTGGGTGGGAGCTTTACGTCTCTGCCGACCAGACCGCCCATGTCTTCGAGGCGCTGATGGAGGCGGCGCCAGACATGAAGCTCTGCGGCCTCCACACGCTGGACA
>NZ_JBOFBI010000215.1:0-2692 GCF_051645465.1 Tabrizicola sp. | reverse complement strand
GGTAATCGTGCGCATCGGGCGCCTTTCCGGTTGGCGCGGGGTCATCCCGCAGGTCCGTCAGAATTACGCGGCAGAGCAGCGAAAGGGAAGGCGAAACTGGCGGATCGGCGGCGGCCCTGTCACGGTGCGGTTACACCCCACCCCCTAGGGTCGCCGGATTTCACTGCCTGAAGGTTGCCTGAACGTGATGCTGACGCCTGTTGCCCGAACCGTCCTTGCCCTCGGGGTCACGCAGATCGTGGGTTACGGCACGCTTTATTATGCTTTCGCCGTGCTAGCCGAGCAGTTGGTGGCAGAGGTTGGTGTGTCGATGCCCTTTGCTTTCGGGGCATTTTCTCTGGCGTTGCTGGCGGGCGGTGCGGTGGCGCCACTGGCGGGGCGGGCGATTGACCGGCATGGCGCAGGGCCGGTGATGGCGCTGGGGTCGGTGGGGGCAGCGCTGGCGCTGGCGGCCCTGTCGCAAAGCACGGGGGCCGTGACGCTGGTCGCCGCACTGGTGCTGGTCGAGATGGTGTCGGCGCTGGTCCTCTACGACGCAGCCTTCGCGGCGCTGGCGCAAACCGCGGGGGCGGCGGGGGCGCGGCGGGCGATCACGCTGATGACGCTGATCGGGGGCTTTGCTTCGACCGTCTTCTGGCCGGTGACCCATGCTTTGGGCGAGGGTCTTGGCTGGCGTGAGACCTATCTGGTCTTTGCGGGCCTCCATCTCTTCGTCTGCCTGCCCCTGCACCTGACGCTTCGGCGGCAGTTGACCGGGGACGGCACGACAGCCACCGCGCCCGCGACCGAGGCCCTTCTGGCCCCGGAGCGCCAGGGCAAGGCGATGCTGTGGCTTGCGGTCGGCTTTTCGCTCGCCGGGGTCGTGTTCTCGGCACTGACGGTGCAATGGGTGCTGGTCCTGCAGGCCACGGGGCTAAGTGCCACGGCCGCGGTGGCTGCAGGCGCGCTGCTGGGCCCCGCGCAGGTCGGCGTGCGGGTGATCGACCTTCTCTTCGGTGTGCGGCGGCATCCGATGACCATGGCGCTTTTGTCGGTGGGCCTTTTGGTGTTGTCGCTGGGTCTTCTGATCGTTATGCCGACCGGCCTTGCGGGGGCGATGATCTTTGCGGTGGTCTTTGGCCTTGCGAGCGGCCTGACCAGCATCGTGCGCGGGGTTGCGCCTTTGGCGCTGTTCGGGGCCGAGGGCTATGCGGCTCGGCTGGGGGTGCTGGCGGGTCTGCGGCTTGCATCCAGCGCGCTGGCGCCGTTTGCCTTGTCGGTGGCGCTGGTGAGCCTCGGGGCCGGGCTGACGATCGGCGTGGCGTTCGGGGTGGCGCTGGCGGCGATGCTGGCGCTGACGCTTGTGCCGCGGCGCTAGAGGAAGACCGGCGTCCGGTCGCCTGCGGCGAAGCGGCGGAGGACGGCGGGGTAGAGGCGGTGTTCTTCGTGCAGGACCCGCGCGGCTAGCGTATCTTCGGTGTCGCCGGGCAGGACGGGGACGCGGGCCTGGCCGAGGATGGGGCCTGCGTCGAGGTCGGCGGTGACTTCGTGGACAGTGCAGCCTGCTTCGGTGTCGCCTGCGGCCAGGGCGCGGGTGTGGGTGTGGAGGCCGGGGTATTTCGGCAGAAGCGAGGGGTGGATGTTCAGCAACCGGCCCTGGAAGCGCTGGATGAAGCCGGGGGTCAGGATGCGCATGAAGCCTGCGAGGCAGAGGATGTCGGGGTTGGCGGCCTCGATGTGGTGGAGGAGTTCGGCTTCGAAGGCTTGGCGGTCCTTGCCGAAGGGGCGGTGGTCGACGGCGGCGGTGGGGATGTCGAGGGCCTTGGCCTTTGCGAGGCCTCCGGCGGCAGGGTCGTTCGAGGCGATCAGGACCGGGCGCGCGGGGTGGTCGCCGGTCATCGAGTTGACCAGTGCCAGCATGTTGGAGCCACCCCCGGAAATCAGGATGGCGACGTGCTTCACAGAAGGCGGCCCCGGTAGATGACCCCCTGCCCTTCGACGACGCGGCCGAGGCGGGTGACGGTTTCGCCCTCTTGGGTCAGGAGTGTGGTTAGGTCGTCTGCCCGGTCGTTGGCCACGACAAGGATCATGCCGATGCCGCAGTTGAAGGTCTTCAGAAGCTCGGCCTCGGCCATGTTCGCGGTGGTGGCGAGCCAGCGGAAGACCGGGGGGAGTTGCCAGGAGGAGAGGTCGAGCTCGCAGGCGAGGCCTTCGGGAAGGACGCGCGGGGGGTTCTCGGTCAGGCCGCCCCCGGTGATGTGGGCAAGGCCGTGGACTCCTCCGGCGCGGATGGCTGCGAGGGCCTGCTTTACGTAGAGGCGCGTGGGGGTGAGGAGGGCTTCGCCCAGGGTTCCTTCGGAGAAGGGCGAGGGGGCGTCCCAGGCAAGGCCGGAAAGCTCGACCACCTTGCGGACGAAGCTGTAGCCGTTGGAATGGACGCCGTTCGAGGCGAGGCCGAGGAGGATATCGCCCTCCTGGACGCCTGCGGGAAGTTCGGTGCCACGCTCCATCGCGCCGACGGCGAAGCCTGCTAGGTCGAAATCGCCCTTGTGGTACATGCCGGGCATCTCGGCCGTCTCGCCGCCGATGAGGGCGCAGCCGGAATCGGCACAGCCCTTGGCGATGCCGGTGATGATGCGCGCAGCCTGTTCGACCTCTAGCTTGCCGGTGGCGAAATAGTCGAGGAAGAACAAGGGCTCGGCGCCCTGGCAGA
>NZ_JBOFBI010000214.1:0-5080 GCF_051645465.1 Tabrizicola sp. | reverse complement strand
GGGTCTGGGGGCGCAGTCATTGTGCGCGCAGGATAGCGATCGGGCGGCGGGGGGGAAGGGGGAGCGACGGGTGCTTGACAATCATGAGTGAAATACTCAGGATATATCTTGAAACCTAGCCAGCCGCCTGTGTCCGGCGGTACGCCCGGTGTCCTTCAAACCCCATGGAGTTCACCATGCCCCGATCCGACAGCTACCCTCGTGCGGATGTTCTGGAGATGATCCTGAGTGCGGCCAGCGGGATCTTCCCCGGCCCGGTCCTGGAAGCGCTTATCGCGCAGATGGAGGCGGGGAAATGAACGCTCAGGTCGATCTTTGGCTTACGACAGATGCGACGCCGGTGCATGACGCACGGGTCTTGACCGAGGGCGGTTCGCTGGCGCGGATCGTGCTGGACGGGCAGGTTTACAGTTTGCGCATCACCCGGGCGGGGAAGCTGATCCTGACGAAGTGAGGCGCGGCGGCGGGGCCGGGAGCAAAATCCTTAAGTAAGGATTTTGGCAAATTTTTTACTCAAAAAATTTGGGTACTTAGCCGCCGGTGTGGCTCATGTGCCTGGTCATCTGGCCTTTGACGTGCTGGCGGGTGTAGTCGAAGTCGTGGCCCTTGGGCTTCCGGGCGATGGCGGCGCGGATGGCGTCTTCGACAACTGCATCGTCGGGGGTGGCGCGCAGGGGCGCGCGGAGGTCGGCCATGTCCTCTTGCCCGAGGCACATGTAAAGCTGGCCGGTGCAGGTGAGCCGGACGCGGTTGCAGCTTTCGCAGAAATTGTGGGTGAGGGGGGTGATGAAGCCGAGTTTCTGGCCGGTCTCCTCGATCCGCACATAGCGGGCGGGGCCGCCGGTGCGCTCAGTCAGGTCGGTCAGGGTGAAGCGTTCGGCCACACGGGCGCGGAGGTCTTTCAGGGGCCAGTACTGGTCGAGGCGGAGGGTGTCGGCCATGTCCTCGCCCATCGGCATGACCTCGATGAAGGTAAGGTCCTGGTCTTCGCGGGCGCACCAGTCGAGGAGGGGGAAGAGCTCGTCTTCGTTGAAGCCCTTGAGGGCCACGGCGTTGATCTTGACGCGGAGGCCTGCGGCTTTTGCGGCCTTTATGCCGTCGAGGACCTGGGGGAGGCGGCCCCAGCGGGTGATGTGGGCGAACTTCTCGGGGTCGAGCGTGTCGAGGCTGACGTTGATGCGGCGGATGCCGAGGGCGGCGAGGGGTTCGGCGAATTTGGTGAGCTGGCTGCCGTTGGTGGTGAGGGTGAGCTCTTTCAGCGCGCCGGTCTGAAGGTGGCGGGACATCGCTTCGAAGAAGGTGAGGATGCCTTTGCGGACAAGGGGTTCGCCGCCGGTGATGCGGAGCTTTTGCACGCCCATGCGGATGAAGGCGGTGCAGAGGCGGTCAAGCTCTTCGAGGCTCAGGAGGTCGGCCTTGGGCAGGAAGGTCATGTGCTCCGACATGCAATAGGTGCAGCGGAAATCGCAGCGGTCGGTGACCGAGACGCGCAGGTAGCTGATGGCGCGGGCGAAGGGGTCGATGAGCGGGGTCATGGGCGGAAGGTAGGCTTCAGCGGGAGGACGCACAAGTGCGCGAGCGACAATTGCAGGGCGAAGGGCGGCAGGTTAGGCTCGTGACCATGAGACAGCTTGTGTTTATCCCCGTTCTTGCGCTGGCCCTTTCGGGATGTGCGCTTTTCCAGGAAGAGGCCCCGGCGACGCGGCCCGCGTCGGTCACCGGGCCGCCCGACCCGCAGGCGGCGACGGAGTTTGCGCCGGCAGTGGCGGCGACGACGCTGGGCGCCCGGGCGTCGAGTGCGGAGGCGCTGGACAGCACCACGGCGGAGGAGAAGGCTGCGGCGCTGGCAGCCCCGGCGACGGGGGGCGAGCGCGAGCTTGGGAAGGTCGTTGTGGCGCTTGGGCCTCCGGCGGAGCAGGGGATCTGGCTTTCCAGCGAGCTTGTGAAAGAGAAGACGCAGGGCCGGATCATGACGGCGGCGGGCAAGAGCCTTTCGCTTGAGCTCCGTCCGGGCACCGGGGGCGCGCTTCTGTCGCTCGCGGCGTTCCAGGCGTTGGGGCTGTCCCTGACCGAGTTGCCTGAGGTCACTGTCTACGGGCCGTAGCGGCGACCGTTGTGGGCGGTTGGGGCGGCTTTCAAATTGAGCGCTGACGCGCGAGCCTTTTGTCTCGCCTCTGTGCGCGAAGAGCGCACAACCGGCTCGGGTAAAGAGCCTCCGGCGGGGATACTTGGGCAAAGATGAAAGGCGGGAGCCGGGGGTGCCTCAGGCGGGCTGGGTTTCGAGGAGCCTGGCCAGGGTTGAGGCGACCGACCAGTTCGCATCGAGGCAGAGGAGGTCGGCGAGGTCACGGTTTTCGGGGCTTGCGAGATCGGGCCGGTCGATCAGGCGGGCGGGGGCGGCGGTGGCCATGTCGAGGGCGGTCTCGGGGCTGGCGCCGACCACGGTGATCAGGCGCTGAACGCCCTCGGCCATTGTCACATGCGCCCCGGCCAGCGAGCCTTCGGCGTTTTCCAGGCGGCCGTTCTTCAGCCAGACGTCCTGGCCGTAGAGCCGGAAATGGTCGGAGCCGCCGACGGTGCTCATTGCGTCCGAAACCAGGAACATGCGTCCCGGAACGGGTCGGGCGCGGATCGCGAGGCCGACCATCTCGTCGGCGACATGGATGCCGTCGCAGATGATCCCGGCATAGGCCTTGGAGTTGATGCAGGCCCCGGTGACGCCGGGCGCGCGGTTCAGCATCGGTGACATGGCGTTGAAGAGATGGGTGAACGAGGTGGCCCCGCCGGCGAGGAGGGTGCGGACCTCTTCCGCCGTGGCGTCGGAATGGCCAATGGAGACCACGGCCCCGGTGGCCACGATTTCGGTGACGTGGGCGGGGGTTACGCTTTCGGGGGCGACGGTGATCTTGACGAAAAGGCCTTCAGCGCGGAGGCGCCGGATATGCGTGAGAGTTGCCGCCTCGAACGGGCGGACCCATTCGGCGGCGTGGGTGCCGCGCCGGGCCACTGAAAGGTGCGGGCCTTCGATGTGGAGGCCGAGGAGGCCTTGCGCGCCTTTCGTTGCCAGGGCTGCGTCGACGGCGCGCGACAGGACCTCGGGCGCGTCGGTGATCACGGTGGGAAGGATCCCGACGGTGCCGAAGCGGCGGTGGGCGGCGGCCATGGTGTGAAGGGCTGCGGGCGTCTGGTCATTGTTCAGCAGCGCATCGCCGCCGCCGTTGACCTGGAGGTCGAGAAAGCCGGGGGTGAGCGTGCCGGGGACGTGACGGGTGCGGGCGTCTGCCGGCAGGTCGGCGGCTTTCGCCAGTTCAAGGCTGCGCTGCCCCGTGACGCCGAGCGCGAGTCTGGTCCGGAGGCGGGTGCCGTCGAAAACCGCGTCGGGAAGCAGCCAGAGATCGGGAGCTGTGGTCATGGCCGTAGTCCGGGCCCGAAGAAATAGGGACGGAGCGCGGACTGGACGCGGGCGAGGGCCAGCGCGCGGGGCAGGCTATGGCGGGTTCTGCGGGCAGAGGCAATCTCTTCCGGGCGGAAATGCGCGAGAAGGGCGGGATCGGGGAGCTGCCTGCCGTCGAGATCGGCGAAGAGGCGGGCGACCGCGGCCTGGGCCTTGGGTTGCGGCCAGTAGTAGCGGATGCGGTCGGCGAGGCCGAAGTGGCGCTGGAGGCGGAGATCGGTGTCTTTGCCCCGCCAGTGGCCCTGCCAGTGGGTGGGGTCCTGCAGCATCACGGCCTCCATTTCGTCGGCGAGGCTGGGGCCGGTGGCCCAGCCCGCCTGGCAGCGGAGCGTGTCGAGGGCGTAAAGCGCCTCGCGCCAGGCGAAGGTTAGGGCGGGGCCGACTTTCTGGAAGGCGAAGCCAAGCTCGGCCAGGCGGGGGTAGGCGGTGGGGTGCTGGTAGTCGGTGGAATGGGCCTCATAGCAGAGGTGGGGCCAGCCGTTGAGGGCGGCGAGGAGGGCGGGGTCGCGTTGGAGCGGGAGGTGGTGGACCTCCATCGGCGAGAACTCGACCCCCGGCTGGACGACGAGACCGCCGATCTGTTCGAGGGGGAGGTTTGCCGCGCGGAAGGCTTCGGCGTGCGCGGCGAGGGTGGCGATGGCGGCTTCGGGCGTGGTGGGCGGGATTTGCCCGTGGTCGTCGGTGCGGGCGCCGCCGGGGGGCGGGACTTCGGTGCCGATGACGAAGAGGAGCTTTGTGGGGCTCGGGGCGTGTTTCAGCGCGGTGGCGGCGAGGGCGGCGGAGCGGGTGGCGGTGATCTCGTCGGGAAGCTGGGCGGGTTCGCCGGCGCAGCCTTCGGAGCAGTCGAGGTGGATCTTGGTGAAGCCCGCAGCGGCGTAGTCGGCGACCATTTTGTGCGCCTTTTCCATCGCTTGGGCCGCGGGGAGGCTGCGCCAGGCCTGGGGGCCGAGGTGGTCGCCGCCGAAGAGGATGCGGGTGGGGTGGACGCCTGACCTTTGGGCGATGTCGTTCACGAAGGCGATGAAACCGGCGGGGCGGAGGCCGGTGTAGCCGCCGTCCTGGTTGACCTGGTTCGAGGTGGCTTCGACCACGATGGGCTGGTTCAGGGTTTCGGCGAGGGTGAGGGAGGCCTCCAGTGCCTCGGGGTGGGCGGTGCAGACGGATGGGATGGCGACGGGCTCTCCGCTGCGGTTCCGGGCGATGATCTGGCGGAGGAGGTCAGGCATGGGCGGCCTCGTTCGCGGCATGGAGGGCGGCCCCGCGGGCTCCGCTGGCATCGCCGCCTTCGGCAAGGCGGATGGCCGGGATGGGAAAGCCGGGCAGGGTGGCTTTGGCAAGGCGTTGGGTCAGGTCCTGGGTCAGGCCGGGGGCGCGCGAGAGGCCGCCGCCAAGGACGATGACCTCGGGGTCTAGGGTCAGGCAGAGGGTCATGAGGAATTCGGTTGCGAGGTCGAGCCAGATGTTCCAGGCGCGGGCGAAGGCGGGGGTGGTCGAGCGGCCTGCGACGATCGCTTCCGGCGTGTGGACCTGGCCGCTGACAAGGGAGGTGATGCGGGCAAGGCCGGGGGCGGAGAGGTAGGTCTCGGTGCAGCCCGTGCGGCCGCAGCCGCATTTCAGGATGGGGAG
>NZ_JBOFBI010000213.1:0-3150 GCF_051645465.1 Tabrizicola sp. | reverse complement strand
CGGCCCATAGCTGCCGCCCGGCCCTGATGTGATTTTGCGGTGCAGCTTCGCCAGACCGGCCGTTAGTGCGGCATGCAGCAAGTTTGTCAGGTCAAGCCGCACACAAGGTTCTGAGCCGCGGGCCAGCGTCTTTAATTGTTGCGACGACGGAGGCATCCGGGGTGGCTACCGGAGGCAGCGGATTGTAGGCAAGGATGTGCTGCGGATACGGGAGGGGACCTTGGCACATGCCGCGGCGCACGTCCCCCCGCGCCAGGGCCGTAATTGGTTCGAGTGGAGTTGTGCGTCAGGTATTGGTGTAGGTCACCGGCACCCAGTCAAAGTTTGTGGCATCACGTCGGACATGTCCCAGGCCCGGAAAGGCAATATGCGCCCCGGCGACGAGGTACATGTCGCGGGCGGCCTCTTCGAAGGCGACGGCGCGGGTGCGGACGGCGGCTTCCTCGTCCACGTCGAACTCGATGGCAACGCCTGGCTCGTCAAATTGAAGCACTTCGCCATGGGTGATGTCGCCCCAGATGACCAGCTTCTGATCTCCACTCGTGACCACGATGGAACTGTGGCCCGGCGTGTGCCCCGCCCGAAGGATGGAGCCGAACCCCGGCAGCACCTCGGCATCGTCAGCAAACGTCTCCACCTTTCCTGCTGCGAGGTAGGGGCCAAGGCTTTCGGCGGCCTCGTCAAAATGATGCGGCGGGGCGGTCGGGGGCCGATCGGCCTCTGGCGTCTCCAGCCAGAACTGTAACTCACGCGCGTTGACCCGAAGCGTTGCCTTGGGGAACAGCCGCTCGCCGCCGGCGCTCAACCCGCCGGAGTGGTCGGTGTGTATATGTGTGAGGATCACATCATCGATGTCTTCGGGCCGGTAACCAGCGGCCGCGATGTTGCCGATCAGGCGCCCAAGGTCGGGGCCAAGATAGCTGCCGGTGCCCGCGTCAATCAGAACCAGACGGTCCCCGGTATTGATCAAATAGGCGTTGACCGACGTGGGTGTGGGCGTGGCCTGGAACGCCGCCTTCAGCGCCGCCCGCGCCGCCTCGGGCGTCGTATTCATATAGAGGTCGGGCAGGTCCAGTGGAATTGTGCCGTCCGATACGGCGGTGACCTCGAAGCTGCCGAAGGCCATCCGGTAAAAGCCTGGCGCCTGGGAGGGTTGGAAGGGCGCCTTTGCGGTCGCCAGAGTTGCGGTTCCGATTCCTGCGCCGAACGCGGTAGCGCCTGCGGCGGTTTTCAGGAAGTTTCGACGTGTGAACATGGTCTTGGTCCTTGGTTATCGGATGGGTTTGGGGGATCGCGTTACGGCATCCCGATAGCTAGTGCGGTCGGTTAGATCTGCTGAGGGGAAGGTTGCGGTCAGGGCGAAAGTCCGGTCACGCCGCGTCGACCTTGGCGATGAACGCGCCGAGTGCGTCGGCAAGGGCAGCCGGGGCCTCCATGGCGGCGTAGTGTCCCACGCCATCAAGTGCGATTGAGGCGATCGCGGAACCGCTGGTCTTAGCCATGGTGTCTGCGGTGAAGCGCCCTCCCCCGGCGCCAATTGCAAGGACCGGCATCTTCAGGGGCTTCGTGTCTACGAGCTGCCTTATGTCGGCGCCTTCGGCGAGCATCGAGCGATAAAGGCCAGCGGCTCCGCGCCAGCCATCGGGCCGGGAATAGCTGCGGGCAAATTCCTCGATGTCGGCATCGGTAATCGCATCCGGGGTGGCGCTCATCGCGAGGAATGCGAAATCGCCCAGAAACTCCCGCTCCCGTCCCGCAAGCAGCATCTCGGGGACACCTGGCGCGGCCAGCACACCGATGTGCCATGCCCCGCCTCGGGTTACATCGGCAAGGGCCTCCAGGCCAAGTCCGGGCAGCCCCATCTCGATCGCCGTGAAGCTTGCAACATCTTCCGGATGTGAGGTCGCAAGGCGAAAGACGGCAGACCCCGCGATGTCCTGGCCGGTTAGATGAACCGGGCCAAGGCCGAGATGCCGGATCAGCTGATGCAGGTCCTCGGCGGAAGCGGCGCTGTCGTAAGCCCCTTCAGCATTTCCCGAGTCCCCGAAGCCGCGCAGGTCCGGCGCAATGACGCGATGGGCCTTTGCAAGAAGCGGGATGAGCTTGTGGAAGGTCCACCACGTTTCCGGAAAGCCGTGGACGAGGAGGATCGGCGAGCCCACCGTTCCTGCGGTCACATAGTGGATGTCGGTGCTATTGACCGGGATGCGGTGATGCGCGACCTCGGGGATTGTCCGGCCTGAAGGAGAGATTTCACTGCTTGAGAGGTTCATTTTGAACTCCTGATTTCAGATGAAGGCCGATGGCGGCACCGTCACTCGGGTGCGGGGGCGGCGATCTGACCGGGTGGCAGGATGCGCGACATAAGGGTGCTGACCGTTTCACCAGGGGCAAAAGGGCCGGGCACGTCGTGGCTGACCGGATCGAGGCTTTGGAGGAAGGCCGCAATGGCATGGGCATCTTCGTCACTCAGGTTGCTGTAGTTCGGCCAGGGCATGACCGGGGCCAGAATGCGCCCGTCCGGCCGGACGCCGGTGCGCAGCGCCGTCACGATGTCTTCTGTCGTCCAGCCGCCAAGTCCGGTCTCCACGTCCGGCGTGAGGTTCGAGCCGACGAAGACGCCAAGGCCCGGAACCTCGAACCCTGCGTCCGAACCGCCAAGGAAGCGGGTCGGGTCAGCCGCACCGGTGAAGTAGCCTGGCGTGTGGCAGTCGTTGCAACCGCCGAACGTCACCAGATATTCACCGCGGTCGATCACCGCCTGGTCGGCCTCCTCCGCGGCCAGCGGCGGGGCGCCGGTCACGGATAGAAGGGCGAGCAGGCCGACCGCGAGGGCTGCCGGTCCGGCTCCAAGGATTGCGGGCTTGGCCGACCGGTAGCGCGGGGCCGGCGTACCGGTCTGCGCTGCGGCAAAAAGATCGCGGCCGGCCGCTACGAAGTTTACGGGGAGAGCGGCTTCGGCAACCGACGGGAATGTCACAGCTTCGCCCAGGTCAAGTCCGGCGAGGGCTGCATCCACCATGCTCTCGGCGGACATGACCGTTTCAGGTGGCAGATCCTTCAGGTCGATGCCCATCCCATCCCAGACTTCGGTGGCCGTCGAGGCGGGCACAACCGCCTGAACCCTGACGCCGGTGCCTTCGACTTCGT
>NZ_JBOFBI010000212.1:0-22538 GCF_051645465.1 Tabrizicola sp. | reverse complement strand
CGTCGAGCTCGACGACGGGGTTGGCTACCTTGATCTTCGACATGGCTCGACCTCTCGCTGGTGGGATTCGGTTGCGGGCGTCTTAGCGGAAAAGCACAGGCTTGGGAAGGGCGGTATGCGATTGTATACCGACATGTCGCTGGTCTTGCGGGACCGCTCGTCGATGACTTCGTCACTCCTCGCTGGCGCCGCCTCCGACGAGGAGACGAAGTCGAACGAGGAGGGTCAGCCGAACCACGGGCGGGCCTTCTCGCGGACCCACGACCAAACGCCCGGCGCACCCTTTGCGATCTTCACCCCAACCCGGCTTTCCAACTGATCAAAGGTGACGTCGTAGGTTGCCCACGTCCCCCCACCGGACATCAGGTTGGCCATCACCGGCTGCGCCCGATCCAGGGACTTGGCAAAGACCGCGTCCGGGGTTTCGGCCGCCTCGAACTCTTCCCACAACGCACGAAGATCGCGCGCCAAGTCATTCGGGAGCAATCCGAATATCCGCTCGGCCGCCCGTGCTTCGGCCGCCATCGTCTCAACACTTGCATGGGCCGCGCCGTTTGCGGAATGGATCGGCACGTCGCCGACGTCGATCTCGACCAGGTCGTGGATCAGGAGCATCCGGATCACCCGGTCAATCGAAACCGCCGGCCCGGCGTGATCGGACAGGACCAGCGCGTAAAGCGCCAGATGCCAGCTGTGTTCGCCGGAATTCTCGGGCCGCGAGCCATCGACCAATGTCGTCGCGCGCAGGACTTGCTTCAGCCGGTCGGCCTCGTTCAGGAAGGCGAACTGGGCTTCCAGCCGGTCGCTCAATGGCCCATGCCACCCATGTCGATGGGTGCGACGGGCTCTTCCTCGATTTCGCCCCGCTTGGCGGCCAGCGCCTTTTCCAGGAAGTCGCGGCCGCGGCGTTCGGCGAGGCGGACGCGGATCGAGGTTGTGAACGCCTCCTGAAAGGTGGGCGAGGCGGCCTGCACCACGCGGGCCACTTTTTCCCAGAACGTATCGTCGTCAAGCTCGACTTCGGCGGCGAGGACGTCTTCAGCCAGCTGATCGGCCAGTTCCTGAAGCCTCGACATCTTACCGCGTCGCCTCGGTCATCCGGCGGCGGACGTAGTCGCTGACGGTCTGGATCATCGGTTGCATATGGGCCTCTTCGTCCTTGAAGAAGTGGTCCGCCCCCTCGATCTCGGTGTGGGTGATAGTGATCCCCTTCTGCTCATGGAGCTTGTTCACCAGCGACTTCGTGTCCTTCGGGGGGGCGACCTTGTCGGCGGTGCCGTTGATGATCAGGCCCGAGGACGGGCAGGGGGCAAGGAAGCTGAAATCGTAGAGGTTCGCAGGCGGGGCGACCGAGATGAAGCCGGTGATCTCGGGGCGGCGCATCAGGAGCTGCATGCCGATCCAGGCGCCGAACGAGAAGCCGGCGACCCAGCACTGCTTGGAGTTCTGGTTCATCGCCTGCAGGTAATCGAGCGCGGAGGCGGCATCGGAAAGCTCACCAATGCCCTGGTCATATTCGCCCTGGCTTCGGCCCACGCCACGGAAGTTGAAACGGAGGACCGTGAAGCCCAGATTGTAGAAGGCATAGTGCAGGTTGTAGACCACCTTGTTGTTCATCGTACCCCCGTAGGCCGGGTGGGGATGCAAGATGATCGCAATCGGCGCGTCGCGGTCCTTCTGCGGATGGTAGCGGCCTTCCAGGCGTCCGTCGGGACCGGCAAAGATAACCTCGGGCATGGGCCTCTTCTCATGAGGGGAGCGCGCGATTTCTTGACGCTTTCGCTCGACTAAAATAGAACCGTTCTAAAGTGGCCGAAGCCAGCTTTTTTGGGGTTGGTCTGAGGTAATGTGCGCCGCGGGCGGCGTCAATGCAGTTACGCCCTTGGGCGGTGGATGGGCAGCAGGAGGCGGCGATGAAACTTTCGACCAAGGGGCGCTATGCGATGGTGGCGCTGGCCGATCTCGCGCTGGCAAAGGGCGATGACCTGGTGTCGCTTGCGGAAATCTCGAAGCGGCAGGACATTTCGCTGCCCTATCTGGAGCAGTTGTTCGTGAAACTGCGCCGGGCGGGGCTGGTGGAGGCGGTGCGGGGGCCCGGCGGGGGTTACAAGCTGGCCAAGAGCCCGGATGCGATCCGGATTTCCGAGGTGATGCAGGCGGTTGAGGAGACCGTGGATGCGATGCACACCGGGGCCGGGGCCTCGGGCGCGGTGTCGGGGTCGCGGGCGCAGAGCCTGACGAACCGGCTGTGGGAGGGGCTTTCGGCCAACGTGTACGTCTTCCTGCATCAGGTGCGGCTTTCGGATGTGGTAAAGAATGATCTGACACCTTGTCCGGCGGTGCCGAACCTCTTCCGCGTGGTGGATGAAGAATGAGACGCTTGTTCCTTTGCCAAGCGCCGGGGGTTTTGCACCCCCGGACCCCCGCAGGATACTTGGACAAAGATGAAAGAGCTTGCGAGTGACCAGGGTCTACCTTGACTGGAACGCGACCGCGCCCCTCCGGCCCGAGGCGAAGGCCGCGATGGTTGAGGCGATGGAGGTGGTCGGGAACCCGTCGTCGGTTCATGCCGAGGGGCGGGCCGCGAAGGGGCTGCTGGAGCGGTCCCGGGCGAAGATCGCGGCAGCTTTGGGGGCGGAGGGGGCGGATCTGGTCTTCACCTCGGGCGCGACCGAGGCGGCGGCTTTGGCTTGTGCTGGGCGGGGGCTCCATTGCGCGGGGGTCGAGCATGATGCGGTTCTGGCCTGGTGCGCGGCCGATCTGCCGGTGGATGGGCAGGGCCGGGTGACCGTGGCCGATCCGGCGCGGGCGGCGCTGCAGCTTGCCAACTCCGAGACGGGCATCCTGCAGGATCTGCCAGCGGGTCTTGCGGTCAGCGACTTGACGCAGGCCTTCGGGAAAGTTCCCTTTCCCTTCAACTGGCTCGGGGCCGAGATGGGCCTGATCAGCGCACACAAGCTCGGCGGGCCGAAAGGGATCGGTGCGCTGGTCGTGCGGCAGGGGATCGAGGTGCCCGCGCAGCTGAAAGGCGGCGGGCAGGAGATGGGGCGCCGGGCGGGAACCGAGAACCTGATCGGGATCGCGGGCTTTGCAGCCGCCGCAGAGGCCGCCGCCCGTGACCTTGCCAACGGCGTCTGGGACGAAGTCGCCGAAATTAGAAATATTCTAGAATCAGAGTTGTCCACCGCGACAATTGAGACTATTTCAGTCGGGAATGGTTTGCCCCGGCTGCCGAACACGCTTTGCCTGATCGCTCCCGGCTGGAAAGGCGAGACTCAGGTGATGGCGATGGATCTGGCCGGGTTTGCCGTCTCGGCGGGTTCGGCCTGCTCCAGCGGCAAAGTGCGGGCCAGCCGCGTCCTGACCGCGATGGGCTTTGACGAAGCCCGGGCAGGGCAGGCGATCCGGGTCTCGATTGGCCCGGGGGTGACGAAAGACGATGTGGGGCGGTTCGCGAAAGCCTGGACCGCCGCCTATGCCAAAGCCCGCGCGCGGGCTGCGTGAAAGCCAGGGCCCGCATGGGCCAAACTTATAGGATGGGCCAATGACCGCCGTTCTGGAGACGACCGAGCCGCTTGACGTCCGTGAGGGCGTGGACCGCGAGACGATCGAGACTGTCCAGGCGATGGCCGGGAAGTACAAATACGGCTGGGAAACCGATATCGAGATGGACTACGCCCCGAAGGGGCTGTCCGAAGACATCGTCCGGCTGATTTCGCAAAAGAATGGTGAACCGGAGTGGCTGCTGGAGTGGCGGCTGGCGGCTTACCAGCGCTGGGTGAAGATGGAAGAGCCCCGCTGGGCGATGTTGAACTACCCCGAGATCGACTATCAGGACCAGTTCTACTACGCGACGCCGAAGAGCATGGCCAAGAAGCCGAAAAGCCTGGATGAGGTCGATCCGAAGCTTCTGGCGACCTATGCCAAGCTTGGGATTCCGCTGAAGGAACAGATGCTTCTGGCCGGAGTTGAAGGTGAGGCCGAGCCCCGCAAAGTGGCCGTCGATGCGGTTTTCGACAGCGTTTCGGTCGGGACCACGTTCAAGGCAGAGCTGGCCAAGGCCGGGGTCATCTTCTGTTCGATCTCGGAAGCCGTGCGCGAACACCCGGAGCTTGTGAAGCAGTACCTTGGCAGCGTCGTCCCGCCGACCGACAACTTCTTCGCCACGTTGAACTCTGCGGTCTTCTCGGACGGCTCGTTCGTCTACATCCCGAAGGGTGTCCGCTGCCCGATGGAGCTTTCAACCTATTTCCGGATCAATGCGGAAAATACCGGCCAGTTCGAGCGGACGCTGATCATCGCCGACGAAGGGTCCTACGTGAGCTACCTGGAAGGCTGCACCGCACCCAAGCGCGACACGAACCAGTTGCACGCTGCTGTGGTCGAGATCGTGATCCTGAAGGATGCCGAGGTGAAATACTCGACCGTCCAGAACTGGTATCCGGGCGATGAAAACGGCCTTGGCGGGATCTACAACTTCGTCACCAAGCGGGCCGATTGCCGGGGCGACCGGGCCAAGGTGATGTGGACTCAGGTCGAGACCGGGTCGGCGATCACCTGGAAATATCCGTCCTGCATTCTGCGCGGCGACGACTCTCAGGGCGAGTTCTACTCGATCGCTATCGCGAACAATGCCCAGCAGGCCGATACCGGGACGAAGATGGTCCACCTTGGCAAGCGGACGAAGAGCCGGATCGTTTCGAAGGGTATCTCGGCGGGGCGGGCGCAGAACACGTACCGGGGGCTGGTTTCGATGCACCCGAAGGCCAAGGACAGCCGCAACTATACCCAGTGCGACAGCCTTCTGATCGGCGACAAGTGCGGGGCGCATACGGTGCCGTATATCGAGGTGCGCAACAACTCCTCCCGCGTGGAGCATGAGGCGACGACCTCGAAGGTTGACGACGACCAGCTGTTCTACTGCCGCTCGCGGGGCATGGACGAGGAAGAGGCCGTGGCGCTGGTGGTGAACGGCTTCTGCAAGGAGGTTCTGCAAGCTCTGCCGATGGAATTCGCGATGGAGGCGCAGAGCCTGGTCGCGATCAGCCTGGAGGGCAGCGTTGGTTGACTTCATGTTGAAGTACGAGGGTTGGTTCGTTACGGCAGGACGATTTAAGTCGACCATCGTAGGAGTGGCGGTCGGAAGTCTCTTCATACCGTTTGCGCTTGTGGGTTATGGTTTGGCGGGCTTCGTGTTGAGTTTCTTCGTCTACTTCCCGCTGCACTTTTGGCTGACCATTTCGCTCTTCTTGGTGCTTTTTTCTTCTTATGAGCGTGAACGTCTGTTGGGCGGTAGTTACTCTGCATTCGGCGGATTTTTCGCACGCATGTTCAGCCCCTTTGGTTTGTTTTGTTTGGGCTGGTTCTACGCGTTGCTAGGGCTCGGTTTTGTGACTGGTACGGTGGACTGACACGTAGGCGATGAGGCACGACAAATGATCATCAGCACCACCCCCTCGCTGGAAGGCCACCGGATCACCCGCTACCACGGGATCGTGACGGGCGAGGCGATCCTTGGCGCGAACATCTTCCGCGATCTCTTTGCGGCGGTGCGTGATGTCGTCGGTGGGCGCTCGGCGGCTTATGAAGAGGAGCTGGCAAAGGCTCGCAAGACGGCGCTTGTCGAGTTGGAAGAGGCCGCGCGAGAGCTTGGGGCGGGGGCTGTGGTCGGGGTCGACCTCGACTACGAGGTGATCAACAACATGCTTATGGTCACGGCCTCTGGCACTGCCGTCGATATCGAGGTGGGCTGAGGCCCGATACGCAAGAACATGGCCCGCGCTTCGACTGCTCAGCGACCCGAACCCAAGGACCGGTCGGAAACCGTCCTCGTCTCGGCGATGCGCAACGAGGCGCCGTTCGTGCTCGAGTGGGTGGCCTATCACCGGGTCATCGGGATCGACCGGATCGTGATCTGCGCCAATCCGTCAAGCGACGGCACGGACCAGCTCCTCGCCGCGCTTGAGGGGGCGGGGGCCATCACCTACCTGCCCACGAACCCCGCGCCCGACCAGTCCGCGCTGGAGGCGGCGCTGGCGGCGTTCGAGGCCAAGGTCGGTTATCAGGACGGCACTTGGTACGGCTGGCTTGATGCCGACGAGTTCCTGAACGTCGCCTGCGGGAACCGCACGGTGGGTGATCTTGTGGCAGCCCTGGGCCTCGCGCAGGGGATCATGCTGAACTGGCGGCTTTTTGGGACCAACGGGCATGACCATTTCCCGGGCCGCTTCATCTCGTCCGATTTCGACCGGGCGTCGGAACCCCGGTTTGTGGCCAATCTTGAGACGAAGCCCTTCTTCCGCAAGTCCGCCGCCGTGACCGGCTTTGCGAGGATCGGGCAGGAACGGCCTGCTCTGGCGCCGGGTCACACGCTTCGCCCGCAGGATTTCCTGGGCGGCAACGGCAAGCCGCTCCTCACGGACGAGCCGCGCAACCTCGACTGGCTCGCGGGCAAGCCGCTTGGCCGCACCAATATCGCCGCGCGCCGCGAGGCGGGGGCTGCCTTTGCTCAGATCAACCACTACGCCGTCCGGACGCCCGAGTTCTTCCGGCTGAAGCAGATGCGGGGGCGCGGTTACCTGAAAAGCGGAACGCAGTCCGGGCGGAAGCGCTATACCGAGACGTATTTCTCGCGCTTTGACCGGAACGAGGCCGAGGATCGCTCGATCCTGCACTGGGAGGCTGCGGTCACGGCCGAGATCGACCGCCTGCTTGCCATTCCGGCGGTGGCCGCGGCAAAGACCGATGCGGACCGGCTGGTCGCCGAGGCCTTGCAGCAGGTCGAGGCCGAGGATATCGGCTCGCCTGAGGGTGCGCCCCAACCGATGCAGAAGGTCATTCGCGGCATGGAAGCTGAGATGGAGCAGGAAACCGAGGCGCCCACGTTCGAGTTGACCTTCGCTCCGAAAGAGCGGCGGTTCGTCGAGCGGCATTATGAGAAGGCCAAGACGATCCTGGAATACGGATCGGGCGGGTCCACGGTCCTGGCCGCGAGGCTTGGCCGCGCGGTGATCAGCGTGGAAAGCGACAAGGCCTGGGCCGAGCGGATGGCAGCCGAGCTGGCAACGATCTCGGACCACGCGAAGGTCCACTATGCCGATGTCGGCGTGACCGGCCCCTGGGGCGTGCCGATGCGGCCGCGTGAGTTCCGCAAGTTCCACGCCTATGCGCTGTCGGTCTGGGACCGGCCCGATTTTCAGGAGCCCGACCTGGTGCTGATCGACGGGCGCTTCCGGGCGGCGTGTCTTGTCACCGTGATGCTGCGGGCGAAGCGGCCGACGACGGTGCTTTTCGACGACTATGCCAAGCGGCGCTACTATCACGGCGTCGAAGAGCTTGCCCGGAAGGAAGAAATGGTCGGCCGCATGGCCCGCTTTACCGTCACCCCAGGGCCGATCCCGCCGGGCATGATGACCCAGGCGATCGGCTGGTTCACCGATCCGCGCTAGACGCCCTTTAGTTTCAGGAACGAAAACATGCTTGAAATCAACAATCTGCACGTCAAACTTGAGGGCGAGGATAAAGTCATCCTGCGCGGTGTCGATCTGAAGATCGGCCCGGGCGAGGTGCACGCGATCATGGGGCCGAACGGCTCGGGCAAGTCGACGCTGTCCTATGTCCTCTCGGGCCGCGACGGCTATGAGGTGACCGAAGGTTCGGCCAAGCTTGAGGGGCAGGAGCTTCTGGAGATGGAGCCCGAGGAACGCGCCGCAGCGGGGCTGTTCCTTGCGTTCCAGTACCCGGTCGAAATCCCCGGCGTCGGCAATATGACCTTCCTGCGCACGGCGCTCAACGCGCAGCGCAAGGCCCGTGGCGAGGAGGAGATCACCGCGGCAGACTTCCTGAAACTGATCCGCGAGAAGGCCAAGAAGCTGAAGATCGACGCCGAGATGCTGAAGCGCCCGGTCAACGTGGGCTTCTCGGGCGGCGAGAAGAAGCGCAACGAAATCCTGCAGATGGCCATGCTGGAACCCCGGATGTGCATCCTCGACGAAACCGACTCGGGGTTGGACGTCGATGCGATGAAGCTTGTCGCGGATGGGGTGAATGCGCTGCGCGATGCCGGGCGGTCGTTCCTGGTCATCACGCACTACCAGCGGCTTCTCGACCATATCCAGCCGGACGTCGTGCACATCATGGCTTCGGGGCGTATCGTCAAGACCGGCGGGCCGGAGCTGGCGCTGGAGGTCGAGACCAACGGCTACGCCGATCTTCTGGGCGAGGTGGGTTGATGCCGCTGCCAAAGGCAAAGGAAGATGCGCTTTCTGCGCGGCTCGAGCGGCTTTCGCTGCCCGCTGGCAAGGGTTGGCTTGCCACCGTGCGGTCCGAGGCCCTGGCGCGGCTTCAGTCCATGGGCCTGCCTGCCCGCCGCGACGAATACTGGCGCTACACCGACCCGGCGAGCCTGAATGCCCCCGAAGCCCCGCCAGCCGCGCGCTTTGAGGCGGGTGATGAGACCCCCCCGTTCGAGGACATGGACGGGCTCAAGATCGTCTTCGTTGATGGCGTCTTCGACCCTGTCGCCTCGGACGACCTGACCCTTGCCGGGGTCCGCATCGAGCGTCTCTCGCAGGCGGGTGCAGCCGATATCCACTGGGCGCAAGCGATTTACGGAGCACTTGAGGCGCGCGGGCAGACCCCCGTGGCACGCCCCTTTGCCGCGCTGAACACGGCGTTCGCGACCGACGGCGTTCTTGTCCATGTCATGGGCAAGGCCGCCAAACCGGTTACGCTGGTTTATCGTCACGTATCAGAGACTTCAGATGCGATCCTCCATCATTGCGTGAAGCTTGACCCGGGTGCGGAACTCACGCTTCTGGAAAGCGGCCCCGCCGCCGCCCGCTTCTCGAAGGTGATGGAGGTTGATATCGCCGATGGCGCGGTCTTCCACCATATCCGCGTCCAGGGCCGTGACCATGAACGCCGGGCGATGACCCACCTTTTCGCCCGCCTTGGTGCGCGTTCGGAAATGCGGTCCTTCACGCTGACTGCGAACGGGCGTCTCACGCGGAACGAGGCCGTGGTGGAGCTGACCGGACCAGAGGGCCGCGCGCATCTGGCGGGCGCCATTGTGGGGGACGGCGACTTCCACCATGACGACACCGTGTTCGTTACCCATGCCGCCGAATCCTGCGAAAGCCGTCAGGTCTTCAAGAAAGTGCTGATGAACGGGGCGACGGGCGTCTTCCAGGGCAAGATTCTGGTGAAACCCGGCGCACAGAAGACCGATGGCTACCAGATCAGCCAGGCGCTGCTTCTGGACGAGGACAGCCAGTTCCTCGCGAAGCCCGAGCTGGAGATCTACGCCGACGACGTGAAGTGCAGCCACGGCTCGACCTCCGGCGCCATCGATGAGACGGCGCTCTTCTACCTTCGGTCGCGCGGGGTGCCCCGGCGGACGGCGCAGGCGCTTCTGGTGCTGGCGTTCCTCGCCGAGGCGATCCAGGAAATCGCGGACGAAGGGATCGCCGAAGACATCCGAGCGCGGCTGGAGCGCTGGCTGGCACGCCATGGGTCTAAGGGATGACAGTGTCCACCGACATGGTCGCCACCTGGCGGGCGCCACGCGCGGCGCTTCGTCGGCATCTGGCGCGCGGGGTGTCGGAACCCTTTGCCTTCACGCTGCTTCTGGTTTTCCTGATCCTGACCTTCATCGGCCAATGGCCCGCCGCTGCGCGCGATGCCTATTTCGCCAACGAGCCCTCGGCAGCGCCGCGCATCCTGGCGCGCGCCCTTGCGGTGCTTGCAACGATCCCGGTCTGGTATGCGCTGGCAGCGCTCAGCCGGATCGTTGCGCGCGCCTTGGGCGGGCAGGGCAGCTGGTACTCCGCCCGCGTCGCACTTTTCTGGGCCCTCGCGACGGTCAGTCCGCTGATGCTGCTGCAGGGCATGGTAGCCGGGATGATGGGGCCCGGCCCCGCGCTTTGGCTGGTGAGCACGATCACCGGGATCGCGTTCCTCTGGCTCTGGCTGACGATGTTGCATGAGGCTGAACGCGGATGACCCTGTCTGATCGCCTCCTTTCCCTCGCGCAGCTTACCCTGCAGGACCCGCGCGAGGCCACGCGTGCGCTTCTGGCCGAAGATGTCCCGATGGTGGCGCGGACGGCTGGGCTTCTTCTCGTCGCGGTGCTTTCGGCGATGCTTCTGACCGTGCAGGTGGGGTTGCAGCCCGAAGCGCTTGACCCCGTGACTGCCTTCATGACCGCCAGCCCGATCCGCGCGGCGGTTATGCAATGGCTGGTCTTCGCGGTGACGGTGCTTCTGATCCACAGGGTCGGGCACGCTTTCGGGGGGCGGGGCAGTTTCCCCGATGCGCTTCTGATCGTGGTCTGGTTGCAGACCCTGCTGCTTGGGCTACAACTTCTGCAGCTGCTGGCCACCCTCCTTTCGCCACCCATTGCCGTGGTGATCGGCCTTGCGAGCCTGGTCCTTTCGCTGTGGCTGATGACCAGCTTCATCGCCGAGCTTCACGGTTTTGCGTCCCGCTGGGCGGTCTTCGCCGGCATGATCGCCGTGGCCATCGTAACCGGTCTTGTCGTGGGCGCCGTTGTGGTCGCCATCGTCGGGCCAGAGGTATTCGTGCAGAATGTATGACGTCCAGGCCATCCGCGCCGACTTTCCGATCCTGTCGCGGCAGGTGAACGGCAAGCCGTTGGTCTATCTCGACAACGGCGCCTCGGCGCAGAAGCCGCAGGTCGTGATCGACGCGGTCACGCGGGCCTATTCCCACGAATACGCCAACGTCCACCGGGGCCTCCACTACCTGTCGACCGTCGCGACCGAGAAGTACGAGGCCACGCGCGGCATCATCGCCCGCTTCCTGAATGCCGCCTCGGAAGAGGAAATCGTCTTCACCACCGGCACGACCGAGGCGATCAACCTCGTCTCCTACGCCTGGGCCGCGCCGCGCCTGCAACCCGGCGACGAGATCGTGCTTTCGATCATGGAGCATCACGCCAACATCGTCCCCTGGCATTTCCTGCGCGAACGGCAGGGGGTGGTGCTGAAATGGGTCGAGGTTGACGCGAACGGCGATCTTGACCCGCAGGCGGTGATCGACGCGATCGGCCCGAAGACGAAGCTTGTCGCCGTCACCCACATGTCGAACGTCCTTGGCACCGTGGTCGATATCGCCGCGATCTGCCGGGGTGCGCGGGAAAAGGGTGTCCCTGTGCTGGTGGATGGTTCTCAGGCCGCGGTCCACATGCCCGTCGACGTCCAGGCTCTGGCTTGCGATTTCTATGCGATCACCGGCCACAAGCTTTACGGCCCCTCGGGGTCGGGCGGCATCTATATCCGGCGTGAGCGCCAGGCCGAAATGCGCCCCTTCCTCGGCGGCGGCGACATGATCCGCGAGGTCGGGCGCGACCGGGTCACCTGGAACGACCCGCCGATGAAGTTCGAGGCGGGCACCCCCGGCATCGTCCAGCAGATCGGCCTTGGCGTGGCGCTGGAGTACCTCATGGGCCTCGGCATGGCCAACATCGCCGCGCATGAGGGCAGCATCCGCGACTATGCCCGCGACCGTCTGGCCGGCCTCAACTGGCTGAACGTGCAGGGGAATTCGGCGGGGAAGGGGGCGATCTTCTCGTTCACGCTGGAAGGCGCCGCCCATGCCCACGACATCTCGACCATCCTCGACAAACGCGGCATCGCCGTCCGCGCTGGCACCCATTGTGCCATGCCGCTGATGGAGCACCTCGGCGTCACCGCCTCCTGCCGGGCATCCTTCGGGCTTTACAACACGGTCGAAGAGGTCGACGCGCTGGTCTCGGCGCTGGACCTGGCGCATGAGCTTTTCGCCTGAAAATGAAACGGCCCGGACCGAAGCCCGGGCCGCCCTGTACTGAAGTCAACCGCTTAGAACGACCACTTCATCCCGATAACCGCAGCGCTGTCGCTCATGCCCGCACGGTTGCCATAGTTGTCGGCATGGACCACCTCGAACATCATCTCGGAGTTGTCGCCCATCGGGACCTGATAGCTGATCGAGATGTCCATCTGGCGTTCTTCCGGTGCCAGATCGATGCCGACAGACCGCATCTCGGTGCGACCTTCGCCAAGCGAAACCGGGACCATCATTTCGGCCGAGCCCGAAGTGACAGCGATGGGCATCGAAACGCCAAGGGCCAGCCGGTCGCCCTTGGCGAAAACGCTCCGGCTGCCGATGTCCAGACCAACGCTGTTGAAGTTGGCCGAGGACACCGCCGACATCGCTGCCGGAGCCCCAAGATCGGCCACGCCAATCTCGCCCGACAGGGCGAAGAATCCGCCGTTGCCGACGTCATGCGACAGCCCCAACGTCAGCGCTGCCATCTCGGCACCACCGGCACCGTTTCCGTCGCTGAAGCCCATGAGCGAACCATTGTCGCGCGCCAGCTTGACGCCAACGTCCACCTTGAAGTCACCGTCGGTGAGCGTCCGCGAAACCGCGACACCATAGCTGTCACCGCCGCTGACCAGAACGGCAGCGCGCGTCCGCCCGTCCGGCCCGTTCAGCTCCAGCGTTGCACCGGGATGCGAGGCAAAGGTCTCGGCCAGCGGGTTCAGCATCTTGGTCCGCTCGACTTCATAGTCCTTGCTGAAGGCCCGCGCGGCGACAGCCACGGCCAGCGGCTCAGGCTCGGCCGCCGAAGCGAAAGACTTCGCAGCGACATTGAAGCCACCGGCCAATTGGTCCGTTACCGTAAGGTTGATCCCCTCAAGGCTGCTAGTGACAGCGTCACCCATCGCGCCGCCCGTCGAGAAACCAAAGTCTTCGGTCGTGATCTTTCCACCGTCAGCGGTTGCCAAGGTGGTCACGCCGATCGGGAGGAGTGCTGCACGGATATCAAGGAAACCGTGGCCGAATTCGAGGGAATACTCGTGATTGAAGACGCCCGCGCCTGGGTCAACGTCGACAACACCTGTACCTGCATTGCTAAAACCGGTGAATGTATTGTCTGCCGAGGCCAGAATGCGTGCCCGCAGCTGATGTGGTGTCAGGTTTGGGAACGCTTCCGCCAACAGAGCAAGCGCGCCGGCAACCTGCGGCGCCGCGAAAGACGAACCGGTGCCCTCAGCATATGCGGTGTTGGACGTGTCACTTGCTGATACCCAGTAACCATCGGCCATCAGACACCAGGCCGCAGCACCTAGGCAGGGGGCCGAGACCCGTTGGGCCCCGTTTACGCCGTTGTCATCGAAGATAGGGATTGCGTTTCCTACCGCTAGCCAGCCCGGCGTGAGGCCCGGCTCAAATATCGGTAGCGCCTCCATCAGGCCTGCAGTCGTGGCATTTCGATCATTCGAGACGGCAAAGATGACGACGCCGCTGTCTACGCCGTTGTTGACGGCATAGTTCTCGAGAGCTGTAAGCCAAGTTTGCCCGGCAGAGTTAGCAAAGATTGAATCATATCCCGCCTGGTTCGCGAAAGCCAAGGTAAAGCCCCACGAATTGTTCTGGGCCACAGCCCCCCGCAGACGAGCGGCATCTGCGGCAACGGCCAAGTTGGCGAAGTTGTTGTTTCCCCAGTTACTTAATACTAGGTCAGCTCCGGGTGCAACGCCCACCATACTCGGAGAATTGCCAGCCGCGATTGATGCCACCTGCGTTCCGTGCTCGTCCAGGCCTGGGTTGCCGCTCGTTGTGATCGACTTGCCTGCAAAGGCCTCATGAGTTCTCCGGAACCCTGCGTCGACGATCGCAATGACCTGACCAGCGCCAGACAGACCGAGAGCATGCGCGTAGTCCACCCGCGACGAATGGAGTGGGTTTCCGAAGACCGGGCTGCCATTCACTGTGAACGTGCCATTTTGGAGCCGGAAGCGGGCGGAGTTATCGCGGAAGCTTGCCGCCGCTGCGCGCCATTCGTCGGTGATCGACGCCATGAAGTACGACCCGAACGTCCCGGATCCGCCGGGGCTGGCGGTGATCGTGTAGAAATCGCCGAGGGGATCACCTTCCTCCCCGCCGCCGCAGGCCGCCAAAAGCGCCAGGCACGACAACGACAGCAGCAACGAGGACTTCCGGCGGGGGTGGGGCGGCATGGGGGAGGGCATGGCAGTCTCCTCGATGAATTGTGACTATGTGTTACTCCGCCGGTAACTACAGATTCGGTCAAGACATTGCTGTCTTTGTGGCAAATTTTCCAAACTCTACCGTTACACCCCGTCGCTTTTGGCGGCACAACCGTTTGCCGTTGAAACCGGCACGGCCTTCGGCTAAGGACGGCCTCAGGCACCCGTAGCTCAGCTGGATAGAGTGCTGCCCTCCGAAGGCAGAGGTCACAGGTTCGAATCCTGTCGGGTGCGCCATTTCTCCTTGAAAATCAATGACTTGTGCTGCTGCAGGCTGTCTCGCCAGCCCGCGACATGCCAGAACGTACAGGCAGTCAAAGATCAGGCGCCTCGTTAGACGACGGATCGCTGACTGCGGGAAAGCAACCGCAAAAGGCTCTGTCAGAAGAAACTGGCTTGAGGCGGGCAGGGCGTCCGTCTAGCTTTGGCAATGACCCAACGCTCCCCTTTCCGCTATTTCAAGACCTCGCCCGAGATCATCCGCTTGGCGGTGATGATGTACATCCGGTTCCCGCTCTCCCTGCGCAACGTCGAGGACCTTCTGCACGTTTCAATCAGGAGCGCACCCTCCACAACCGACGGAATTTCAAGCTGAACCGTGCTGCCGCTCTCGCCGAGTGGCGTCTACTCTGCACAGCCTGAGGCCCGACGGGTTTGGGCAAACAGAGACGAGCTCGCACTAGTCTGCCAGCACCCTGTAGCGGCCACCCGAGAGCATTACACAGTACTGTCATGGATCTGAGATAATCCAAGACGGGAGATGTCCCTATGGTTTAGCGCGGGTAAGGAATTCTGCACCTTGCGCGTGTGCTTTCACAGATGACGCCCTAGCAAGTTTCTATATCATAGTCGTTTAGCTGAATCGTGTAACCTGAGGTTGTCGATGAACGCACCATCCGATTTCATTCAAGCGGAACGAATACTTAAGGTCGATAGCCCGCTCGGAGCGGATGTTCTTCTGGCGCAGAAGCTGACGTGGCGGGAGGGGATATCGGAGCTTTTCGAGGGCCGGGTTGCGGTGCGCTCGAAGAACCAGGATCTTCGGGCGGGGGATCTTCTGGGCAAGGCGGTTGATGTCTCGGTTGAACTTGGTGCGGGTGAGCGACGGACCTGGAACGCGATTGTCACCGATCTGATTGCTGGCCCCCGACAGACGCGGGGTCTACGCCACTACGAACTGGTACTACGGCCCGATGTTTGGCTTTTGTCGCAGACCTCGGACTGCCGGATCTGGATGGACAAGTCCGCACTTGATGTCGCGGTGGAGCTTCTGGGCGAACATGGGATCGCGGCCCCGGTGACCGACGGCGTGGTGGGGGAGGTGCCCAAGCAGCATTATTCTGTCCAGTGGAACGAAACCGATCTCGACTTTCTGACCCGTCGGCTTGAAGAGGACGGGCTCTTCTACTGGTGGACCCACGAAGCCGGATCGCACCAGATGCATATTGCCAGCCATGCCACAGGCTATACTGGCGGCGAGGACGTGCGCTTTGCCCATGGTTCGACCGACCGCAACCACATCACTCGGTTTGAGACGACCTTCCGCTACCTGCCAGGCAAGTATGCTGGGGCGGATTGGAACTTCACCACGCCTGGCCAGGTTCCAGGTGGTGCCTCGCCGTCCCTCGTGAGCCTGCCGAAGAACGGCAATTACGAGCGCTATGAATACCCGATTCTGGCGGGCTATGGCTCGGGCGGCCGGGCGAGTGAGGGGATCGAGGACGGCGCGGTTGAGCGGGCCGTCAAGTTGCGCATGCAGGCGCAAGAGGCCGAACATGCGCGGGTCGAGGGTGGGTCGACCGTGCGTACCCTTGCGGTCGGCGCGAAGTTCACACCTTACGATGTTGCCAACCCCGATAACACCTTCGACCCCCACGTGATCCTGGCGATCGAGCATACCTCGGTCGATACGAGCTATGAAAGCGTGGCGAACCAGCCGGAATATGAGAACCGCTTCCTTGCGATCCCTGCCGGTGTGCCGGCAACGCCGGGCCACCGGACCACCCGGCCCCGGATCGACGGCGCGCAAGTTGCGATCGTCGCCGGGCCAGAGGGCGAAGAGATCCACCCGGACGAATACGGCCGGATCAAGCTCTGGTTCCCCTGGGATCGGCGCGCGAAGAAGGACGGATCAGATACCTGCTGGGTGCGCGTGATGCAAAGCTGGGCTGGTGGCAGCTTCGGTGCCCAAGTGATCCCGCGGATCGGGATGGAGGTGATGGTCAGCTACCTCGATGGTGACCCTGACAGACCGGTGGTCACCGGCGTGGTGCCAAACACAACGCAGAAGGTTCCTTATGATCTGCCTGCTGACAAGACGAGGATGGTGATCCGCTCCAAGAGTTATAAGAGCGAGGGGCGCAATGAGCTCACATTCGAGGATGCCACGGGCAATGAAAATTTGTTCATGCATGCCTCGAAGGATCAGACGACCAAGGTTCTGAACAACCGTGCGAAGCGCGTTGAAGCCAATGAGGTTGCGAGCATCGGCCAGAACCGCTCGGTCGAGGTAGGGCAGAACCAGAAGACCGAAATCGGCAATTCGATGAACCTGACGGTGGGCGGGACGGGCTTGCAAGCGCTTGGCCTCATGAGCCAGCTTGCGAGCCTTGCGCCGCAGACGGCAGGACTTTTAACCCAGGCAGGCGCGGTGGCGGGCGCGGGCGGCCCTCAGGCGGTAGCGCTTGGCGGCATGGCGATGAGCCTTGCAAGCTCGGCGCTCGGGTTTTTCTCCGGTGGGGGCCTTTCTGGCCGTGAGGGCGTCGTCTCCTCCGGTGACACCACGGCCAATGCGGGCGATGCCCTGCGCAAGAACGCCGCGCAGGTGGGCGAGGATGCGGGCGGCATCCTTTCGGGCCTGCCCGGCATGATGAACACCGTCATCGGCTCCTTCAACACCAGATCTGTCGGCATCGCAGATGTCCAGCAAGTCGGGGTATCAAAAGTTACCAATGTGGGGCAAACTAACTATCTCAACGTTGGCAAAGTTCATAAAATTACGGTTGGTGAAGAGTTTGTTATCGAAGTTGGAGCCAAGGACGATAAGCCTGGCCGCTCTTTTCTTATCATGAAAAGCGATGGGACAATCATAATCAAAGGCAAGAAATTCCATTTTGAAGCTGAAGGGCCGTTCAATCAGATCGGCAAAGTCATTGATCTCAACTGACCTATCATGACTGTGGTTCTGAACCATACGTCATTGGCGCATTTGCGATTTTCCAACACGGACAATCGCGGATATGAGTTTGGTGTTTTGATGCTGAAGGCTACGTTTGATATAACCAAGGATGGCCAGTGCATACTGGCAGCCGAACAAGAGCCCTTCAATTTCACAGACGTGCCGCATGGTGTGGTTAATGAGAGCGCTCTGAAACACCCATCAGATTTTGTTGCTTGGAAACCTGTGACCGATGTTATCGTCAACGCAGTCGCGCATGCTCCAAAGGGTAAGCCTTTGCGTCAATGGAGTGCGGGGCTTCAAGTTGTCGACGCAGCGGGATCTATCGTTGAGAAGGCGGTGAATGTTTTAGGCCCCCGCTTCTGGGAACCGACGTGGCGGCGGAACCTCACGGAACGCGAAAAGGAAGATTGGCGACAACATCGGAAATGGTTCTCCGGCTGGAAACTCACCGAGCCGGAGCCAGCGATGTCAGTGCCCATGAGATACGAGTATGCCTTTGGCGGGACGATCGAGAAGAAGATCGATGAAAGCGCAGCACCTCATATCGAGGCTTATCCTCATAACCCGATCGGCTGCGGTCTGATCGATCCGGATTGGACCGACCACTTGGAGAAGCAGCCAGCGCCGCAGATCGAAGCGATCAACGAACCTATAGTCTCTCACAGAACGCAGTATCGCCCCGCCGGACTCGGTCCGATTCCCGCCGCGTGGCTACCTCGCCTACCACTCGCGGGCACTTATGACCAGAACTGGATTGATACGATCTGGCCGCGTTGGCCGCCGGATTATGACTTTGCTTTCAACAATTCCGCGCCCGACGGATTGAGATCGGCACGCGACTATCTGACCACACCATTCGCCGTTGATTTGCTCAATCTCCGGTCTGGCGGGGGCAAGACCAGGATTGACATACCAGAGATCGATCCGATCTTGATCTTCGCAATGGCCGACGGAACCGACCACTTCGTTCGTCCGGCTCTCGACACGATTTACCTCGACATTGCCGCAGATGATCTGTTCGATTGCCGCGTCAGTCTAACGTGGCGGACTGCCTTTCACCGCGCTGACACGGAGTCGATCGACATTGCCTGGCTTTCGCCGGCGGAGCACGCTGAATTGGCGAAGGAGGATATCACCATCCGTACCGCATTGACGCCTTCGGAATGCGGCGAACCCTGCGACCAGTTTTTTCAGATGGAGCCAGCGTCATGAATGTTCCGATATCCGCCCGAAAGGACGGTACCCACTTCATCTACTCGATCGCGCCAGATGTTTGCTGGACACCTATGGGAAGCGGTAAGGTTGCTGTGCCATATAATTCGATCGCCTTTCTTGATCCAGCTGCACGCGTGTCGCGCACTGTGCGCAACAACAGCGATCCTGATTTCCAGCTGAACAGCCGTGCTACTGTAACGATCGGTCATGAGCCAGGTACGCTTAAGGGCGTGAAGGTGCCGGGCTACAAGTCTATTTCTCATGTCCGTGTCGCCGAGCGCACGATCTATTCGGAAGGTTGGGCTATTGTTCGTGACGGTGATCCTGCTTGGGTCAACCGACCCGACTATGGTGCTGTCGAGCCGAGGCGCCAAAAAAGCACTGAAACTATCCCGCACGCTTGAGGTGGTAAGTGCCACAAGATGATCCATTAGTACCTTTCTATGACCCCCACTTCCCGGGGGGTGGAGTCGTACCAGTCACGAATAATGACGGTGCTGACAACAATTCTGTTGTTGACGGAAATGCGGCTGGGCGAGTTAATGACGGGCTAGATCCAGAAGAACAGGAAATCAAGAGGGAGTTAGAAGAGTTCATCGCTGAAAAGAAGAGAGAAATTGCAGATGCTCAGGCTGAAATTGATGAAATCAAAGACTTTCTTGAAGGTGAAACGGATCCGACCCAAATAGAAGCTCTAACTGATGATCTGAGGCACGCTGAGGCAGATCAGCTTCAATCTACCATTGACTTAATGGTTGCAGAGCAAGCGGGCGTAATTGATTCTTTTGAGGCTGTTCGGAATGATACGATTTTGTATTGGTCGGGGATTATCCCAAATTGGGATGAAATGAGTGGGCAGCACAGATTCAATAGTACAATCTTAGAAGGTGGAGCATATCTAAGGGGGTACGGCATCTATACGTCGACCGCCGAGCAGCTGTTGGATTTTTTGTCGCCAAATAAGGCCGGTCAGCTTGGAGGGCTCGCCGGCGAAGGGCTTAAAAAAGCCTTGGGTCGTTATTGGAGAAGGAGACTCTTGAGGCAGCTGCGTGAGGGACGAAAGAGAGCTCAAGAGCGGATTAAGCGACGTGCGAGTCGCAAGCGTCGTGGCAGAAGCTGTAGAAACACAGGTAACCCCACCTATGTCGTGACAGGCTCGCCAGTCGCCGTAGAAACCGTCTTCTCAATTCCCGGTCGTATTCCGTTTTCGTTGGACAGCGTATTCGACGGCCAATCTGGTACGATGGGCCCGCTCGGTCGGAACCGCCTGTCTGCACTCGATGCGGTCATCACCAGGGAAGAGGATGGCCGCCTCAAGTATCTTGACGACGAATTGGACCCTGTGTTCTTTGACCAACCCTCACCGAATCCGGGTGCTGTGACCGAAGGCGATACACTGCGTTACATGACGCTGAAACTGCTGCCAATGCGCGGCTTTGCCATGGTGGAAGAAGGCCTGACACAGCTGTTCCAGAAGTACAAAGATGGCGCCTGGCGTCTTGTTGGTATCGAGAACAAGAATGAAGAACGGATTGTTCTTCGCCGGGACGCAGAAGGACTTCTTGAGCGGATTGATCATCCGGAAGGGCTGTCTGTACACTTTGACAATGACATAGCGCGCGGCCTACGGCTTGCCGCGCATCTCGTTGCGCCCGACGGTCAGCGCAAGGCGATTGCCCGTTATGAGTATGACGATCGATCCAATCTTGTTCGGCTTGAAGCGCCCTATGCGACCACTCTGACCTATAAGTATGATGGAAAGAACCGACTGATCGATACTATCAAGGATCATGGATATCGCTCGTCGCGTAGCTACGATGACGAGAACCGCGTTGTTGGTACGGTAACGAACGGCCCCTATAATGGTGACCGTTTCGAGTACGATGACATCAATCGGATCACGACCTACTTTCCGGGGGGTGACCCGGAGAAGCTGCAGAAGTTCTATATTGACGACATGAAGAACGTGCGCGCTGAGGCCAACGCGCTTGGTCATTTCAAGCGTACGCTGTTTGACGAGACCGGCAATGTCGCAGCCGAGGTGGATGCCGAAGGTAATGCGACGCGTTACACCTATGATGTGCGTGGCAACGTTAAGTCAGTGACCGATCCGGCAGGCCGCGAGAACACTTACTACTGGACAGCTTCGGGCAAACTTGAGATCGCGATCGACAACGACGCTAGCTCCTGGGACTACGAGTATGACGAACGCGAAAATCTTGTGGCAGTACAAGACCCGCTTGGGCACCGGACGGATATCGTCAATAACCATTTGGGGCAGCCGCTGCGCATCATGCGCCATGACGGCCTGCTGGAAGTAAGAGAATATGACGACTACGGTCGCCTTGTTGAATTGATCGATTATCGCGGCGCAAAGACAGAGTTTACCTATGACAGCTTCAATCGCGTCATATTGATTTGTGATCCGTCGGGCGCGGAAACACGGCTTGACTACACCGACCAGCGGGGCTTCGATTTCTACAAGCCCTCACGTCTGACCCGGCCTGACGGCGCTGCTATCAGCGTAAGCGCCTCGGCGGGTGAAACAAAGGTCACCGATGCGGAAGGACGCACGACGACCTACAGTTTCGGCTTCGGCCCGAACAATCTGCTTACCCGCGTCAAGGATGCGCGCGGCGGAGCAGTTCGCTTCCACTATGATGGGCTGGAACGCCTGGTTCGCATCGAGAACCAGAAAGGTCTGTTCTGGACGTTCGAGCGCGATGCTGCTGGTCGCGTCATCCGCGAGACCGATTTCGACGATCGCAGCATTTCCTATGCCTATGATGCTGCAGACCGGGTGATCGAGCGAGAAGAACCCGACGGCGTCATTATGCGCTATACTTATGACCCTTCGGGGCTGATTACCGAAGAAGCACTCGTCGAGCCTAACGCCGACGACCCCCGAAACCCTCTCATAAGCAGCACGCGCTATGAATACGATCTCACCGGCTTGCTGGAAAGCGTCGAGAATGCCGAGGCTCGGATTGTCTTTGACCGGGACAAGATGGGGCGGATCATCTCGGAACGGATCACGGGGCCGGTGATCGGCTCACGCCGCATTGACAGCGCCTACGATTGCTGCGGCAACAGGACTGAGAGAAAAGTCGGCCCTTGGCTGCGACCCTATCAGATCGCGTCACTTGGCGAGACGATCGGCGACACTGGTCCTATCATACCGCCGCCGGGGACACGGCTTTCCGAAATGGTCTATGATCCGCTCGGAGCTTTGAAATCCCTCGCGATCAGTGGCATGAAAACCCTGACAATCAGCCGCGATGCGATGGGCCGCGAAGTCCGTCGCGACGGTACGAAGGGCTTTGTGCTGGAGCAGTCGTTTGACGCAATGGGTCAGTTGACGCAGCAGCGCGCCGGCAAGTCCGGTCCAGCTTTGCCTGTGCAGCCGATGGCGGGTGCTTTGCCAGAGATGGTGGAGCGCGCCTATGGCTGGAGCCGCGCCTACGAACCTGTTTCGATTGCCGACCACTTCGGCGAACGGAGGCATGTTCACGACCAGAACGGCCAACTGACCGAAACCCGCTTCGGCGACGGACATGCGGAGCGTTTTGAGTATGACGCGGCGCTTAACTTGCTCGGTTCGGAAGGGGCAGGGCCGGACGGCATCTCTAAGATGCCGGTTCGCCGCTCTGCAGCCGGGCCGCCGTTGGTTCTGACGCCTTGGCAGATCTCATCGGGCGGACGGGTGCGACAGGCGCATGGGCCGCGGGGTGAGCGGATCGGCCTCACGTATGATCAACGCGGCCGCGTGAGCGAGCGTATCGTAGAGCGCAGCGGCTTCCGGTCGCAACGCTGGCGGTATCGCTGGGACGGGCGTGACCGTCTTGTCGGCTGCACCACACCCGACGGTTCGGTCTGGGCCTATGGCTATGATGCCTTCGGCCGCCGTTTGTGGAAGCGGCAAGTTTCCGGCGCCGAGGTGTCACGAGGTCGTCGTGCGCCGGACATGGCCTATCTCTGGGATGGCGATCTTCTGGCGCAGGAGGTTCCGCTTGGCGCCTCCGGGCCGGATTGGGAGAAGGCGGTCACCTGGCACTATGAGCCCGAGAGCTTCCGCCCGCTTC
>NZ_JBOFBI010000211.1:0-10126 GCF_051645465.1 Tabrizicola sp. | reverse complement strand
CGATCTATCTGTCCATTCACAGGCAAAACTCAGCGCAATTGCCAGACAGCTGAACGAACGACCACGCAAGACCTTGCAATATCAAACCCCAGCAGAGAGATTCGCAGAGTGTGTTGCGTCGATCAGTTGAACCCACCGGCCTTAGTGGTCATTCGTTCAGCTGGCATAAGCCCCTTGGAGACGGCTCGGACCGGAAAGCCGACTTGGCAACTCAATTGTTCATGACCTCAAACTTAAGTCCGTCCGGGTCCAGGAAGAAGACGGCGTAGTAGTTTCCTGGATAGTCGGGGTAGCTCTTGGGAGGATCCAGGACGGAGAAGCCACCCGAAACCAGCCAATCATAAACATGATCAATAACCTGACGCTCGGCGGCCATGAATGCAAGATGGTGAAAACCTGACTGATAAAGGTTGTGTTTGTGCTGCGCTCCGTCCGGCGTCGCCTGATACAGGAGAATTTCAGGCTGACCAGCTATGTACCAAGCAGCGAGCTTCTCCGTGTCGTACACCTTGACGTAACCAAGGATCGAAAGCAGGCCGTCATAGAATGGCAAGCTTTTCTCCAAGCTTCTCGCAGTCAGAGCAATGTGATGAACGGATGTCATGTGCGGTACCTCTATCTTTGCTGAGGGTAGCACGGGCATTCTGCCTTTTCAGCCTGGATGACCGTTCGGTCCCCCAAAGCTACCCCTTAGACCGACCGGCTGCCGACCAGCATCCCGCGGGCGGAGTGGCGGATCGCTTCGGTCACCGGGGCTAGGGCGGGGGCGGCCAGGCGGGTGAACTGCCAGTGGAGGGGGACGTCGAGGGGGGTATCCGGGACAAGTTCCTGAAGGGCGCCTGAGGCGAGGTGGGCGGCGACAAGCGGCTCGGGGTTCATGCCCCAGCCGAGGCCGGTAAGGCAGGCGTCGACGAAGGCCTGGGACGAGGCCATGCGGTGGCTGGGGAAGGCGGGGCGTTTGGCGTGGCCTTTGGTCTGGCGGGCGATCCAGCGCTCCTGCAGGCGGTCCTTGTCCGAGAAGGTGAGCGCGGGGGCTTTGCCGAGGGCCTCGGGTGTCACGCCTTCGGGGAACCAGCGGGCCATGTATGCGGGAGAGGCGGTGGTGCGGTAGCGGAGTGCGCCGAGGGGGATCGTGTCGCAGCCCTGCAGCGGGCCGGGGTGGGAGGTGATCGCGGCCACCACTTCGCCGCGTCTCAGCCAATCCTGGCTCACGTCCTGGTCGTCGATGACGAGGTCGAAAAGGAAGCCTTCCGTTGCGGCGAGCGCCGGGATGACCCAGGTGGCAAGGCTGTCGGCGTTGACGGCGATGCGCAGGGTGGCGGGGCCGGGGTTTAGGCTTGGGAGCTCGGCTGTCAGGGTGCGCTCAAGGAGCGCGACTTCATCATGGTGGCGGATGAGGCGGAGGCCGGTGTCCGTGGCAGTGCAGGGCTGGCCGCGGCGGATGAGGAGGGTGCCGGTCAGTTCCTCCAGCGCCTTGATGCGTTGGCTGATGGCGGAGGGGGTGACGTTGAGCTCGGCCGCCGCAAGGTCAAAGGACCCGCGGCGGTGGACGGTGGCGAGGGCGGCGAGCTGGGCGGGGTCTAGCATTAGCTGAACTTAATCAAGAGCAGGAAGATTAACTGGAGTGTGCCGTATGGGGCCGTTAGGTCAAGGGTGACGGAGGGACCGATGGCGGAACGTGATCTTGCGGTGCTTTTGAAGACGATGGAGCCGGAGCTTTTCCCGGAGCCTTACGGCTTTGCGGTCTGGGCCGGTGGGGCGCTGCCGTTTCAGCTCTTTGCGATGGTGGCCGAGAGGGAGGGGCTGACGGTGGTGGCTCCCCTTTTGGCGATGCAGGCGGCGGAGGTCGAGTCAGAACCCTGGGCGCGGATCAGCTTGACGGTGGCAAGCGATCTGGCGGCGGTGGGGTTGACGGCGGCTTTTGCCAAGGCGTTGGCGGCGGAGGGGATCAGCTGCAACGTGATTGCGGGCTATCACCATGACCATCTCTTTGTGCAGTGGGATCGGCGGGGGGACGCGATGACAGCGCTGGAGGGCCTGTCCCGTGCTTGAAGCGGCGATGCATGGGTATCTGGTGTCGCTGAGCCTGATCCTGGCGATCGGGGCGCAGAATGCGTTCGTGCTCCGGCAGGGCTTGCGGCGGGAGCATGTGGCGGCGGTCGTGGCGGTGTGTGCGGTCTCGGACGCGGTGCTGATCGGGGCGGGGGTGGCTGGATTCGGGGCCTTGAGCGCGCGGCTGCCGTGGTTCGGCGAGGCGATGCGGTGGCTGGGGGTCGTCTTTCTGCTGGTCTATGGGGCGCTCCGGTTCAAGGCGGCGCTGAAGGGGGGCGAGGCTTTGCGGCCGTCGGAGGCTACGTCGGCTTCGCTGGGTCGGGTGGTGGCGACCTGTCTGCTGCTGACCTGGGCCAACCCGCATGTCTATCTGGATACGGTGGTGCTGATCGGGTCGATCTCGGCCCAGTATGCGCCGCATCAGCTGGCCTTCGGGATCGCGGCGGCTTGCGGGTCGCTCAGTTTCTTCACGGCGCTGGGGTTCGGGGCGCGGCTCCTGGCGCCTCTGTTCGCCCGGCCCGTCGCCTGGGTCTGGCTGGAGATCGGGGTCGGCTGCACGATGTGGGCGATTGCGGCTGGGTTGGCTTTGGGGTGAGGGGGCCGCAAGGGGCTTCCGCCGGTGTCCCACGGTGGGACAACGGGTGAGGGAGAGGGATTTCAATGGGTTATGGGGGCGTTAGGGATTTGTTAGGGGTTGGGGGTGGAAGTGGCGCTGGCGAGCAAGCCTGGACTTGAGCCGTCTTCATTTTTGACTGTATTGAATACTACAACAGCAGAAGGCCGACCCGTGTCCCGCACTACGACCATGACTGTCCGTGTCGGCGGCGCGCTAAGCGAGTTTGTGGCGGCCAATCTCGGCGAGGACGGGTCCTACGAGAACGTCAGCGAGTATGTCCGCGATCTGATCCGGCGCGATAAGGCTCGGGCGGAGGCGGAGGCTTTTGATCGTTTGAAGGCTGAGCTGACCCATCCCTTCGCGGCGCCTGAGGACAGCTATCAGCCGCTAACTGTAGCCGAAGTCATCGCTCGCAACCGTTGCTAAGCGTGTGGTGGCGGTAAGGATGCCGGCTGGAGCGTCACAGCGCCTGGATGCCATCTAGCACAATATAGGGGACCGTTTTCCCTCATCATTCGGAGGGAGCAGGCAATCGATCACCCGAGCTTGGTTTTGGCGCGGGGAGTCGGGCTGAACCCCGGCCTGCGCGTCGGGTCTGGCGTTGCGCCTATCCCGCCCCCTCCGCACGCCCCACTTAGCTGGTGTGAACGAAGCTTCCCTAGGGTCCCCCATCAAGGCGATCCCCGGAGGTTTTCATGCCCGACGATACCACGATCCTGTCGCTGCCCCTGATCCTTCCGGCTCAGGCGCAGAAACATGTCACCCATAACGAGGCCCTGGTCCAGCTGGACCTGATCGTGCAGCTGGCGGTGATCAACCGGACGCTGACGACGGCTCCGGCGCTGCCGTCGATCGGCGACCGGCATATCGTGGCGGCGGGGGCGACGGGCCCATGGGTCGGCCAGTCGGGCCGGATCGCGATGTACACGCAGGCGGGGTGGCAGTTTACCCAGGCCCTGCCGGGCTGGCAGGCCTATGTGATGGCGGAAAGCCAGATGGCCTTTTTCAACGGCCTGACCTGGATCGCGCTGTCGGATGGGCCGTTGACGGTGGGCCGGCTGGGGGTTTCGGCGACGGCGGATGCAACGAACCGGCTTTCGGTGTCGTCCCCTGCGACGCTTCTGAATCACGCAGGTGCGGGGCATCAGCTGAAGCTGAACAAGGCGGCGGCGGCGGATACGGCGAGCCTTCTCTTCCAGACCGGCTTTGGCGGTCGGGCCGAGATGGGGACGGCGGGGTCGGATGATTTCTCGGTCAAGGTCAGTGCTGACGGGTCGGCCTGGTTCACGGCGCTGGAGGCTGATGCGGCCACGGGCGAGGTGACGCTGCCGCGGCTGGTGCATCTGGGGGGCCAGGCGGCTGATCCGGGCGCGCCGGTGGATGGGACGCTGTGGCTGAACACGACGACGGGTGAGGTGAAGGTCCGCTCGGCTGGCGTGACGCTGGCGGTGGGCGCGGGCGGCGGCGGCGTGAGCGATGGCGACAAGGGCGACATCAGCGTGTCCGGTGGCGGTGCGAGCTGGACGATCGATCCGGGTGCGGTGACGCTGGCCAAGATGGCTGATGTGGCGACCGACACGTTCCTTGGGCGCGATACGGCAGGGACCGGCGTGCCCGAGGTGCTGACGCCCGCGCAGGCGCGGGGTATCCTGAACGTGGCGAACGGGGCGACGGCCAACGCTTCGGACGCAAGCCTGCGCGACCGCGCGACGCATACCGGGACGCAAGCGGCGGGCACGATTACCGGGCTGTCCGGGGTTGCGACGAGCGGGTCTGCGGCCGACCTGACCGCGGGGATTTTGCCTGCGGCGCGGTTCGATGACACGGCGCACGGGAGCCGCTCTGGTGGGGCGCTGCATGCGGCTGCGACCGGCTCGGCCGCGGGGTTCATGGCGGCGGCGGACAAGACCAAGCTCGACGGGATCGCGGCGGGGGCGAACAACTATAGCCACCCGAACCATTCGGGCGACGTGACGTCGGTGGGCGATGGGGCGACGACCATTGCCAGCAATGCGGTTACGAACGCCAAGGCCGCGGACATGGCCACGGCGACGATCAAGGGCCGGGCGACGGCTGGTACGGGTGATCCCGAGGACCTGACGGGTGCTCAGGCGACGTCGCTTCTTGACACGTTCACCACGTCGCTGAAGGGGCTTGCGCCTGCGTCGGGCGGGGGAACGGCCAACTTCCTTCGGGCTGACGGAACCTGGGCCGCGCCAGCTGGTGGTGGCGGGGTCAGTGACGGCGACAAGGGGGACATCACCGTCAGCGGGTCGGGTGTGACCTGGACTATCGATGCCGGGGTGGTCTCGCTTGCGAAGATGGCGGATGTGGCGACTGCGCGCTTCATTGGCCGCGCGACGGCGGGGACCGGGGTTCCGGAAGCGTTGAGCGGGACGCAGGCGACCGCGCTTCTGGATACGGTCACCAGCGGGGCCAAGGGGCTTGCGCCCGCGTCGGGTGGCGGGACGACCAACTTCCTGCGGGCGGATGGCACCTGGGCTGCGCCTGCGGGTGGCGGCGGCGGTGCGCCTGGCGGGGTGTCGGGCGAGATCCAGTGGAACAACGGCGGGGCCTTTGCGGGGGCCGCGGATGTTGAGATCGAGGGCGGGCAGCTTCGGCTTCCGGCGATTGCAACGCCTGTCGCCCCGGCTGCTGGTGGGCTGAAGCTTTACAGCGCCGCGTTCGCCAACGATTTGAAAATGCTGGCATACCTTTCTGACAGCGGTGGGGAGACTTTGCTGCAGCCCTATACCGGTCGGGGGGTTTTCGGCCACTTCTCGGTCGGTGTCGGAACGGGGGTAACCGCGCTTGGCGTCAGTTCCTCGCCCACCGGTACGGCGACGGGTGTCAACATATCGGTGGGGTCGCGCCGCAACCGCCTGCGCCGGATCGAGTATCTGGTCACCACTGCGGCTGCCACGGCCGTCGCGGGATGGCGGCACAATGCCACGCAGTTGTCGGTCGGTGGGGCCAGCGCCTGGGAGGGCGGCTTCTACTTCAGCGGCCATGCCGGGCCTTCGACCGGTGTAACCAACGCGAGCCACCGGTTCTTCATGGGGATGCGGGACAGTGTCGGGCCGACCGATATCAACCCTTCGACCATGCTGAGCATGTTCGGGATCGGGTACGATTCTGCTGACACTCAGGTGCAGTTCATGCACAACGACGGGACGGGCACGGCGACGAAAATCGCCCTTGGTGCGGCCTTCCCGAAGCCGAACGCAGACCGGCTCTTCACGTACTTCCTGCAGCTATACTCCCCGCCCGGCACGGCGCAGCGGGTCAGCTATCGTGTCACCTATCTGGAAACCGGAGCTGTGGCGACCGGCACAGTCGTAACGGACTTGCCCGCCGTCACCAGTCTTGTGACGCCCAATCACTACGTCAGCGTCGGCGGAGTTTCCTCGGTTGTCGGATTGGCGGTGGGGGTGCAGCAGTTCGGGACAGAGTACTGAACCGGGCATGTCAGGCTGAGATCGGGCCGGTCGCAACGACCGGCCCGACGCATTTTTGAGCGGTGGCGCAGGATCCCGGCGGAGATCGCCGCTGCCATTTGACACCCTTCGTGGCCCTGCATAGACATGCGCCTGACTGGCAGAAGGACTGAACGATGCGCATCGCGATGATCGGGACGGGATATGTCGGGCTGGTCTCGGGGGCGTGTTTTTCGGACTTTGGCCATGATGTGATCTGCGTCGACAAGGACGCGGGCAAGATCGAGCGGCTGAACCAGGGCGAAGTGCCGATCTTCGAGCCCGGCCTTTCGGCGCTGATCGCCAAGAACACCGTGGCCGGGCGGCTGTCGTTCACCACCGATCTCGTCCAGGCTGTCGATGGCGCCGAGGCGGTCTTCATTGCGGTGGGCACTCCGACACGGCGGGGCGACGGGCATGCGGACCTGACCTATGTGATGGCTGCGGCTGAGGAGATTGGGCGGGCGCTCACCGGATATGCGGTGATCGTGACGAAATCCACGGTCCCGGTCGGCACCAACCGCAAGGTGGGCGAGGTGGTGAAGGAGGCCAATCCGGACGCGAAGTTCGATGTGGCCTCGAACCCCGAGTTCCTGCGCGAGGGGGCGGCGATCGACGATTTCATGCACCCCGACCGGGTGGTGGTGGGTGTGGAGTCGGGCAAGGCGCGGAAAGTGATGGCCGAGCTTTACCGGCCCCTGTCCCTGCGCGAGTTTCCGATGGTCTACACCGGGCTTGAGAGCGCGGAGATGATCAAGTACGCGGCGAACGCGTTTCTTGCGACCAAGATCACCTTCATCAACGAAATCGCTGCCCTGTGCGAAAGGGTGGGGGCCGACGTGAAGGCCGTTGCCAAGGGTATTGGCATGGACGGGCGGATCGGCGACAAGTTTCTGCACGCGGGCCCCGGTTATGGCGGTAGCTGTTTCCCCAAGGATACCAAGGCTTTGGCCCGGATCGGGCAAGACCATGCCTCGCCGATGCAGATCGTCGAGACCGTGATCAAGGTCAATGACGAGGTGAAGCGCCGGATGATCGACAAGATCGTCGATCTTTGCGGCGGATCGGTGCGCGACAAGACGATCGCGGTGCTGGGCGTCACCTTCAAGCCCAACACCGACGACATGCGCGAGGCGCCGTCATTGACCATTATCCCGGCGCTGGTCGGGGCTGGCGCCAAAGTGCGGGTAAGCGACCCGCAGGGCAAGCATGAGGGCGAGGCGCTGCTGCCCGGCGTGAAGTGGATCGAAAACCCCTATCAGGCGGCAAACGATGCGGACCTTGTGGTGCTTCTGACCGAGTGGAACGAGTTCCGCGGCCTCGACCTGGCTAAGCTTGCCCGGAAGATGGCAACCCCACACCTGGCCGACCTGCGCAACGTGTATGACCCGGCCGAGGTCCGCGAGGCCGGGTTCACGGCTTACATCGGCGTCGGGCGCTGAGGGCGAAGCCCCGGAGTTCTGCAGCTTTTGATGTGGCTTTGCCGAAAATCCCCGGCAATCGCCCAGATTGCGCCCCCTTCAGATCATCGGCTCTGACTGCTCTCGAAGGCACTCTTGCCCCCGGGTAACTGGGTGTAGTGGGGCTTAGGGTGCTGAACTTCCAGGTGGTGGAGACGTTCACGGCTGCGCCGTTGAACATGGTGTCGGGCATTTCGGATCTGGAGCTGGTGGTGCAGGGCGGAAACGTCCTGCTTTACACCGCCACAAGGGCGGGCGGCGGGGTCATGGCGCTGGATGTCGACGGCGCGATGAGGGTGGTCGATCAGGAGAACCTCGCCCCCGGCTCCAGCCTTCCGGCCGAGGCGGTCCTGGAAACGGTGGTGATCAACGGGTCGGTGCATCTTGTGGTGACCGGCGCGAACCAGGCGGGGGTTCATGCCTATGCGATTGCGGGGGACGGATCGCTGTCCGCACCGGTCCAACTGCCGGGAAGCCTTGGGGGGGCGATCGCGGCCCAGACCGTGATGCAGATCGGCGGTGTGACGTATTTCTACGCTGCCCGGATGGGGGACAGTACCATCCACACCTATACGGTCGGCGCAAACGGCAGCATGACGCTGGTTGGATCGTGCGTGCTGGACGGACCCCATACCGGGGTGGACATCTCGGCGCTTACCCCGGTGACGGTGGGGGGCAACCGGTTCCTGATCAGCCTTTCGCTGGAAGCAGATGTCGTGCGCGCCTTTCCGGTGGGTGCGAACGGCACGCTTGGCAATCCCCGGATGGTCGGCGCGCCGGAGGGTCTTGGGATCGCTGACCCCTCGGCGGTTGAAGTGGTCGAGATCGGGGGCAACACTTTCCTTGTGGTCGCTTCTGCCGGATCGTCTTCGGTCAGCGTGATCGGGCTTCGCCCTGACGGGTCGATGTGGGTTGCCGACCATGTGATCGACACGCTCGACACCCGCTTTCAGGGGGTGCAGGCGCTGGCTGTCTGTCAGGTGGGAGACCGGGTCTTCGTCATCGCCGGAGGGGGCGACGAGGGGATAACGGTCATGATGCTGACGCCGGACGGGCAGCTTCTGAACTGCGGCCAGCAGCTGCAGCTACCGGGGCTGACGCTGGACAACATCACCGCGATGACCGCGCATGTGACCGGCGGCGTGATCGAGCTTTTCGTCGCCTGCGAAGGCACCGGGATCACGCGGCTGCGGATCGACCCCGGCACGCTGGCCCCGATCCAGACCGGCGGGCCAGATGCCGCGACGCTGACCGGTACTACGGGGTCGGACATGATCCTTGGGGGCGAGGGGGCCGAGCAGATCGAGGGCGGTCAGGGTTCGGACGTCTTGGGCGATGGTGCGGGCAGCGACAGTATTTTCGGTGGCGCGGGTCAGGACTTGTTCGTGCTGACCGCCGATGGCGCCTATGACCTGATCGCCGACTATCAGCGCGGCATCGACCGGATCGACCTTTCGGCCTGGGGGGCGATCCATTCGCTGGCGGCGCTGACGATTACCGCCACCGCCACCGGGGCGCTGATCACCTGGGGCGAAGAAGCGCTGGAGATTGCCACCCCGAACGGCATGCCGCTTCTGCCTGGAAGCTTCCAGCTGTCGGACTTCGTCGGCCTCTGGCATGCGGCCCCATCGGGACCCGACCCCGAAGGCCTGATCCACGGAACGAACCAGCTGGACCTGCTGACCGGTGGTGCTGCGGACGACATGTTCGTCGTATCGGCCGGGGCGGACACGATCGACGGCGGCGCGGGCTTTGACTGGGTCATCCTGAGCGGGGCGACAGCCGGGATCCGGGTCAATCTGGAGAGCCTCAATCACAACACCAACATCGCGGCAGGACAGACCTTCATCTCGATCGAAGGCATCATCGGGTCTGCCTTTTCCGACATGTTGACGGGGGGCACCGAAAACAATGGAATCAACGGGATGGACGGCAACGACCGTCTGTCGGGGGGTCTGGGAACGGACAGCCTTTTTGGCGGCAACGGCAATGACATGCTCCTGGGGGGTCCGGCGGCCGATACTCTGGACGGCGGTATGGGCCGGGATCGGGTCACCTACCGCGAATCTCCCACGGGTCTTGTGGCTGACATTGGCAATCCTTCGCGAAACACGGGCGAGGCCACGGGTGACACTTATGTGGCGATCGAGGATCTGGAAGGGAGCCCTTACGACGACAGTCTGGGTGGCGACGGGCAGGCGAACAACATCGTCGGCATGGAAGGCAACGATCTGATCGAAGGGCGGCTTGGCAACGACCTGCTTTTCGGCGGCGACGGCAACGATACGCTTGTGGGCGGTGGTGGGACGGACCGGCTTGATGGCGGCAATGGCATTGACTTTGCAAGCTTCGAGGACAGCGCCGTGGCCATCCGCATCGATCTTGCCAACCCGGCTTTGGCGACCGGGGATGTGGTGGGCGAAGTCCTTGTCGGGATCGAAGGGTTCCTGCTGACCGGTTTCGCGGACAGCTTCGCCGGCACCGATCTTGCCGATCGGGCTTTTGGCGGGGCGGGCAACGAT
>NZ_JBOFBI010000210.1:0-2391 GCF_051645465.1 Tabrizicola sp. | reverse complement strand
GAGCGGCATCGATCGTCATCAGCTTCTTGCTTGCATCGTGACCCTCACAGCCACAGCCGGTCCGTGTCACTGGCTGAAGGATACTCATAGTGCTGCTCCTTCCTTGAAATGTCCTGGCCCCACGCTGCAGTCGAGGTCGCGCAACAGGCCGTCCTTCAAACCGTAGATCAGCCCATGCACCCGGACTTTCGCGCCGCGCGTCCAGGCTCGCTGCAGGATAGGCGTCTCGCAGACCCGGCGGACGCCTTCGACCACGTTGAACTCGGCCAACCGGTCGCGCTGCGCCTCAAGGTCAGGCTGGCGGCTCAGATCGACCGCATAGGCGCGGGAAAGGCGCCGGATCGGCTCCAGCCAGTGGTCGGCAAGACCGTGAGGAAGATCCTCGGTTGCTGCCTTGACCCCGCCGCAGCCGTAGTGGCCGCAGACGATGATCTCGCGCACCTTCAGCGCCTCGACCGCGAATTCCAGCGCGGACAGCATGTTCATATCGGAGGAATGAATGATGTTCGCCACGTTGCGATGGACAAAGACCTCGCCTGGGTCGAGCCCCGCCACGACGTTGGCCGGAACACGGCTATCCGAACATCCGATCCAGAAGAATTCCGGGGCTTGCAGGGCCGCAAGACGGGTAAAATATCCAGGTTCCTGCGCCTGTCTTTTGGCCGACCAGTCGCGGTTGCGGGCAAGGATATCACTCAGCACTGGTCACCCCCTGGCTGGTGGGAAGCCCGCGCCGCAACCGCATGTGATTGGCCAGACGGCGCAAGTCGCCCCGCGTCAACCGGGCGCGGGCTATGGGCAGGAGGATAGCGTTCTCCGCCACCAGGTGGCGGCGGACATGCGCGGCGAAACGCGCAAGAACCTCGCGGTCTTCGCTGGAAAGGTCGGCCCCAGCGTCGAGGCAGTTGGCGATGGCCCCACGCACTGAAGGCAGCAGGGTCAGGGCCTGCTCCTGATCGTGGCGGATGCGGCCCAAGACGGAGGCGATGGAATCTTCATCGGTGCAGCGCCGCGCAAGGGTGGGGAACAGGTCTTCCACCTCATCCCGCAGATGCACGCCAAGCTCTTCGTTCAGAAAACGCAGGATGGTGACGCCTGCCGGGCGGTCGAAGGTCTCGGCGGCGACGAGGCGGTCTATCTCAGCGCAGATCTGGCGTTCGCGCAGATGGTCCTCGCTGATGAAGTCCAGCGGCCGGGCCAAAAGGCCCGGATCGGTGGGGCCTTGGCCGCTGCCACGTCGCGCTGGTTCTGACCGCTTCATGGGACGCTCCTGACCGTGGATCAGATCGGGGCCAGGCTTGCGCCGGTGATCGTAGCCTTCTGGCCAAGCCTGTTCACGAAGTCGCACGAGGCGCGGGCCCAAGCGGCCTTTTCCAGCGCCTCGGCGATCCTTGGCCGCACCGTTTCGAACGGCAGGACCTGCCCCGGGGCAAGTGCGTTCAAGCGGATCAGGTGCCAGCCATGCCGCGACAGGACCGGGGCCGGGGTCGTCTGGCCTTCGGACAAGCAGCGCAGAGCGGCTTCGAACTCGGGCACTGTATCGCCGGGGCCGATCTGGCCCAGATGGCCCCCTTGTGCCTTTGACCCGCAGTCGCTTTTGCGGGCGGCGTGGGCGAAGTCCTTGGGCCCCTCTCCGAGTCGGGCCAGAAGTGCCTGTGCACGCGCCTCGGCAGCGGCCGTCTCAGTCTGATCGCGGGGGTCGCATGCGCACAGGATATGCGAGACGTCCCAAAGAGGGGCCGAGCGATAACGCGAGGGGTCTCGCGCCCATTCGGCACGGATCGCGTCATCGGTCACCGGATCGGGCAAGACCGCCTCTTCCAGCAAGACGCGGATCAGGGCTTCGTCTTCCGTTTCCCACCGCCCGGGGGCAAGTGCGAGCGGTTCAGCAGCCAGCCCGCGCGCCCGGGCCTCTTGCAGCAGCAGCGCCCGGATCGCCATGGCCTGCGCCGCCTTGCGCCAGGCGATGCCCGGCTTGTCCTTCGGTGCGCTGTGGTTCTGGGCCTCGGCGGCGATTGCCGCCGAGGGGATGGTTTCGCCGTTCACCACGACATCGGGGAAAAGGGACATGTTCATCGCACTCACTCCGCCGGGGTATGGGCTTTGGGTCCCTCAACGCCCTGCCGCCTGTCAAAGGCGCGGCGGCGTTCTTCCAGCGGGCGGCGGCGACGGGACCGCACGATCTGATAGCCGGAGCGGGCCACAAGATAGCGGAAGGGCGCCGCGAAGCCCGACCAGATGTGCACCAGCCTCGTGAACGGAAACAGCATGGTGATGATCAGGCCGAGGAAGATGTGCAGCTTGAACAGCCAGTGCACGTCCACCACTGTGACCCAGGCGTTGATGTTCCATGTCACCACGCTTTGCGACCATTCCATGAAGCGGATCATC
>NZ_JBOFBI010000209.1:0-26748 GCF_051645465.1 Tabrizicola sp. | reverse complement strand
GGTGTTCACGTCGATAGTTCGAGACGAAGATCGTAAGCTTGGCGACCTGTTCAGGCCGCGCACCAGCTGCGGCAAGGGCTCGGCCTATGTTGGCAAATACCTGCTTCGACTGCGCCGCCATGTCGCCGACAGCGACCGTGTTGCCGTCTGAGTCCTCCGAGACCTGACCGGCGATAAAAACCATGCGGCTGCCCTTGGCGACAACGACATGCGAGAAATGCTCAGAAACCGGAAGTCCCTCTGGATTGATGCACTCGAGTGACATGTTTTAGTCCTTTAGATTGCTTTGCTCGATGCTTCTCCAAACCACGGATGCGCATCTGAACATTGATGGTGAAGAACGATTGGATCAGAGATCAGCCCGAACTGCCGATCTTCTGGATATGTCACTGCGACATGCGGCCTCTCACCGGCGAAAGCGTGGATCGATTCCCAACTATCCCAGTATGACAACAGGAAGAAATGCTCATGCTCATCCTGCGCTTGCCGACGAAAGAAAGTTCCGAGGTTGCCAGGGCGATCCCGAAGTTCGGTAAGAACCTCATTGCGGAAATGACGCTCGAACGCGTCGCCTGATGATGCGGGGACCGCCCCGTGCCATGTTCTGAGAATCATCGGAATACGTCCGCCAAAGAGTGCTATTGCCAAGGTTTCTCGACCGCGGCGAGACGATTGCCGCCATCATGCCAGTAGAAGCGCCCGAGGCGCGGAGCATCTTGAACGACAAAACAGTAGTCATGATGGCTCATCCAGATTCGTCTGGATCCATGTATCGTTCAGGTGGATATCTGTCGTGTCCAGCAGGCCCGGACCGAGATTTACGAACTTGTGGGGCAACCCGGCAGGGCCGAGCAATATTTGTCCGGCTTCTGCTTCGATTTCTTCGTCGCCGATGGTAAACAGCGCTCGACCGGCGCGGATGATGAAAACCTCATCATAGGGATGCACGTGCAACCGCGGGCCTTTGCCGATCTCTTCGGTAGAATAGAACAGGACGGTGACGTTCGTTCCGATGTCCTTGCCCTCAAAGTGCCCGTGCCAGAGCCTGTCGTTCTTGGCCCAGTCAGACCGTTTGAGGACGGTGGGTGTTCGCGTCATATCTTCACCTTGTCATCGGCTTAGGCGTATTGGGCTTCGCCGTTTCCGAACGACCAGTTTTCCTTCTGGACTTCGACCAGACTGATCAAGACATCCTCGGACCGAACGCCGGGATCGGCAGCAAGCCGTTCCGCGATTTTCGCATAGAGTGCCTTCTTCTGTTCGGTGGTCCTCGTGTTGTTGGCGGTGATCTGGATCATGATCAGGTCTTCGGACCTGTGGATGCCCAGATAGTCGGCACCAAAATCAAACTGCGCGTCGTCATGTTCGGTGATCGTCATGAACCTGTCCTCCTCGGGCACGTTGAACGTGTCCCGCATCGCGAGGTAGATCTGCTCCATCAAGGAACGCTTGTAGTCGGGTGTTTTGCCTCTTTTGAGGGAGATACGGGTCATGGGCATGGTGTGTCTCCGAGGGTGCGAGTGAGGGTTGCGGGCTATGCACGACAGGCCTGCCGGGCAGGTGATCGGACATCATTCATGTGATGCCGGGCGCGACTTCCAGGCGCGGTATTGAAAGACCGCAAGGCCGAGGATGATCAGCGGAGCCGTGAACAAAAATCCATCCGGCAATCGCTCACCCAGGGCCAGCACGGCCACGGGGCTGCTTACGACGGCGGCCACCGAGCCGATCTGGCTCATGTAGACGGGACCCGCGATGTGCTGCAGCCGGAACTGCGCCACATATTGCGCGACGAAAGTGACTGTTGCGATCAGAAGTATGATCACCGTGGGCGATTGAAGCAGCGCCAGGATTGCGGGCGCTCCTTCAAGATGGATCGCAAAGGGCAGCGTCAGCAGAGCGCCACAGATCAGCATGGCGGCCGCCAGCTCGCGGGGGCTTGTGCCTTTTGGCCAAAGACGTGTGCGGAACACGTTGCCGACCGCCAGGACGACGGGCATAGCGCAAGCGATAAGGATCGCGCCCTTGTCTGTCGGGGCACCGATACCTTTGCTGACGGCCAGCAGAACGCCGCCCGACAGTCCGATCAATAGCCCGCACAACCGGAATGCGTCGAACCGCTCGATACGCAGCATAAGAGACAGAAGCCACGTCATCATTGGGGGAAAGGCGAGCGCAAACGCGATAAACGCGGCACCGACCTTGTGGACGGTGAGATAGCCCAATGCGCTTCCCAGCGCCATCAGGCCGCCAGCCCCTAAGCTGTAGAGTAAGAAGGCCGCAGTTCCAGCCTCCCCGGTCCGTATTCCGCGCGTCAGGAGCGTCAGGACCAGACCCGAACCTCCCATGGCCACGGCGAGATAGGTCAGCATCGGTGCGTGGAGGCCCGCCGCGACTTTCGACAGCAGAACGGAGACTGCGAGCAATGAACCGACGACAAGCAATAGAGCTAGGGGAGACGTGGCGAGACCGCCTTCGGGACGGACGGACGATGAGGAATTGGCCGACATGATAGTGTTCCTGGTTGGAAGGCCGCGCGCCTCACCTTGGTTGGCGGTCGCCGATGAAGGGCATTGCGCGCGCTCGCCCGGTCAGAGCAATCCGGCGAGCGCACAGGTTCGTCGCAGGTCTACTTCACCAAGAGCCCGGCGAAGAACTTGCGGATGTCCTCGACCAGAAGATCGGGGGCTTCGGATGCGGCGAAATGGCCGCCGCGGGGCATTTCTGTCCAGTGCACGATGTTGTTCGACCGTTCCGCAAAGCTGCGGACCGAGCGGAAATCATAGGGGAAGACCGCGACACCGGTTGGCGTCGGGTTCGGGATCTCACGGTAGCCCGCGCCAGTCTGGGTGTCTTCGAAGTAGACATTCGCCGCCGATCCGCTGGTCGCGGTGAACCAGTAGATCGAATTGATGGTCAGGTAGAGGTCGCGGTTCACATGGTCGACACCCGTTCCCTCAAAGCCGAACCACAGTTCCGCGTTCCAGGCCAGTTGCCCCACCGGTGAATCAACCAGGGCGAAGGCAAGGGTACCTGGCCGCTTGGACTGGATCGCTTGGTAGCCGCCGTATTTCTCGAACGAGGCGAGGTTGGCCATCCCTTCCATTTCGAAGGGCGAGAGTTTCTCCATCTCGCCTTCGGCGCCGGTCGGGAAGGCGAATATCTGGAGAAGATGCGTACCGACGAGGCCCTTCGGTGCCAGAATGCCAAGTTCGCGGCCGACCAGGGCACCGGCATCGCCGCCATGTGACCCGTACTGTGTGTAGCCAAGTCCGGTCATCAGGGTGTCCCAGGCTTTGGCTGTTCTGGCGCTGTCCCAGCCGGGTGCCGTCATGGGGCTTGAGAAACCGAAGCCGGGAAGCGAGGGGATGACCAGATCGAAGGCAATCGAGTCGTCAAGCCCATGCGCCTTCGGGTCGGTCAGCGGCCCGATCAGGTCGATGAACTCGACAAAGCTGCCAGGCCACCCATGCGTCAGGATGAGCGGAAATGCATTCGGCACTGTCGACTTGATATGCATGAAATGGATCGGCTGGCCGTCGATCTCAGTCATGAAATGCGGATAGCGGTTGAGCTCAGACTCATGCTTGCGCCAGTCGTACTTATTCCGCCACTGATCTGCGAGTTCCATGACCAGATTGAGCGGCTGTCCGCGCGACCAATCGGTGGTAATGGCGTGCGGCCAGCGCGCCTGCCCCAGCCGAGTCTTCAGGTCGGCGATCGCCGCGTCGCTGATTTCGATCTTGAAAGGCTTCACGTCGAGCATAGGGCTCTCCTCCTGGGTTTGAGCAAGTGCGGATTTGGCAGCGCCGAGCGCGAAGAGCGACAGTGCGCCACGACTGAAGGTGCGACGGGTTACGGGCATTTCATTCCCCTTCGACAAGTTTGATCGAACCGTCACGGTCGACAGCGAAGGCGGGCAGCGGAAGGTCATCGATGAACGCGTGACTGGCTTCAGCCAGGCAAGGGTGATCCAACGGCTCCGCCATTCTTGAGATGAGACCAGTCGTGTTCGACGGATGGAACAGAGAAGTCAGAATGTTGGTAATGTGATGCATGGCGATACTCCTTTGTTTGGATCATCGCCTGCCCCATGTAGAAAGATATGGAGTTTGTCTGGAGGCGGGTATAGTTTTTCTGGATGGTCGACCTAAACAGATTTCATCTCAATGGCTTGCGTGCCGTCGAGGTCGTGGCCCGTCAGGGAACCTTGGCACGGGCTGCCGAGGAACTCGGTACGTCGCCGGGCGCAGTTAGCCAGCTGGTCATCAAGGCTGAAAAGCAACTCGGCCGCCCGGTTTTCACACGCATGCCATCGGGTCTCAGGCTCACGCCATTCGGCAATGAACTGGTCAAGCATCTGGAGGCGGGTTTCTCCGCGCTCGCAACGGGCGTCACCGGTGCGGTTGAAAACCAGTCGCAGGTCCTGCGCGTCGCGACGACGCTTTCGTTTGCTGAGAAGTGGCTCCTGCGCAGGCTACCCGACTTTCAGGCGTCAAATCCTAGGATACGCGTGCAGATCGACTCCGGCCTTTCACTGAAGGATCTGAACCAGTCGGAAGTAGACGTCGCCCTGCGCTTTGGCCATGGGAAATGGGCCGGGACCAAGGCGGAGCAACTGACCGAGTTTCTTGTTTTCCCGGTCTGTTCACCGGCTGTTGCCCGCAAACTGAAGACACCCCAAGACCTCTACGCTGTAACTATCATCAGCTATGAGGGTGCCAGGGATCGTTGGGAGGATTGGGCTAAGGTCGCGGGGCTGACTAGACCACTTCCCGACGGTTTGTCGTTTTCTGAGGCCGCGCTGTGCGTCGACGCCGCGATCGCGGGGCTTGGCTTGGCGCTCAGCTGGGACTTTGCCACGGACGACGCGCTGCGCGATGGTCGGCTCGCCCGGCCGTTCAAAGAAGAGCTCATGGCTGACTATAGCCTCTGGTTCGTCACAGCCAAGAACCGCGGTAATGATCCCAAAACAGCGGCGTTCAGGAAATGGATGAGACAGCAGCTGGCAAAATGAAGTTCATAGCCGACATCGAGATCAGGGGTATCAATCCCTATGTTCTGGTAAGCTCGGCGCGCGCGCGCCGGATTAAGGAGGGTTGGAAGAAGCCGATGCCGGTTCTCGTCCAAGTGAATGGCAAACCTGAGCCCGCCTGGCGCATCAATATGATGCCCGTGGGAGATGGGAGCTTCTATCTCTATCTGGACGGCAATGTCCGTGGGGCCTCGGGTACGCAAGTTGGCGACAGAGTTGAGGTGTCGGTTGCCTTTGACGGCGACTATAGGAGCGGACCGCAGCACGACATGCTTCCCGAGTTTGAGGCGCGTTTAGCGGACGATTCTGCCGCCCAGATGCGGTGGGGGGAGCTTGCTCCCAGCCTTCAGAAGGAACTGCTGCGCTACCTTGCAAATCTGAAGACCGACGAAGCGAGGCACCGGAACATAGAGCGTGCCATTCGCGTGCTGGGTGGGGCGAAGGAACGATTTATGGCCAGGGATTGGAACTGAAGCAAAGTTAGGCAGCTACTTGGTGCAGTGAGTAGCAGCGTCGCTGACTCCTCCAAGCAGGAGCTTCGCCGCGTCGTGTCCGAGCGGCGGCCACTTCGGCCACGCTGCAGAGCAGAAGGATCGACTGGAATGTTTGATGAGGACCAAAACCGTTAGACATCAACCTAACTGCGCAGGAACAGGTGGTTTGCCGTCATGGGCCGGTTGGAGCCCGAAGCGGTCATGCGGTTCTTGGTGAAACTAGAAGATCCTTTGCGCGATTTCCTGCGGGTCGGCTACATCGACATGCCAAAACTGCATCGCACCCTCTGGCAAAAGGCTCAGAACACGTTCCAGATCCGCATGGTTGATGTAACGGCGCAGGGTCCATGCGGTCGCCTCGATAGCGTTGTCCGGCGTCAGGTTATGGTTTTGCCGGACTTTCTTGACCTCCCGTGTCAGCTCCTCGCGCGTGGCAAACGCCGCGGGAGGATCTTCAACCAGCCATCCCGCAACGAAGACCGCCCTGGGGATTGCCGGCAGTACGGATGCGAAATCAAGCCCCTGCTGGGCAGTAAGACGTCGCCGAAACACCTGCAAGACGCCATCCATCGCGGTATAGGCCATGTTGTCGGAAATGATATCCATGCGATCTTTCAGATCGTCCAGGATTGCCCTCCATTCCTTTGATGAATGACGGTAGGTCCACGGCATCGGCATCGGAACTTCCCCGTTTTTCGTCTAGAGGCCCGATTACCAAACCTAGATCAAAAGGCCAGCCTTGTCCGCAGAGCAGGCCATGAGGTCTACAGATGCTGTCGGACCCAGTTCGTTCGCATGGCGCCGAGCTACGTTGTGTGCCTGGTCAAGGTCGCTGTCGCAAGCGGCTATCTCCAGGCAGGAACAGAGCCCCCGGCTCCACCAGCTTGTGGTGGACAAAGTCCAGAATCACACAGGTTCGCCGAAGTCCGACCAACAGGAACCCTGTTGTTAGTATCCCGGTGGCGTACCCTGTTTTGGGTTCAACTGCTTACAAAGCGCTTACACTAGTCTCTCCAGGAGCCAATGTAAGCAAAAGACGCCCCGAAGGGCGTCTGTTAAGCCTTTGATCTTATTGATCCAAACTGGAGCGGGCGATGAGATTCGAACTCACGACCCTAACCTTGGCAAGGTTATGCTCTACCCCTGAGCTACGCCCGCACTCCGTTCGGTGAGGGGTGATTTATGGGACGGACCTGAGACCTGCAAGAGGAAAATGACTCCCTTGGTGGATTTTCATGCCGTCGTTCGACTGGTTGGGCCCAGCGATGCCTGCACCTCTCCTAGCAGCCAAACGTGGGCGGGATCCGTTTCGTATCGCCGGTGCCAGATCATGCGCAAGGCATAGCGTGGGCTCGCGAACGGCAGCGGATGTGCTTGCGCTGGCCCGGCGAATGCAGGAAGCGCGATAAGCGCCCGCGGGACGCAGGCGACCAGGTCGCTTTGTGCCAGAACGGCCGGCAAGGCCGCAAATCGCGTCAATGACAGCGCAATCCGCCGGCTCAGGCCGTACCCCGCGAGGGCCGTATCGATTGGGCCGCCTGGCCTTCGGCCTTGCGGGCTGACAAGCGCCTGCGGCAGGGCGGCAAAGGTCTCGACGCTTGGCGGGCGGGCAAACGCCGGGTGACCGGGTCGTGCCAGAACAACGAAATCGTCCTCAAACAGCGTCGTGTCCGAAAATGGCGCACCAGGGGCCGGCATCCCGCCGATGGTGAGGTGGATCCGCCCCTCGCGCGCGTCTGAGGAAGACAGCGGCACGCTGTCAACCGACCGGAACATCAGGTTCACCCCCGGTGCCGTCGCTGCAATCTGCGGCACGAGACCGGGAAGGACCAGAAGCTCGGCAAGGTCGCTGGTCGCAAGGACAAAATCGCGCGATGCGGTCGCTGGATCGAATACCCGTTCTGCGAACAGGGCCGACACCTCCGCCAACGCCAGGGCAAGACGTGGGGCCAGCGCCTCGGCAACCGGGGTTGGGCGCATTCCCGCGCCACTGCGCACGAGGAGTGGGTCGCCGAACACTTCGCGCGCGCGCCGAAGGGCAATCGATACTGCCGGCTGGGTCAGGTTTAGCCGAGCTGCTGCGCCCGTCACCCCGCCTTCGCGCAAGAGTACGTCGAGGATGACCAGCAAGTTCAGGTCGAGCGAGCGAAGGTTCATTAGTTGAAGATATAATGTGATTAGATAGGTTCAATTGGAATTATGAAAGCGTGGCGCGCATCTTTGGTGCATCCCGGCGCCGCAGCCGGTCAACTGAAGGAGACCTCCCATGAAGAACCTGATAACCGCAGCCCTTCTATCCCTCGCCTCACCGGCCTTCGCGGAAGCCCCGGACATCGACGGACGCTGGGTCAGCGTCGCACCGGAGAACTTCGGCGGCCCGTTTGCCTTGCGAGAGTTCACCTTCGAGGGCGATGCCTGGAGGATCGTCCTCAAGACGTTCGCCGACGAAGCGATGACCGAGCCGCAGTTCACGCTGGACGTCGCGGGCTATTATCGCCTTGGTGCGGAATCGATGGCGGTGCCAGGGGCCTGGAACGGTGTCTTCGCGGCCTTCGACAAGACGCTCACGGCCCATTCGGCCGAGACCGTGGAAATGTTCGGCTCGGTGGGCTGCACGCTGGTCGTCGACCAGCCCTTCGATCTGACCGACAGCGCCTGCGGCTTCTTCCATGCCACAATGGACAACATGGGGGAATATGACCTGATCGCAATGAGGGACGGCCAGCTGTTCCTAGGTGAACGTTCCGGCGATCTGACCAAGGCTCGGCCGACAGCATTGATCCCGTATCCGCTGGTTAAGGAATGAGGCTTGTCCGCAAGCAGTGCGTGATGCCGCTCCGCGAGACGGCCGTCCTTCGGGGCGGCCTTCTCAATGCCAAGCTCAGCGCCAGTCAGCTGGAACTGGTTCGGGCTCGAAAATCTGGTCGAAGGGCGTGTCGCCGAATGCGCCCGCTTCATACATCACCCGCGAGGTATAGTTGCCCCAATAGCGACCAGAAGGCGCGGTGAAGTGCCAGTCCGAGATCATGTCGATGCTGAAATCCACCTGGTCCCATTGCTGAAGCTCGCCAAGATGAACCGGCGCATTGGCAAGGAGGCCGACAAAGCTGCCGTCCGGAAACCGGGCGAAGGGTGTAACCCAGATATGCTCGGTATCCATCGGGCTTCCGGCCACGGTCGGAATCTCGACCTTGATCGCAGCCGCCTCGACGGATTGTCCTTCGCTATCAAAGGCATGCTCAAGGAAAAGCGGCAGCGTGTCACGCGCTTCCGAAATGGCGGATTCCATGGCTGGGTCGTCTTCGGCATACGGAATGATTTCATTTTGGGCGACGGCAGGTCCCGAAAGGCCAACAGCAAGGGCAAGAACACGCAGCATCATTCCAACTCCACCAGCAGGTCCTTGGCTTCGATCTGACTGCCCGGATGGACGTGGATGACCTTCACCACGGCCTCGCGGTCAGCGTGCAGCCCCGTCTCCATTTTCATCGCCTCGATGTTGAGAAGAAGATCCCCCGCCCGCACTTTCTGGCCGACAGTCACCGCAACCGAGGCGACCGCCCCCGGCATCGGCGCGCCGATATGGCCGGGGTTGCCGTCCTGGGCCTTGGGCTTGGCCGCCGTCTTCGCCTTGATCGCCCGGTTCGGTACCCGGACCACCCGCGGCTGGCCGTTCAGCTCGAAGAAGACCTTGACCTCGCCCTCGTCGGTCGTCTCGCCCACTGCCTGCAGACGGATTTCCAGTGTCTTGCCGGGGTCGATTTCAACTGCGATCTCGTCGCCGGGCTGCATGCCGTAGAAGAAGGTTGGCGTCGGCAGGGTGCGTACCGGGCCGTACAGCCGATGGCGGCCCATGTAGTCCAGGAACACCTTGGGATACATCAGATAGCCATTCAGGTCCTCGTCATCGACCGTGATGCCGTTCATCTCGGCCGAGGCTTTCTTGCGCATAGCTTCTAGGTCGACCGGCGGTAGTGTCTTGCCGGGGCGTTCCGTCAGGGGTGTTTCGCCCTTCAGCACCTTTTTCAGAATGCCCTGAGGCCAGCCGCCGTGGGGTTGCCCCAGGTTGCCCTTCAGCATGTCGACCACGCTTTCAGGGAAAGCCACATCGACGTTGGTGTCCTCGACCTCGGCTCGGGTAAGGCCTTGCGCCACCATCATCAGCGCCATGTCTCCCACGACCTTCGACGACGGCGTGACCTTGACGATGTCACCGAACATCTGGTTCGCGTCGGCGTAGGCCTGGGCCACCTCATGCCAGCGTTCCTCCAACCCCAGGCTGCGGGCTTGCGCCTTGAGGTTGGTGAACTGGCCCCCCGGCATCTCGTGCAGATAGACCTCGGATGCCGGGGCGGGCAAGCCGCTCTCGAATGCGGCGTACTGCTTGCGAACGCCTTCCCAGTAGTCGGAAATCTGCCGGATCGCGCTGATGTCGAGCCCGGTGTCCCGGTCGGTGTTGCGCAGGGCTTCGACGATCGAGCCAAGGCAGGGCTGCGACGTGCCGCCGGAAAAGGCGTCCATCGCTGCATCCACCGCATCGACGCCCGCATCGCAGGCGGCGAGCACCGTGGCTGCCGCCGCGCCCGAGGTGTCATGGGTGTGGAAGTGGATCGGCAGACCGATCTCCTGCTTCAGCGCCTTGATCAGGATCCGGGCCGCGGCGGGCTTCAGAAGCCCCGCCATGTCCTTCAGCCCCAGCACATGCGACCCGGCTGCCTTCAGTTCCTTCGCGCGGTCGAGGTAGTACTTCAGATCGTACTTCGACCGCGCAGGGTCGAGCAGATCGCCGGTATAGCAGATCGTGCCCTCGCAGACCTTGTTCGCCTCGAGCACCGCGTCCATCGCAACGCGCATGTTCTCGACCCAGTTGAGGCTGTCAAACACGCGGAACACATCGACCCCGGTCTTCGCGGCCTGCAGGACGAACGACCGCACCACGTTGTCAGGGTAGTTGGTGTAGCCCACCCCATTCGAGGCGCGGAGCAGCATCTGGGTCATCACGTTCGGCATCGCTGCCCGAAGGTCGCGCAGGCGCTGCCAGGGGCATTCCTGCAGGAAGCGGTAGGCAACGTCGAAAGTGGCTCCACCCCAGCACTCGACGCTGAAGAGCTGCGGCAGGTTCGCCGCATAGGCTGGTGCCACCTTGATCATGTCGATCGACCGCATACGGGTCGCCAGCAGGCTTTGGTGCCCGTCGCGCATCGTGGTGTCGGTCAAAAGGACCTTGGTCTGCGCCTTCATCCAGTCGGCAACGGCCTGCGGCCCCTGCTGCTCCAGCAGGTTCCGCGTGCCCATGGCCGGCTCGGCCTTGGGCCCGGGCGGCTTCGGTGGCTTTGCCTCGGCCGGGGGCTTCGGGCGGCCGGCGGTTTCAGGATGGCCGTTCACCGTGATGTCCGCGATGTAGAGCAGGATCTTGGTCGCCCGGTCGCGCCGCTTCTTGAACGCGAACAGTGCTGGCGTCGTGTCGATGAACTTGGTCGTGTAGGTGTTGTTCAGAAAGGTTGGGTGCTTCAACAGGTTGATGACGAATTCGATATTCGTCGCCACCCCCCTGATGCGGAACTCGCGCAGCGCCCGGTCCATCCGCGCAATCGCCTTTTCCGGCGTCTGGGCATGTGCCGTGACCTTGACCAGCAGCGAGTCATAGTACCGCGTGATAACCGAGCCCGCGTAGGCGGTCCCGCCATCAAGCCGGATCCCGTTGCCCGTGGCCGAGCGATAGGCGGTCAGGCGACCGTAGTCCGGAATGAAGTTGTTCAACGGATCTTCAGTCGTGACCCGGCATTGCACGGCATGGCCGTTAAGCTTGACGTCCGCCTGGCTGGGTACCCCGGTCGCCTCGGGCAGCGACTTGCCTTCCTCGATCAGGATTTGCGCCTGGACGATGTCGATCCCTGTCACCTCTTCGGTGACGGTATGCTCGACCTGCACGCGGGGGTTCACTTCGATGAAGTAGAACTTCTCCGTCTCCATATCCATCAGGAATTCGACGGTGCCTGCGCACTCATAATTCACATGGGAACAGATGCGCTTGGCCATCTCGCAGACATCTTCGCGCTGCGCTTGCGTCAGATACGGGGCAGGGGCGCGTTCGACGACCTTCTGGTTCCGCCGCTGCACGGTGCAATCCCGCTCCCAGAGGTGCCAGACGTTGCCCGCCTTGTCGCCCAGGATCTGCACCTCGACATGGCGGGCGCGGATGATCATCTTTTCAAGATAGCCTTCGCCATTGCCGAAAGCCGCTTCCGCCTCGCGCCGGCCCTCGCGGACCTTGGCTTCCAGCTCCTCCTCGTTGAGGATCGGTCGCATCCCCCGGCCACCACCACCCCAGCTTGCCTTCAGCATCAGCGGATAGCCCACTTCCGCGGCCTGGCGCTTGACCAGCGCCATATCCTCGCCCAGCACTTCGGTCGCCGGAATGACGGGCACACCCGCCGCCATCGCCACCCGCCGGGCCGAGGCCTTGTCGCCAAGCGCCCGCATGGTATCGGCCTGAGGCCCGATAAAGGTGATCCCGGCCTTGTCGCAGGCATCCACGAAATCGGGGTTTTCCGACAAAAGCCCGTAACCTGGATGGATCGCATCCGCCCCGGCCATGCGCGCCACGCGGATGATTTCGGGGATCGAGAGATAGGCGCCGACCGGCGAAAGCCCTTCGCCGATCCTGTAGGCCTCATCTGCCTTGAAGCGGTGGAGCGAGAGCTTGTCCTCTTCCGCATAGACCGCGACGGTCTTCTTGCCCATCTCGTTCGCCGCCCGCATCACGCGGATCGCAATCTCGCCCCGGTTGGCGATAAGGATCTTCTTGAATTCGGGCATCAGCAGCTCTCCCCCGGGGCAGCAGGACGCCCGCACATTAGGCACGCCGCAGTGCGGCGCAAGGGAAATGACGGCCTTTGATGACAGAAAAGCTACGGCAAGTCCGCGGGGCCGTTATCAAGCGCTTACCTGAAAGCGGCCGCCGCGATCAGCTCTCAGAGGGACAATGAGACATCGTCATAAAGCTGCGCCAGCGAGTTGACGCCGTTCACGACCACCACGTTGCCGTCTCCGAAGTCAAAAATGACCGAGTTGCCTGAAACCGTGCCATAGGTGTTCACGAAATCGGTCGCCGACATCTGGCCGTCCCAGATGCCGCTTCCGAAGGCCAGCGTGTCGACGTCGTTTGCAAAGCCCGTCACCGTGTCCGACCCCGTCGCGGCTATGAAGACAAAGTGATCTACGCCACCCCCGCCCGCCAGTATGTCGTTGCCGGCACCGCCCGAAATCGTGTCATCGCCGGCCCCACCGTTAAGGCTGTCGTTGCCGCCAAAGGCTTCAAGAATGTCGTTTCCGGCCCCACCGAGGAGTGTGGTGTTGTTACCTCCAGACAACGTGTCGTTCCCTGCGCCGCCGTTCAGGAGACTTCCGTCGCGCGCAGAAAGGACGTCATCGCCCTGACCTCCCAGAAGCGTCGAGTTGCTAATGAAGCCCCCGATCGTGTCGTTGCCGACCCCGCCCGTCAGCAAGCTCTCCTCAAAATTACCAAACAGGTCGTCATTGCCTTCCCCGCCCGCCAGTGTCGCGAAAAGTCCTTCGGCAAAGAGGGTGTCGTCGCCCCTGCCGCCGTCAAGGCTGCTGCTGCCAATGCCACCGTCAAGAAAATCGTTCCCGTCCCCCCCGACAAGTGTTTCATTTGTGAATTCACCGTCCGCCACGAGCCGGTCGTCGCCCGCTCCGCCATTCAAGCTGTCGTTGCCCGAACCGCCGAAGAGCCGGTCGTTCCCGGCGCCGCCAAGCATGGTATCGTCTCCGCTTTCGCCAAGCAGCTCGTCATCGCCGCCGCCCGCGCTCATCCAGTCATTCCCAGAGCCGCCAAAGAAGGTGTCGACTACATCGCCCCCAGACATCCGGTCATCCCCGTCTTCACCGAATTGAAGCGACTGGCCAGCCCCGCCCACAAGTGTGTCATTGCCGGAGCCACCGTTTAGTACGTCGCCGCCGTCTCCTCCGATCAGACTGTCGTCTCCCTCGTCGCCGCGAAGACTGTCATCTCCTGCGCCACCGAAAAGCGTGTCGTTGCCTCCAAAACCGACAAGACCATCGTCCCCCGCCCCTCCAAATAGCCGATCATCGTCTCTTCCACCGACGACACCATCATTGCCATCGCCGCCGTAAAGCGTTCCACTCCCTTCGATGCCCAAAAGAGTGTCGTCTCCTGACCCGCCGAACACCATGTTTTCACCGAGGCCGCCATAAAGTATGTCGTTCCCCGCTTCGCCGAACAGAGTGTCGCGGCCCTCCGCCCCAAGGAGTGTGTCGTCGCCAGCGCGGCCCGTCAGAAGATCGTTGCCTGCTGTGCCGACCAGGCTGTCGTTTCCAGTACCTCCGACAATTGCATTGACGTTGGCCTCTGTCGCCGCTGCTGACAGCTGACTTATGGCGAGGGTCATGTCACTTAGGACCGAACTGCGTGATGTACCCAAGGTCAGTGCATCGAAAGGTTTGACCACGATAATCCTCCATTGAAAGCCGAGCTGGAATCATGCCCGCGCAGATTGAAATCTGCCCGGTATCAAAGGTTTACGGCAAGGGGTTTTTCCGCAACGTAACACTTGGGTGACGTTGTCGGGCCTTATGTTCAAAAAGGTTGAGCGGATTGGAACAAGAAGAGAACATAACCCTTCCCCTGGGGCGCCGTGCCTATATACTCGCAGCCCATGAACGACTGGGACGAAGATGAGGCCTTTGCGGCTGCGGCGCCTCCGCCCATCCCGCTCTCGCAGCGGGCGCTTGCTGGGCGGGCCGCGCCTTATCTCGACGACCTTAATCCTGCCCAACGCGCCGCGGTCGAGGCGCTGGATGGACCGGTCCTGATGCTCGCGGGCGCGGGCACTGGCAAGACCAAGGCGTTGACCGCGCGCATCGTGCATCTTCTGAACCTGCACAAGGCCCGGCCAAACGAGATCCTCGCCGTGACCTTCACCAACAAGGCCGCGCGCGAGATGAAGCTGCGCGTCGGGCGCATGCTGGGTGAAGTGGCCGAGGGGATGCCCTGGATGGGCACGTTCCACTCGCTCTCGGCCAAGATCCTCCGCCGCCATGCCGAGCTTGTGGGCCTGAAGCCGAACTTCACCATCCTCGACACTGACGACCAGCTAAGGCTCCTGAAGCAGCTGATCCTCGCAGCGAATATCGATGAAAAGCGCTGGCCCGCGCGGCTTCTGGCCAGCCTGATCGACGGCTGGAAGAACCGGGCGTTGACCCCGGACCGGGTGCCCTCCGCCGATGCCTCGGCCTACAACAACCGGGGGACCGAGCTTTACGAGGCCTATCAGGACCGCCTGAAGACGCTCAACGCTGTCGATTTCGGTGACCTTCTGCTGCACTGCGTGACGATCTTTCAGCAGCACGAGGATGTACTCCAGCAATATCAGCGCTGGTTCCGTTATATCCTTGTCGACGAATACCAGGACACGAACGTCGCCCAGTACCTGTGGCTGCGGCTCCTCGCGCAGCAGCACAAGAACATCTGCTGCGTGGGCGATGACGACCAGTCGATCTACGGCTGGCGCGGGGCCGAGGTGGGTAACATCCTGCGGTTCGAGAAGGACTTTCCCGGCGCCCAGGTCGTCCGGCTGGAGCAGAACTATCGCTCGACCGGCCATATCCTTGCGGCGGCGAGCGGCATCATTTCGGCCAACAAGGGCCGCCTCGGCAAGACGCTCTGGACCGCTGGAGAGCTTGGCGAAAAGGTCCGCCTGATCGGCCATTGGGACGGCGAGGAAGAGGCGCGCTGGATCGGGGAAGAGATCGAGGCGATCCAGCACGGCACCCGTGGCCACGACCCCGTTGACCTGAACCACCAGGCGATCCTGGTCCGGGCCTCCCACCAGATGCGGGCGTTCGAGGACCGGTTCCTGACCATCGGTCTGCCGTACCGGGTGATCGGTGGGCCCAGGTTCTACGAACGCCAGGAAATCCGCGACGCGATGGCCTATTTCCGGCTGGCGGTCTCACCGGATGACGACCTCGCCTTCGAGCGGGTCGTGAACCTGCCGAAACGCGGCCTTGGCGACAAGGCGCAGGGCGACATCAACCGGGTTGCGCGGGCCTCGGGGGTTTCACTCCTCGACGGTGCCCGAGAGGCGCTGGCCAAGGGCATCATCCCTGGCAAGGGGGCCTCGCAGCTCCGCGCTTTCGTCGACGGGGTCGACCGCTGGCACATCGTCACCCACCACCCGGAGTACGATCACATCCGTCTGGCCGAGACGATCCTGGACGAAAGCGGCTATACCGAGATGTGGCAGAACGACAAGACGCCCGAGGCGCCGGGGCGGCTCGACAACCTCAAGGAACTGATCAAGGCGTTGGAGCAGTTCGACAACCTGCAGGGGTTCCTCGAACACGTCAGCCTCATCATGGACAACGATACCGAAGGGGCGGAGGAGAAGGTCACCATCATGACCCTCCACGCCGCGAAGGGGCTGGAGTTTCCGGTGATCTTCCTTCCGGGGTGGGAGGACGGGCTTTTCCCCAGCCAGCGCAGCATGGATGAGCAGGGGGTGAAGGGTCTGGAGGAGGAGCGGCGGCTCGCCTATGTGGGGATCACGAGGGCCGAGGAGTACTGCACGATCAGCTTCGCCTCGAACCGGCGGGTCTATGGGCAGTGGCAGTCGCAGCTTCCCTCGCGGTTCATCGATGAGCTTCCGGTTGATCACGTCGAGGTCCTGACCGCCCCCGGGCTTTATGGCGGCGGGTACGGGGCGGCGGCGGGGGTGGGGTTCGGATCGTCGATCGAGGAGCGGGCGACCAAGGCCGATGTCTACAACTCACCCGGCTGGCGGCGGCTGCAGGAGAACCAGTCCACCCGCCCGATGCGGCAGCCTTCCGAGGCGCGGCATATGGTGATCGATGCCGAGGCCTTCTCACCCTATATCCTTGGGGACCGGGTCTTCCACCAGAAGTTCGGTTATGGCGAGATCATGGGGATCGAGGGGGACAAACTGGACGTGGAGTTCGACCATGCCGGGTCGAAGAAGGTCGTCGCCCGGTGGGTGATCCCAGCGGATCAGGCGGATGACGTCCCGTTCTGAGGGGAGGCAGCAGCGGCGGTGGCGGGGCTGTCCCACGGTGGGACAAATTTATATTGTCAATTAGATCAATGCTTTGATAGGTCGTTCAGGATCTGTTAGTGCTTTCCGTCCCAAGCTTGGGCAATGCCGGGCTACCTCTGCCCCTGCATTTCCGGCGCATCAATGTTCGTCACGGCAACTTTGGCCGACCGTCGCGTGCAGACGCAGCCGGATCAGATGGACGGGTTGCGCGACGCGGGGCGGATGACGAGGGCCGATCATCCATTCCGGATCGACGCCTGGATGGTGTTGCCCGACCATGTTCACGCGGTCTGGACGCCGGCTTGCGGCATCGTTGTGCTGCATCGCCAGGCATTGCGCCCTGATATGCAGCAGGGCGGCGGCGGTTTGCCGACACTGCCGACCGGCCCCTTGGACTTCGGTGCCGTTTTACCGCAGACTGTCCCTTGCCGAGCCTCTGGAACGCGTCCCGCGTTCGGGTTGCGCTAGCTTCAGGCCATGCGAGAGGTGCAGACGTGAAGATAATCGGTATTGGCCTGCCCAAGACGGGGACCAGCTCCCTGCACGATGCTCTCAAGATTCTCGGTTACAAAAGCGTGCATTTCCCGCATGATCCCCGCACCGTCGCGCAGATACGGGGGGGCGACTACGCGCTTGATGTCCTGAAGACGGCCGATGCAGTGTCGGATGTGCCGATACCCGCGATCTTCCCGCGGCTGGACACCGCCTTTCCAGGATCCAAGTTCATCCAGACCGATCGCGATGTCGACGCCTGGATCGAGTCGGAACGCAAGGCACCCTTCAACAATGACCGCCCCACCCCCGGCAGCCCGCGCGACTTCTACCGCGCTGTGCTTTATGGCGTGACGGATTTCAATGAAGAGCAGTTCCGCTTTGTCCATGCCCGCCATCTGATGGTGGTCGAGAGCTATTTCGCCGGCGAGCGCGCGAAAGACCTGCTGCGGATGGACATCACCAGGGGCGACGGGTGGGACAAGCTTTGCGCCTTCCTTGGCAAGCCCGTGCCCGACCTCCCCTTCCCCCGCTCCAACACCGCCGAGATGTCGGCCGCCACCTACCGCACCGACCAGCGCCAGGGTCTGCGGCGGGTGGTGGACCGGCTTAGACGGCGGGGTTGAGGTTTTGGGGCAAAGGTGGGTACCAAGCCGTCCGTGTCGGTCGGGTCAACGGCAGATCGTTGTCGATATTCAATTGGTTTCGATGGGAGCAGTGGGTTGGAACCCGCCCAACAGGTCGCTTTTCCGACGCTTCGGCCAGAGCTTCCCGCCGTATCTGCCATAGAGTTGTCCGAAAAAGTGTTTAACGTAGTGATGGATTGAGTGGCAGGAGCAAGAAGCGCGCGAAATCGACCATCCCGCAGCCCGAAGGAAAAATGGCAGTTCCCACGAGAATGAAAGGTCTCATGTTATGACAAGTCTGTTCAAAAACCTCGATTGCTCTATCAAATTGGCCCTCTTGGTATCGGCCGCCGTGCTGACCATGACTACGTCGGTCGGTGCGCAGCAAGTGACGCTGGTGCTGAAAGCTGACAACGGCAGAACCAAGATCACGGGAAGTCTGGTCGAGTTCAAAGACAACTTCTATGTGATCGAGTCAGCTCTTGGGCTTCTTAATGTGGCCGCTGATATGGTGGACTGTCTTGGTGCCGCCTGCAGTAGCGTCGTCACCGAACCGGTTGTCTGGAACGTATCGCTTTGGGGCGAGCGCCGGGCCATCACCGAGCATGTCGAGAAGCTCGCCGAACTGGTGGACCAGAAGACGGATGGGGATTTCAAGCTGAACCTGGCGTATGGTGCCAGCCTTGCGCCCGCTGAAGAAAACCTGGACGGGATCCTCGCCGGCAGCTTTGAAATGGCGCAGTTCTGCGCCGGCTACGATCCCGAAAAGAACCCCACGCTGAACGTCCTGGAACTGCCCTTTCTGGGCGTGTCGTCGCTGGAAGAAGAAATTGCCATATCCTTTGCCGTGTATCAGCATCCCGCGACCAAAGCCGATATGGCGCGGTGGAATGCCACCTTGCTGATGCCATCCCCCCAGCCGCAGCAGAACATCATGGGCGTGGGCCAGCCTCCAACCTCGCTCGTCGATTTCAAGGGAATGACGATCCGGGCGACGGGAGGGATCGGTGACGCCGTTGCCGCCCTGGGTGCCGTTCCGGTCAGTCTTCCTGCACCGGACACTGCCGAGGCAATGAAGTCAGGCGAGGTACGTGCCGTCAGCTTTGCGCCACATGCCCATATGTCCTTTGGCACGATCGAGGACGCTACATGGTGGACCACGAACCTTAACCCGGGCGCGGCCAACTGCCCGATCGTGGTGAACACAAGCGCGCTGGAAGACCTTCCAGAGTCATATCGCGAAGCGCTTTTGTCGTCCGTGGATGCGGCTCTTGACCACTACGTCGAGAACTACAACGAAAAGACCATGGCAGCCTGGTATCCTGCTTTGCGCGAGCGGGGGATCATCGAGCTGACCTTTGATGACAAGATCATCTCGGCGATCGACGAAGCTGTCGCCGAACCCGCCGCAGCCGCCTGGATCGACGAGACCAGCCGTCAGGGTCTTCCAGCGGAAGAGCTTTACGGCCTGGTCATGACGACGCTCGGGAATTGATCGAGAAGCTTGGCGGTTCGGGCCGCGCTGTTGATGGCCCGAATGGCAGGACCGTGCGGCCGACCGCGCCGCCGCTTCTGGCAAAGTGTCAGTAGCCGAAGCTGACCGTGCCAGACCAGCCGTTGGAGAAGGCGATGTTGCCGCTGCCGCGCTGCAGGTCGCGGGATCGGACCACACTGGCAAGGCCCTCGACGCCGCGGTTGCAGCTGAAGCTGACGGTGAGCGTGCGCGACTGGCTGTACGAGTCGTAGTAGCCGTAGCATTCCAGCCGCCCGCCCACGAAGGCAAAGACCCCTTCGCCATAGGGGTCGGCGTAGGCTTCGCCAAACATGACGACACCATTGTCCAGTTCGACGACGACTCCGGCCACCTGCGCAGTGACGGGTATCGTGACGCATTGCTGCAGCAGGCAAAGAGCTAGGATACGTTTCATTTTGGGTCTCCCGTTTACGGTTCTGCCAGTGCCGGGTGTTGGGCAGAACGGTTTTTGCAAGCGGGTGGCGGACTTGGGGGCTTGCTCCTTTTGGCCGGCCTGCGCATGCTGACCAGAAATCTGGGGGGACGGCATGGCGGGGAAAGCGATCGAGCTTTCGGGGCTGGCGGATATTCTTGAGGCAAGGGCGGTGGGGGGCCGGGTGATCGTCGCCCTCGTCGGGGCGCCGGGGTCGGGGAAGTCGACGCTGGCGGAGAAGCTGGTCGGCAAGCTTAACGGACGGAAGCCGGGGCTGGCGGCGGTGCTGCCGATGGACGGGTATCATTATGACGACCTCTACCTCATCCCGGCGGGGCTCAGGCCCCGGAAGGGGGCTCCGCATACGTTTGATGTGGGGGGGCTTTACCACACGCTGAAGCGTCTGCGCGCGCGGGACGAAGCGGAGGTGGCGGTGCCGGTCTTTGACCGCAAGATCGAGATCGCGAGGGCGGGTGCGCGGCTGATCCCGGCGGAGGTCGGGGTGATCGTGGTCGAGGGGAACTGGCTTTTGCTGGACCAGGCGCCGTGGGACCGGCTGCGGCCGATGTTCGATGTCACCGCGATGGTGGATGTGCCCGAGTATGCGCTGCGGGCTAGGCTCCGGGGGCGGTGGGAGCGGTATGGGCTTTCCGAACCGGAGATCGTGGCGAAGCTGGAGGAGAACGACCTCCCCAACGGGCGGCTGGTGCGCGAAGGCTCGGGGCCGGTGGAATGGAGGCTGGCGAATGGCTGAGGGGTTGGAGCTGATCGACACGCACCAGCATCTGATCCTGCGGGATCGGCTGGGCTACGCTTGGACCGCGGGGATACCGGCGCTGGCGGCGGGGGATTTTACTGAAGGGGACTATGCGAGGCTGACGGCCGGGAAGGGGGTCGTTGGCTCGGTCTTCATGGAGACGGGTGTGGATGACGCGGACTACCGGGCCGAGGCGCGGCTGGTGGCGGGGATGAGCGGGTTTCTGGGGCAGATCGCCTCGATCAGGCCGGAGGATGAAGGTTTCGAGGCCTGGCTGGAGGAGGCGCTGGAGTTGGGCGTGGTGGGTTTCCGGCGCATCCTGCATGTGGTGCCGGATGGGGTGTCGGAGACCGAGGTCTTCCGGCGGAACCTGCGGAAGATCGGGCGGGCGGGGGTGCCGTTCGACCTCAACTTCCTCGCGCGGCAGCTGGTGCCGGTGGGGGTTCCGCTGCTGCGGGCCTGTCCGGATCAGGCGTTCGTGCTGGACCACTGCGGGGTGCCGGATGTGGCGGCGGGGGAGTGGGAGGAGTGGGACCGGGGGGTGGCGGCCTTCGCGGGGTTTCGGAACGTGGTGGTGAAGCTTTCCGGGATCACGGCCTATGCCGCGCCGGGGGCGGGGGTCGGGGTGATCCGGCCCTATGTGGACCGGTTGCTGGAGCTGTTCGGACCGGAAAGGATGCTCTGGGGGAGCGACTGGCCGGTGGTCGACCTTGGCGCCGGGCTACCGGGGTGGATCGACATGACGGGGGAGCTGCTGGCCGGGCTGTCGGAGAGTGAGCGGTATGCTGTCGGGGTCGGGACGGCGAAGCGGGTCTATGGGGTGTGAGAGGCAGCCGGCCCTTGGGGCGTAACTCTGAGTTACACTTGACGGTGTCCATAATTTCAAGAAGTTGCAGGACTTTTGGGGGCTTGCCTTAGGGGTCTGTTAAGGTTTGGGTGGCTATCCTGATGCCATGGGCGGACCGGGCGAACAGATCATCCGGTCGGGCCTAAAGGCCCATTGACCGGGCACGGTCGCGTGGGCTTAGTGGATGGACCCGATCAGGACGGATTGCATGACGCCCCAGGACTTCATCGCCAAGTGGCGCGCGACCGAACTGAAGGAACGCTCGGCCAGCCAGTCGCATTTCAACGACCTCTGCCGCCTTCTGGGCCTGGATGACCCGATCACCGCCGACCCCAAGGGCGCGTGGTTCACCTTCGAGAAGGGGGCCAGCAAGACCAGCGGAGGGGAAGGCTGGGCGGATGTCTGGCGCAAGGACTGCTTTGCCTGGGAGTACACGGGCAAGCGGAAGGACCTGACAGCGGCCTTCGCGCAGCTGCAGCAATACGCCATCGCGCTGGAGAACCCGCCGCTGCTGATCGTGTCCGACATGGACCGCATCCGCATCCATACCAACTGGACCAACACGGTCCAGAAGGTCTACGACCTGACGCTGGAAGACCTGCTGGATGCGTCCAAGCGCGAGACGCTGAAGGCCTGCTTCACCGATCCCGAAAAGCTGAAACCCGCGAAGACCCGGCAAATCCTGACCGAAGAGGCGGCAGAGCGCTTTGCCCAGATCGCCCAGCGGCTGCGGGGCCGGGGGCACGAACCGCAAGCCGTGGCGCATTTCGTGAACCGGCTGGTGTTCTGCATGTTCGCCGAGGACGTGGACCTGCTGCCGCCGAAGATGTTCGAGCGGATGATCAAGGCTGCGCGGGTACAGCCCGAGACATTTGCCACCCACGCCGCCACCCTGTTCGGCGCCATGCGCACCGGCGGGCTCGTCGGGTTTGAGGCGGTGGAATGGTTCAACGGCGGGCTTTTCGACAGCGACGACACGCTGCCCCTGACGTGGGAGGACATGGACGACCTGATCCGGGCGACGCAGATGGACTGGTCGGACATCGACCCGTCGATCCTTGGAACCCTCTTTGAGCGGGGCCTTGATCCTGACAAGCGAAGCCAGCTTGGCGCGCATTACACCGACCGCGACAAGATCATGCAGATCGTGCGGCCGGTGATCGTAGAGCCGCTGCTGGCCGAGTGGGAAGCGGTGAAGGCTGGGATCGTGGCCGAACTCGCGCGTGCCGAGGCCGCCGGGGCCAAGGCGGTCGAGACCAAGGCGCGGGCCGAGGCGCAGCGGTTGCGCACGGAGTTTGGTGAGAAGCTGCTGAATTTCCGCGTGCTGGACCCGGCCTGCGGATCGGGGAACTTCCTGTATCTGGCGCTGCTTGAACTGAAGAACATCGAGCACCGGGTGAACCTGGAGGCCGAGGCGCTGGGCCTGCAGAAGGAATTCCCCCGGATCGGGCCCGAGGCGGTGCTCGGGATCGAGCTGAACCCCTATGCCGCCGAACTCGCCCGGGTATCGGTCTGGATCGGCGAGATCCAGTGGATGCGGCGGAACGGGTTTCAGGCGGCAAGGGATCCGATCCTGAAGACGCTGGACACGATCCAGTGCCGGGATGCGGTGCTGGGGCCGGATGGGGGCCGGGCAGAGTGGCCGAAGGCGGATGTGGTCGTGGGGAACCCGCCGTTTTTGGGCAACAAGAAGATGATCCGAGAGTTGGGGGAGGACTACACGGTCGCGCTGCGCAAGGCATGGGACAACGTGCCGGGCGGGGCCGATCTGGTCTGCTACTGGTTCGCGAAAGCCTGGGAGCAAGTTCGGGCGGGCGATCTGGCGCGGGCAGGACTTGTTGCGACGAACTCTATCAGGGGCGGGGCGAACCGGGAGGTATTGAGACCGATCGTTGAGGGCGGGCGGATATTCGCGGGCTGGTCAGATGAGGGCTGGACCGTCGACGGCGCGGCGGTGCGCGTTTCGATGGTGTGCTTCGATGATAGAAAGGGAGGGGACGTTCGGCTGGACGGCGTAAACGTTAGCTCGATTAGGCCTGACCTTACGTCAGGCACTGAAGATACGACACATGCGCTTTCACTAGAACAGAATGGGGACATCGCATCTAACGGCATCACCAAAAAGGGCGCGTTTGACGTTTCAGGTGAAACCGCGCGGACTTGGCTACTTGCAGCCGGGAATCCGAACGCCCGTCCCAACTCTGATGTGCTGTTTCCCTGGAGGAATGGTCATCACATCACTCGGCAGAATCTGGATATGTGGATTGTTGACGTTGGCAATCGAACTGAACCAGACTCTATGCTCTATGAAGCTCCGTTTCGGCATTTGGCAATGTTTGTGGCGCCGTTTCGCGCAAGATCGCGCGCCGACGGTGAGCGAAAGCACTGGTGGCGCTTGGCACGGAATGCCCACACTATGCGAAGTAGAATTGTTGGGCTTTCAAGGCTGATGGTCACGCCGGAAGTAGCTCGACACCGCGTATTCGTATGGCTTGACCCAAGAATTGTGCCTGACAAGAACCTAGTTGTTGTAACTCGCGACGACGACACCACCTTCGGCATCCTGCACTCACGCTTTCATGAGCTTTGGGCGCTGCGGATGGGTACCTCGTTGGAGGACCGGCCCCGCTACACCCCCTCCACCACCTTCGAGACCTTCCCGTTCCCCGAAGGCCTCACCCCGAACATCCCCGCCGCCGACTACGCTGATGACCCGAGGGCCAAGGCCATCGCCGTTGCGGCGGCCCGGCTCAACGAACTCCGCGAGAACTGGCTGAACCCGCCTGACCTCATCACCCGCGTCCCCGAGGTCGTGCCGGGCTATCCCGACCGCATTCTGCCGAAGGACGACAAGGCGGCGGCGGTGTTGAAGACTCGCACCCTGACCAATCTTTACAACCAGCGGCCCGCCTGGCTTGACCATGCGCATAAGGCGCTCGACCAGGCGGTGGCGGAGGCCTACGGGTGGGGCGAGGATTGGCGGGCGGGCAGGATGACCGACGACGAAATCCTCGCGCGGCTCTTCCGGCTGAACCAGGAGCGGGCGGCGGGGCAGGGATAGGGCGGGGGTACGGCTTTGGTTACCGGAGGCCGGACCGTCCCGTCACGCCGAGCTCTCTACCCTCGCGGGGGCTGCTTCGACCTGGCTTGCGCCGCGCTTGGCCACGGGTCGGACATAGGTCGCGCGGCGGAGGCGCCAGAAGTAGCTTTTGCCGTATCCGGCCTTTTCGGGGTAGGAGTAGTTCCGCCGCATATGCGCCTTGGCCTCTTCCGACGGGCGGTCGGCCGGAGGGGCGGCCTCGCGAAAGGCGATGGCGGTTTCGGCGTCGACGATGCGGAGGGTTCGCATCTTCATCGCGTCCGCGATCTGTTCGGCGCAGTCAAGGAGGTACGCTTCGGCCCGGGTTCCGTCGTGGAAGTTTGCCTTTGGGGCGCCTTGCAACTGGCGTACGAGGAGCGTGCTGCCGAGCACCTCGATACCCAACACGCCAGAAACCTTGCCTTTCCGGTTCACGACAATTGCGGCAGGTGCATCGCTGTGGAAGACGTTGCCGGGAGAGCGCCAGTCCGGGCAATGGCCGAACTCGCCGAAATAGAGGGAGTGAAAGCAGTCCAGCTTCTGAAGCTCGGGCAGGCGCGCCTCGATCGCCGATCGCCCGCGCGCTTCCAGCCTCACTTTAAGGTGCCACAAAAGTTTTTTGCCGAGCGTCTTCATCGCTTCCCCAAGAGCGAACTGCCTTATAAACAGGCAGTTTATATATTGCAAGGATTGCATGTCAAAGCCTGAGTGACGGGCCATCGGTCGGGCGCTTGGAGCGGTGATGGCCGAGGCCACGTGTGGGGGTGATCCGCTGGCTGAAACACACCATGTGGACGGCGAGATACCGATGCCGATGTTCCGGTCGAACTGGGGGCGGTCGGCGGGGAACGCGGGCCCCTATTCCCACTGGCCAGAGACCGGATTTGCCGCTACTCTTCGCCGCAAGACCCGGGGGACACACCCGGGCTTTGAGGCAGAGCAGGCGTAACAGGCGGTTTCCCATGACTGAAATGGTCTATGGCTCCAATCCCGTGCGGGTGAGCGAGCCGGTCATCCCGAAGTGGTGGCGCACGATCGACAAGTGGACGCTGACTTCGGTCTTTGTCCTCTTTGGCGTCGGGCTTCTTCTGGGGCTTGCAGCCTCGGTGCCGCTTGCCACGCGGAACGGGCTGGAGCCCTTCTACTATGTCCAGCGGCAGGCCGTCTTTGGCGGGATAGCACTGGTGGCGATGATCGGCATCTCGATGATGCCGCCGAGCCTGGTGCGGCGGCTGGGGGTGATGGGGTTTGCGGTCTCGATGGTGGCGCTGATGCTGTTGCCGCTTTTCGGGACGGATTTCGGCAAGGGGGCGGTGCGGTGGTTTTCCTTCGGCTTTGCGAGCGTGCAGCCGTCGGAGTTCCTGAAGCCCGGTTTCGTGATCGTGGTGGCCTGGCTGATTGCCGCAAGCCAGGAGCTGGCCGGGCCGCCGGGCAAGACGATTTCCTTTGCGCTGACGCTGGTCGTGGTCGGGTTCCTGGCGATGCAGCCGGACTTTGGCCAGGCGGCGCTGGTGCTGTTTGCCTGGGGTGTCATCTATTTCATCGGCGGGGCACCGATGCTGCTGATCGGGGTCGTGGGCGGGCTGGTGGCTGCGGGGGGGCTGGTCTTCTACGAAAGCTCCGAGCACTTCGCGCGCCGGATCGACGGGTTCCTGTCACCGGATGTCGACCCGCGCACGCAGCTTGGTTATGCGGCGAACGCGATCCAGGAGGGCGGGTTCTTCGGCGTGGGCGTGGGCGAGGGTCAGGTGAAATGGTCGCTGCCCGATGCGCATACCGACTTCATCATTGCGGTCGCGGCCGAGGAATACGGGCTTCTGCTGGTGCTGTTCATCCTGGCGCTTTACGGGGTGATCGTGGTCCGGTCGCTCTGGCGGCTTCTGCCCGAGCGTGACCCGTTTGCGCGGCTGGCGGGGGCAGGGATGGCCTGCATCTTCGGGGTGCAGGCGATGATCAACATGGGGGTCGCAGTGCGGCTTCTGCCCGCGAAGGGGATGACGCTGCCGTTTGTGTCCTATGGCGGGTCGTCGGTGATTGCGGCGGGGATCACGATGGGGATGCTGCTGGCGCTGACGCGGGAACGTCCGCGGGGCCAGATGAGCGACGTCTTCAGGCGGGGGCGTTGATGGGTTTTATCAAGGCCCTGACCGGGTGCCCCCCCACCCCGGCCCTCCCCCACGGAGGGGGGAGGGAGGCGCCCTTGGCCGGCGTCGTGAGAGGACGGCGATGACGGCGAAACTTCTTCTGATCGCAGCGGGGGGGACGGGGGGCCATATGTTCCCGGCCCAGGCCCTGGCCGAGGCGATGCTGGCGCGGGGCTGGCGGGTGAAGCTGTCCACCGACGACCGGGGCGCGCGCTATGCGGGCGGGTTTCCG
>NZ_JBOFBI010000208.1:0-7327 GCF_051645465.1 Tabrizicola sp. | reverse complement strand
CCTGGGCCCGGCTCCTCGTTCGATTTCGTCTCCTCGTCGCGGTGGGCGGGCACGCAGCGAGGAGGGGCGAAGCCAAACGACGAGCGGCCTTAAAAGCAAAGGCCGCCCGGGTTTCCCCTGGGCGGCCCTTTGTCCGGTCAGCCGGAAGCGAGCTCAGCCCTGGCGGGCCTTGTAGCGCTTCTGCGTCTTGTTGATCACATAGACGCGGCCTTTGCGGCGCACGACCTGGCAATCGCGGTGACGCGTCTTCAGCGAGCGGAGCGAGTTGGCGACTTTCATGGTCGTCCTCCTTCTTCGCGGCGCGAACCTGCGCCAGATTGAAACCCATGCCCCCCGAAGGAGGCGGCGAATGGTGGGCGGTACTGGGATCGAACCAGTGGCCACTACGATGTCAACGTAGTGCTCTACCGCTGAGCTAACCGCCCACTTTAGGCCAATGCGCCCCGCCTTGCCCCATTCGATCAAACGAAAAGGACGCGGGCGGAACCGCGTCGGTCAGGGCGGGTCTATACTGAGTCATGCCGGGGCCTGCAAGGGGTTTTGGCTTTCCGGATTCTGCCGCTATACCAGAGGGAACTGAGGGAGTTTCCTTTGTCGCGCACGGAAACCGAGGCCTTCGCTCTTTACCGCCCGAAACGGCGCCTGAGCCCGCTTGTTTTCGCCTCGCCCCATTCCGGGAGCGACTATGCGTCGGGTTTCATGGCCCAGGCCGTGCTCGACCGCCGCGCGATCCGGTCCTCGGAAGATGCTTTCGTAGATCGGCTTTTCGACATGGCCCCCGAATTCGGGGCACCGCTTCTCTGCGCGCGGGCGCCGCGGGCCTTCATCGACCTGAACCGGGCCGCCGATGAGCTTGACCCGGCGGTGATCGAGGGAATCGCGCGCGCGCCGCACAATCCGCGCATCTCGTCGGGCCTGGGGGTGATTCCCCGCGTGGTGGCGGGCGGGCGGTCGATCTATCGCGGCAAGCTTAGCCTCGCCGAGGCGGAGCAGCGGATCAAACGGTTCTGGCATCCCTATCACCAGGCGCTGGCGGGTCTGGTCGAAGAGACGCTGGCCGAGTTCGGCCGGGCGGTCCTGATCGACTGCCATTCCATGCCGCATGAGGCGATCGAGGCGCATACGAGGCCCGGCCAGCCCTCGCCCGAGGTCGTGTTGGGTGACCGATTCGGCGCGGCGGCGGGGCGCGAGGTTATGGACCAGGTCGAGGCGGCCTTTGGCGCGGCCGGGCTGCGGGTGGTGCGCAACGCGCCTTTCGCCGGGGCCTATGTGGCGCAGGCCTATGGCCGCCCGTCGCGCGGCGTGCATGTCGTGCAGGTCGAAATCGACCGGGCGCTTTACATGGATGAAATCCGGGTGGAGCCCCTGCCAGGCTTTGCGTCCTTCCGGGCGCTGATGGCCGGGGTGGTGGCGGAGATCACCGGGGACAGCGGGTCGGGGCTGGCGCTGGCGGCGGAGTAGGGCTCGATGCACTGCTCGTCGAGCACTTCGTGCACTCCTCGCGACGGTTGTTCCGACGAGTACACGAAGTGCACGAGGAGGGATTTCGGGCTTTATCGAAGCGCGCGGCCCTTGATGATCGCTTCCGCCCCGAACCTGGCGCGAATCGCGTCGGTGGCGCGCTCGGCGGCAGCACGGCGGCGGGCTTCGGGGTCGAGGAGGTCGTGGGAGAGGTCGGCCTGATCCTCGGGCGCGAGGTCTGATATGCCGACGCCGATCAGCCGGAAGGGCCCTTTCGTCCCGGCATGGTCGAAGAGATCCTTCGCGGCCCGGTAGATGCGGTCGGTCAGTTGCGTGGGATCGGTCAGGGCATGACGGCGGGTGACCAGCTGGAAATCGCCGCGCTTGAGCTTCAGCGTGACAGTGCGGCCCGAGAGGCGCTTGGCCTTGGCGCGGTCGGCCACTTGTTCCGAAAGCCGCCAGATATGGCCGTCGAGGAGGTCGGGGTCGGAGGTGTCCTCGAAGAAGGTCGTCTCTTTCGAGATCGACTTCAGTTTCTCGTCCCGGTTCACGCGGCGCGTATCCTGGCCGCGCGCGAGGTGCCAGAGGCGGTCGCCCATCTGCCCGAAGCGGGCGCCAAGGTCTGCGCGGTCCCAGCGGAGGAGGTCGGCAATGGTGCGGATGCCTGCGGCTTCAAGGGCGGTCTGGGTGGCGGTGCCGACTCCCCAGATGATGCGGACGGGCCGGGGCTTCAGGAACGCCTCGGTCTCGGCCTTCCCGATCACCGAAAAGCCGCGGGGTTTGTCGAGGTCGGAGGCGACTTTGGCCAGGAACTTGTTGTGCGAAAGGCCGATGGAGCCGGTGAGGCCAAGCTCATCCTCCATCCGTTTGGTCAGGCGCGCGAGCAACACGGCGGGGGCGGCGCCATGCAGGCGGGCGGTGCCGGTGAGGTCGAGGAAAGCTTCGTCCAGCGACAGGGGTTCGATCGAAGGCGTCAGCTCTTCCATCATCGCCCGGATGGCGCGGGAGGCTTCGGTGTAGGCCTTGAAGCGCGGCTTCACGACGACGGCCTCGGGGCACAGCTTCAGGGCCTGGAACATCGGCATGGCGGACCGGACGCCCTTTATCCGGGCGATGTAGCAGCAGGTCGAGACGACGCCTCTTTGCCCGCCGCCGACGATCAAGGCCTGGTCGCGGAGGGCGGGGTTGTCGCGCTTTTCGACGGATGCGTAGAAGGCGTCGCAGTCCATGTGGGCGATCGAAAGCCGCGAAAGCTCGGGGTGGGTCAGCACGCGGGGCGATCGGCAGGCGGGGCAGCGGGCCTGGGCCGGGAGGTCCGTGTCCGTCAGGATCAGGCAATCGCGGCAGAGGCTGGGCATAGTGCAACGCTAGCACGGGCCTGCCGGGCTGTGGAGGGCGGCCTGCGGAAAAGCGATTGACCTTCCCGCAACCGAACGGTCCTATCCTTAGCCGGAACGCCCAAGGACCTGGCCCCCGCATGCCACATCCCTATGAGACCCTGCCCGAGGACCGCTTCTGGCGCACCGCCGTGGCGGATCGCGACGCGATGGAGATCAGCGGGCTTTGGAAGCCCAAATACGCGGTCCGGCGGCGCACACGGATTGTCACGGCGGGGTCGTGCTTTGCGCAGCATTTCGCAAAGGCGCTGGTCGCCCGGCGCTATCGCTGGGTGGACTTCGAGCCCGGACCGGCGGGCCTGACCCCGGCGCAGCGGCACGACTATCACTACGGCACGTTCAGCTTCCGGACAGGGAACATCTACACGCCGCGGATGCTGCTTCAGTGGCTGACCTGGGCCTTGACCGGGGCGGAACCGCCCGAGGAAGTCTGGGAAAGCGGCGGCAGGTTCTACGATCCGTTCCGTCCGGGGGTGGAGCCCGGCGGGTTTGCCTCGGTCGACGAGCTGCAGGCCTCGCGCCGCGATACGCTGGCGGCAATTGCGGCGGCGGTGAAGGGGGCGGATGTCTTCGTCTTCACGATGGGGCTGACCGAGGCGTGGCAAAGCCGCGCGAGCGGGGTGGAATATGCCGTCTGCCCCGGCACGGTGGCGGGAGAGTTCGACCCCGAGGCGCATGTCTTCGTGAACCACGGGTTCGCGGCGCTGATGGCTGACATGACGGCGGCGCTGCGGCTGATGTTCCGGACCAACCGGCGGCTTATGGTCCTCTTGACCGTGTCGCCGGTCCCGTTGACGGCGACGGCTTCGGGGAACCATGTGCTGACGGCCACCAGCCATTCCAAGTCGCTTCTGCGCGCGGTCGCGTCCGAGCTGACGCGGGACCAGGTGCGGGTCGACTATTTCCCGTCCTACGAGATCATCACCCATCCCGCCTACCGCGGCCGGTTCTTCGCGCCGAACCTGCGGTCGGTCCTGCCCGAGGGGGTGGACCATGTGATGTCCAACTTCTTCCGCGATCAGGCCGCGGCTTTCGGAGAGGCTGGCACTCCGGCGCCCATCGTGGAACCCTCGCCGCTCTCGGACGAACCGGCCGAACCGGAGCTCACAGAGGCGGAAGAGCTGCGCTGCGAGGAAGAGATCCTGGCCGCCTTCGCCCCGGATCAGCGCAATGCCTGACACTCTGCCGCGGCTTTGCGTCTTTGGCGACAGCCACTACGCCTGCCTGAAACAGGCCGAAACCCAGGGCCTTGTCGATGTCTCGGGGGTCGAGCTGGAGTACTGGGGCCACGTCGGCGGGCGGTTCCGGTATCTGGAGTTCCGGGACGGCGCGGTCCATCCGGTGGACGACTTCACCGCGCGCCGCTTTGCCAAGTTCAATGCCAAGGGGCGGCTGTTCCTGCCGGCGGCCGATTTCGACGTGATCCTGGTGATGGGCGCTCGGGTCTATCTGTGGGGTCTGTTCCAGGGCCTGCTGCGCAACCTTTGCCATGGGCCCTATCTCAGCTCTGGCCTGATGCGGCGGATCCTTACGGACGGGCTTTGGGGTCAGGCAGGCTATCGGCTGGCGGCGGGCCTCGCGCAGACCAGAACCGCGCGCGTTCTTCTGTCACCGATCGCCTATTACACGGCGAGCCCGGCTCACTATGGGACGGCGCTGACGCCGGAAATGACGGATGCCCTGCCGGACTGCCTGCCCGAGTTCTGGCGGATCGTCGAAGAGACCGTGGCCGAGGACGGCATGACGCTGATCCGGCAGCCGGACGAAACGGTGGTGGAGGGCCTCTTCACGGACAAGGCCTTTGCGGTGGCCGACTACATGGAAAAGGCGGACTTCGAACACCACAATGCCGCGTATGGAGCGCTTATCCTGCAGCAAGTCATGCCGATTGCGCGTGAAGCGCCGAGGCGGGCGTGAGCTGGCGGTGGGTCAGTTGGGGTGTCCGCTCCCGGGGACGAAGCGGACGCTCACCGACAACCTTCTAGCCAAACGTCACTATGATCTTTGGGGGCACAATTTCCCGCGACTAGGCGCTCGATCCGCTCTAGGCGCTCCGCGAGGGCAGCATCTTCTTTACGCAGATCGAAGATCGCTGGTGCAACGAGAACCGCAACCAATCGCAAAAATTCCTCTTGCGACAGTTCGTTCGGCTGCCTCTGATAAAACTCTTCGCTTGCGTGAAATAAGCCGGTCATCCAGCCATTCGGACCTCTCCCCATTTCGACGGTCTCAAGCCACAGAGCGAGAATCTGGTCTTTGTCTAGCCGCGCTTCGAGACCCAGAGCATAACCCGTTTGGCGGATTTTTCCGATCCCCGGACGAAATTGCTCGAAGGCCAACCGCTTTGAAACCGACTGAGAAATTGTCGTCGCACCAGCGCCCAGGGTGGTGAAATCCATCCCGGAATGACTCGCGAACGCGGGATCTTCAATCATGAGCAGAAGGTCCTGACGTCCTTGCCCAAGGGCGTCGCCCCCAAATCCTAGTTCTATCAGGTTGTCTGCGCGCTGCCGCAGTTCATCCGCATCCGAAATCGCATCGAGATATCCCTTGGCTCCGTATGCCAAGGCCAACACAAGCGCTGTTGCAACGGCGAGGGACAAATACTTCAGAAATCGGATCATCCGTGCCCTCTTCGTGGCCCAAGACCAAGCGCAAGGGCAACCCTGCATTACCGCAAAGCGCTCAAAGCGGGAATTCAAACTCGCCCACTCCCCTGTAGATCGACGGGCTTGCGGCGGGATGGCGCGGTCGGCAAGATGGCGGCGAGATGGAGGCCCAATGCTTGAGATTGCCGCAAAACTGCCGCCCGGCGCCCTGATCGGCGGTGAGGACCGCCTGCTTGCGCAGGCCGTTCTGCAATCCGGCGGGGCGCGGTTCGTCGCCAGGGAAAGCGACCTGGCCTGGACAAACGGAAAGATCACCGGCTGGCACGAAGCGCGGCGGGCGGTCGAGGCAGTGGCCGCGGCTCCGAACAGCGGGAACAGCCGGTTCGAGACGGGGCCGCCCGGCGCTGTGATCTGTCAGGACGGTGTGAACTGCGGCTTCACTCTGCCGGGTTTTGCAGCCGAGGTCGAAGCTTTCACCGTTGCGGTGATCTACCGGTCGCAGGGTGAGGCGAAGACCCTGGCCTCGATCTTCACGGGTCAAGCCAACAACCTGATTTTCCTGACCGAGAACGAAGGGCAGATCCTGGCAAAAGACAAGGCGGGCACGGTCGAGGTTACGCTGCCCGCACCGCCGGGGCCGCAGGCCAAGCTTGTGATCCTGGCCTTCGATGGGCAAAGCCTTCGGCTGCGGGTGGGCGACCGCGAGGCCACCGCGACGGCAAATGTGCCGGGGCTGGCGCATCAGGCGGACTTCTTCATCGGCTGCCGGTCAAACCGGGCGGGCCTGGCGAAGACGCTGGGCCAATCGCGGCTGCATGAGGTGATGTTCTGGCCGGACCGGTCGTTGCTTGGCTCGTCCGATCCCGAGGCGCGGGATGCGCTGGCCGCGCTGACGCGCTATGTCCGCTGGACCTACTAGACCGTGGATACCCCTGAAGCGCCGCCCCTGGATATCCCGCCCGAGATGGGCCTGGACGCTGCTGCGCAGGCCAACCGGTTCCTGATCAAGGGAGAGCACGCGAACCTCTGGTTCGAGGGGCAGGGGGATGGGCTGGTCGTCTCGTTCGACAACCTTGCCACGATCGACGAAGGCTGGCCGCGCGGTCCCTGGGCCTGGAAGCGGCTGGAGCCGATGGGGCATTCGGTCCTGGGCGTGCAAAGCCATGCGAAGGACTGGTTCCGCCAGCCGACGGCCCCCGCGCTGTTGCGCGCGCTGGAGGAGCGGGGCTTCTTCCGGCGCTTCCGGCGGGTGGTGCTGACGGGGGCGTCGATGGGGGGGTTCGCGGCGCTGAACTTTGCGCCCCTGATCCCCGAGGCGCGGGCGTTGGCGTTCAGCCCGCAGACGACGATGAATAAGGCGATTGCGCCCTACGAGGCACGGTTTCCCTATGCGGTGAAGCGGTCGAACTGGGAGGGGATGCCGTTCCTGGACGCGGCGGCAGCGGCGCCATATGTCCGTCGCGCGGTGGTGGTCTATGATCCCTTTGTCCCCGAAGACCGCGCCCATGCCGCGCGGCTGGCTGGGCCGAACGTGCAGCTGGTCCGGGTGCCGTTTTGTACCCACGAAGCGATCAGGGTGATCCTGAAGACCGGGACCTTTCCGCTGCTGATCAATGCCTTGATCGACGGTGATGGCGCGGGGCCCGAGTTCTGGCAGGCCTTCCGCGGGCGGCGGGCAGTGACCAAATGGCAGCGCGCGATGCTTGCCGGCGCGGCAAACCGGGGGCGGCACGGGCTGGTGATCCGGGCCGCCGACGCGATGCTGCGTTTGGGCAAGGATCTGCCCGACGAAGACACGCTTTTCATCCGCCGGGCACGGCGGGCGGCAGCGAATGCGCTGAAAGCGGTCGAGGCGGGCTA
>NZ_JBOFBI010000207.1:0-2704 GCF_051645465.1 Tabrizicola sp. | reverse complement strand
GAGACCTATTCACCCGGACAGGATGCCCGTCATAATTGATCCTGATCAACACGAAACCTGGCTTCATGGCAGTGTAGAAGAAGCGACTGCGCTCCTGAAGCCTTACCCAGCTGAGCAGATGAAGGTTGTTCAAGAAGGTTTAGGGGTTCTGGCCGATCCGCCGCTCTGAGCCCATCACATCGGCAGTGCCGCAACTGCGAAGTGCGTCTTCTGAGACATGTCAAATGGCAGGAAGGTCCCGCAAAGCAGTTATGAGAATGTCCAAGTTGAATGACAGCATTGGTGACCTGCGTGTGTCAGATCTGCGGTCTATCAATGTCCTCTGAAACCTCCTGTTGCAGCTTCGGTCCTTGCGCGAGCCGTCGGCCAAGTGCTGCAACGAATGCATCGTAGCGCTTGCCAGCCTGGGCCCTGGCGGCGGCTTGAGCCGGTTCGGGGAGGGGCGGATTGCTTGTCAGCCAGAAACGGATGAACACCGCCAGTGTTTCGACCGATATGCCGACGTCGCGCTCCAACCGGGTGATGCGGCGATCAATCTGATCAAGCCGTTTGGTCGTTGCAGCTTCTTGCCGTTCTGCGGCATCTGGTGAAAGAAAAGATGCGATCGCGGCCTCAGCAATCAAAGATCGTGAGTGATCGCGGCGTGCCGCATAATCGGCTAGCGCCGTCATGATCTCTGGATCGAGATAGACAGAAAGACGGTGCTTCTTGCGCTGTTTCATCGGCGAGCCCTCACATTTCAGGGCCTTGGCCGGGATCGAGCGACACTTGTTGGGCGATTTGACGGGCCTGTTGATTGAACAACCTGACTTGCACGACGCGGTCTGCCGAGGGTCGTTTCAGATCAGGCTCGAATTCATTGTCGATCGGCGTCGGCTGGCCAGGCGTCCGCATTTGGCCCAGTTCAGGTTGCATGCGCTTTTCGTGCTGCGCATCGCCTGTTTCGTTGCGATCGGCTTGGGCCTTGGGAACGCCGATGTCCGGACGTGGCGGCAACCGTCGCGCGCTCCATTCGTCGCAGCGTGCCTTGGCCGACTTTTCTGGGACAAGTGGCTCCAGAATGCGTGCCTGAAACTGAGCGTCCTCGAAATAGCGGGCCTTCTTAGCCCGGATCGGAGCGGTGCCTGCCACCATGACGATCTCGTCGGTGGGCGGAAGCTGCATCACTTCGCCGGGGGTCAGCAGCGGCCGCGCCGTCTCTTGTCGGCTCACCATGAGATGGCCCAACCAGGGCGACAGCCGATGGCCGGCATAGTTCTTCATCGCGCGCAGCTCCGTCGCGGTGCCGAGCGCATCAGACACGCGTTTGGCGGTGCGTTCGTCATTGGTGGCAAAGCTGACCCGGATGTGGCAGTTGTCCAGGATGGAGTTGTTCGGCCCGTAGGCCTTTTCGATCTGGTTGAGCGACTGAGCGATCAGGAAGCTCTTGATTCCGTAACCCGCCATGAAAGCGAGCGCGCTTTCGAAGAAGTCCAGTCGCCCTAGGGCCGGAAATTCATCCAGCATCAGCAGCAGTCGGCGCCGTCCCTGATGGCGCCGTAGGTCTTCGGTCAAGCGCCGCCCGATCTGATTGAGGAGCAGGCGGATCAGAGGTTTGGTCCGATTGATGTCGGAGGGCGGCACGACGAGATACAGTGTGACGGGGTCCGGACCTTCGACCAAGTCCGCGATGCGCCAGTCGCAGCGACGTGTGACTTCGGCGACGACAGGATCGCGATAGAGCCCGAGAAACGACATCGCCGTGGAGAGCACACCGGAACTCTCGTTGGCGGATTTGTTCAGGAGTTCCTGCGCAGCGCTGGCTATCACCGGATGCGGGCCTGCCTCGCCGAGATGGGCCGTCGTCTTCATCGCAGTCAACGTCGGCTCGATGCCGCGTTTGGGATCCGACAGAAAATCTGCGACGCCGGCGAGCGTCTTATCGGCCTCCGCATAGAGGACATGCAGGATCGCGCCGACCAGCAGCGAATGGCTGGTCTTTTCCCAGTGATTGCGTTTTTCCAGCGAGCCTTCGGGATCGACCAGGATGTCGGCGATGTTCTGGACATCGCGCACTTCCCATTCGCCGCGGCGCACTTCGAGCAGCGGATTGTAGGCATCCGACTGGGAATTGGTTGGATCGAATAGCAGCACCCTGCCATGCCTTGCCCGGAAGCCGGAGGTGAGCTGCCAGTTCTCGCCCTTGATGTCGTGGACGACGGCCGAACCGGACCAGGTCAACAGGGTTGGAATGACAAGACCGACCCCCTTGCCAGACCGGGTCGGCGCAAAGCACAGCACATGTTCTGGTCCGTCGTGCCGGAGATACGTCTGATCTAGTTCTCCAAGCACCACACCCTCGGCGCCCAGCAATCCCGCCCTTTTGACGTCTCGCCGCTTCGCCCAGCGGGCCGATCCATAGGTATCGACGTCCTGCGCTTCCCTCGCACGGAAGACGGACATGAAGATCGCGACGGCCACGGCCATGAAGCCGCCCGATGCGGCAATGACCGCCCCTTCGACGAAGATCGGCGGTGCGTAGGCATCATAGGCGTACCACCACCAAAAGAACGAGGGCGGGTAGTAGACGGGCCACCCGAGAAGCTCGAACCAGGCGTCACCGAGCTGCGGCTGAAAGCCGAGCCGCCATGCCGTCCACTGCGTCGCCGCCCATGTTGCACATAGCACGATGAGCGAAACGACAATGATCTGGCCCCAGAGGATT
>NZ_JBOFBI010000206.1:0-8269 GCF_051645465.1 Tabrizicola sp. | reverse complement strand
TTGACATCAAAAGCCGCCTGACCGGCCTGCATCGGGTCGCCCCAGGCTGCCACGACCTCGGCCTTGTAGCCGTCGGCAACGTGATGCGTCTGGTCAAAGACGCGCTTGAGCTCGGTGAAGGTAAGGCTCGACTGGACGGCTTGGGCGTGGGCCTGGCCGGAAAACAGCGACCCCACAAACCCCGTCGCGGCCACAGCCGAAAGCCCCCCGGCCGAGCCGAGCAGGAACCCCCGACGCGAGACACGCTCGGCGATGACGGTGCGGATGTTCTGGCTGGAGTTCTTTCGATCGGACATTGTTTTTCTCCCTGGCTGGATCGAACCAGCCTGCACCCGGCATGTAACGGATGGTCGTCAAGCCAATGAGACTTCCTCGCGGGGGACTCGGCCCGAACGGGGCAATTGCACGGCTGGCGCAATAATCTTCGGTCATGCCGGGTTTTTGGCGAAGAAACCATCACCCAGGATCGATCCAGCCGCCCAGAATTCAAGGCATTGTCAGAAGAACAGGCCAGTATTGCATGAAGACAGAAATTTGCCCCTGGGGGAGGGAAACATGAAGATCGGATGCCCGAAAGAGATCAAGCCGCAGGAGTTCCGGGTCGGCATGACCCCCGACGCCGCGCGTGAGGCCGTTGCCCATGGCCACAAGGTCCTGATCGAGAAGAACGCCGGAACCGGTGCAGGCTTCTCCGACGCCGACTACAAGGCCGCAGGTGCGAAAATCCTCGATACGGCGGAAGAGGTCTTCGAGAAGGCCGACCTGATCGTCAAGGTCAAGGAACCCCAGGCGGTCGAACGCAAGCGCCTTCGCGAAGGCCAGGTGCTGTTTACCTACCTGCACCTCGCCCCCGATCCGCAGCAGACCAAAGACCTTCTGAAATCCGGCGCGACCTGCATCGCCTATGAGACGGTGACCGACGACCGCGGCGGCCTGCCGCTTCTTGCCCCGATGTCCGAGGTTGCCGGCCGCCTTGCCCCGCAGGTCGGCGCATGGACGCTGCAGAAAGCCAACGGCGGGCGCGGGGTTCTGCTTGGCGGCGTGCCGGGCGTATCCCCCGCCAAAGTTCTGGTCATCGGTGGTGGTGTCGTCGGCACCCATGCGGCCAAAGTCGCTGCAGGGATGGGAGCGGATGTAACCGTGCTCGACCGGTCGATTAACCGGCTGCGCTATCTGGATGACGTCTTCGGTCGCGACTTCAAGAACGCCTATGCCAGCGCCGGGAACACCATCGCTCTGGCCCGCGAGGCTGACTTGATCATCGGCGCGGTCCTGATCCCCGGTGCTGCAGCGCCGAAGCTGATCTCGAAAGCGCAGCTGAAAGACCTCAAGCCCGGCGCAGCGCTTGTCGACGTGGCCATCGATCAGGGTGGCTGTTTTGAGACCAGCCGCGCCACGACCCACCAGGATCCGATCTACGAGGTGGACGGGATCATGCACTACTGCGTGGCAAACATGCCGGGCGCGGTTGCGCGGACATCGACCCAGGCGCTTGGCAACGCCACGATGCCGTTCATGCTGGCGCTGGCCGACAAGGGCTGGAAGAAGGCCTGCGCCGAGGACAAGCACCTTCTGAACGGCCTCAACGTCCATGCCGGAAAGCTCACCTATGCAGCAGTGGGCGAGGCGCTTGGCATGCCCGCGATTTCTGCCGCCGAGGCGCTGGCGATTTAACAAGAAAGGCACCCGGATCGTCTCCGGGTGCCTTTGCCTTTAGTCTGGCGCTTACTTCTTCAGCGCGACCAGGATGTCTTTAAGCAGGTCAACTTCCGACGGACCGGCAGGGGCTGCGGGCTCTTCCACCTTGGGAGGCATCAGCTTGTTCATTCCCTTGACCAGCATGAACACGACGAAGCCGATGATCACAAAGTTGATCACAGCGGTGATGAACGCGCCATAGGCAAAGACCGCAGCGCCAGAATCTTGGGCGGCTTTCAGAGACACCGGATTGGTGCCGGACAGGTCGACAAACATGTCCGAAAAGTTGACGCCACCCAGGATGAGCCCGATGATCGGGTTGATCAGATCACCAACCAGGCTGTTGACGATCGCTGTGAAGGCCGCGCCGATGATGATACCAACGGCCAGGTCCATTACATTGCCTTTCATAAGAAAGGCTTTGAATTCTTTAATCATTTCACGGTTCCCTTTTACTTTCCCGCCTTGGTCGGCAGGCGTTCTGATTGCACAGGCTTCTCAGGCCCGGCAAAACTATGGCACAGGATCAACGAGTCCAGAACGGGGAATTTTTCCGATTGTGGCGCAAACCGGGCGTTTCTGCCACAATCCGTTCTCGCTGTTAAACAGCAAGCAAACGTCAGTCCCGGGGCGCTGCGGCGCGGCGCAGCCGGTCATTGATCGCGCGGCCCAGTCCCTTTTCAGGCACCGGTGCGAAGGCGATCTTGCCACCTGGGCCCGCCAGCCGGTCGGCCTCGCGAAGGACGTGGAACAGCCTTGCCGCCGCTTCAACCAGATCGCCGCTGACCGACAGCGACAGCACTCCCGGCACCTGGCCGAACCCTACCATGACCTCACCTGCCCGCGCATCCGCGGCGTCAAGCCGAAGGTTTGCGTCAGGTGCATAGTGCGAGGCCAACTGACCGGGCGAAGTCGGCTTGACCGCATCTCCTCCCACGGCGATCAACCCGCCCAACGCGGCCTCAAGCGCTTCGACCGGTATGCCGCCGGGGCGGAGCAGCACTGGCTCCGGGTCGGCCAGAACGATGGTCGACTCCAACCCCACCGCGCAGGGTCCGCCGTCGATGACGGCTGCAATACGGCCCGAAAGACCGTCCAGAACATGCTCCGCCCGCGTCGGCGAGATGCGACCCGAGGGGTTGGCGGAAGGTGCAGCAACCGGGCCGCCAAAAGCCCGCAAAAGCCGCTGGGCCAATGGATGCGCGGGGACCCGCACTGCGACAGTGGAAAGGCCAGCCGAGAGAAGGGGCGACAACCCCGCCCCGGGACACAGCGGAAGAACCAGCGTCAGCGGGCCGGGCCAAAAGGCCTGGGCCAGCGCATGAGCTTTCGGCCCGACCTCCGCAATCGCCTGAACCGCAGCAAGGTCGGGCAGGTGCACGATCAGCGGGTTGAACGTTGGCCGACCCTTGGCCTCATAGATCCGTGCCACGGCCCGATCCGACCGGGCGTAACCGCCCAGGCCATAGACCGTCTCGGTCGGGAAGGCGACCAGCTCCCCCGCCCGAAGCAGCCCCACTGCTGCATCAATCCCGGCATCGTCTGGGGCAAGGGTTCGGGTCATGACAATTGACGCAGCGTCCAACTTGAAGGACCACACGATTGGAATAGCGTTAGCTCCGGGCCGTCCATACGGCAGGCCCCCTGCTTTGCCAAGTCTTCGGGAGGAGTACCCAATGCCCTATCGCGCGCCAGTCAAGGATCTTCGTTTCATCCTCGACCACGTTGTGGGCTTTGCCGACGTCGCGGCTACCGCCCGCTTTGCCGATGCAACTCCGGAAATGGCTGAAGCAATCCTGACCGAGGCGGGCCGCATTTCGACCGACATCCTCGCCCCCCTGAACCGTTTGGGCGACATGCACCCCGCCCGGCTGGAAAACGGCGCAGTCGTCACCGCTCCCGGCTTTGCCGAGGGCTATCGCACTATCGCCACCGGGGGCTGGGTCGGAATGTCCGCCAGCCCTGAGTACGGCGGCATGGGCCTGCCGATCGCGCTGTCACTTTCGGTCGACGATATGATGTCGGGCGCGTGCATTTCGCTGCAGCTGAAGCCGCTCTTGTCGAAAGGCCAGATCGAAGCGCTGGAGCATCACGCCTCGGACGAGATCAAGGCGCTCTACCTGCCGAAGCTGACCTCGGGCGAGTGGTCGGGGACGATGAACCTGACCGAACCCCACGCGGGCACCGATGTCGGGGCCTTGCGGTCGAAGGCCGAGCCGAAGGGTGACGGGACCTATGCGATCTCGGGGCAGAAGATCTTCATCACCTGGGGCGAAAGCGATCTGACGCCGAATGTCTGCCACCTGGTCCTGGCGCGGCTGCCGGATGGGGCTGCGGGGACGAAGGGGATCAGCCTCTTCATGGTCCCGAAGTTCATTCCCGATGATGCGGGAAACCTGGGCGCGCGGAACTCGCTTCGGGTCGTGAGCCTCGAACACAAGCTCGGCGTCCATGGCAGCCCGACCTGTGTCATGCAGTTCGACGGCGCGACGGGCTGGCTGGTGGGCGAGCCGCACAAGGGGATGGCGGCGATGTTCACGATGATGAACAACGCCCGGCTTTCCGTCGCCGCGCAGGGCGTGGGGGTCGCGGAGGCAGCGCTTCAGCATGCGCTGGCCTATGCGATGGACCGCAAGCAGGGAGCGACGCCGCTGTCGAAGACCGGGACGATCATCGAACACGCCGACGTCCGCCGGATGCTGGCGACGATGCGGGCCGAGGTCTTTGCGGCCCGCTCCATCGCGCTTTCCTGTGCCGTGGCGATCGACATGACAACGGCCACCGATAGCCCCGACTGGCGGGCTCGGGCGGCGTTGCTTACTCCGATTGCGAAGGCTTATTGCACCGACGTCGGCTGCAAGGTCGCGCATGAGGGGGTGCAGATCTATGGCGGGATGGGGTTCATCGAAGAGACGGGGGCGGCGCAGTTCCTTCGGGATGCGCGGATCCTGCCGATCTATGAGGGGACGAACGGGATCCAGGCGATGGACCTTGTGGGCCGCAAGATGGCGGACGGGGGAGAGGCTGCGTTCCGGCTGATCGACGAGGTCCAGCGGGGGGCCGAGGCGGCGCGGGGGCAGTTCCCGGATCTGGCGGGGGATGTCTGGTCGGCGGCGGAGGCTCTCCGCGAGGGGACCGAGGCGCTGGTGGGGCAGGATTTGAACGACCGCTTTGCCGGGGCGGCGGCGTATCTGCGGGCCTTTGCCCTGGTTCTGGGGGGGCACGCGCATCTGAAGGCGGCGCTGGCTGACCCGGAACGGGAGCCGCTGGCCCGGGTGATGATCCGCCGGCTTCTGCCCGAACATGCGGCCCTGCTGACCCAGGCGCGGGAGGGGGCGGGGGGGCTTTATGCCCTGAGCTACGACATCCTCGCGGCGTGAGGGTCCAGGAGGTTGAGCACAGTGCTCAGGGTGGAGGCCGCAAAGGATTCCAATGGGTTAGAGGTGGGGCGTTAGGGGTTTGTTAAGGGGTGGGGGCTGCTTACCGGATGGATCGAGGGCTGGCGCTATCCTTGCCCTCGTTGTAGCGTTCTGGTTTGCAACCAAGTTTGCGGTTAGCGAGTGACATGAAGAAGCTGACACATCGGTATAGGAAGTGGTTGCGCCACCGCTCACGTCAGCAAAGCACCAAGAATCAACGAAATAGACGACTTCGCTATGTAGAGTACGTTACGGTTTGGCTCAACGATCGTTCGGAAAGAGTTGTATCTCGGCGCCCAGCAGTACTTCCACCTGATACACTCTGCTTCGAGAAAAATCCTGAACAGACTATCAAGTTCCTGTCCGACTGGAGAGAGAAGAACGCAATACCGAATTTCGCCTTGCGAAAGAAGAATTGGGTGGTCCGACCCAAGCGCGGGATGCCTTGGATAAACGGCTACGTCGATTATGGAAAAATCCGAGAAATCTCAACCTCGGCGTCTGTTGTGATAGCAGCGGAGTATGATCGGGCGCGAAGAATCATGGGAGAGGTTCCACCGGCCATCAACTTACATGAGTGGAGCGCCGACGCTTTTCAGAAACTTTTTGAAATGGGTTTTTTCGAGATTGTGGGCATCACGCACGATGTAAGCGATCGCTTCAATCAAAGTGGAGACGTCCGCACGATGAGGATTGCGTCTGGTCGAGACGCAACCGAACTTGAGCAGGTATGCACCATGATCCTGCAACTGAGCAGGTTCATTGAGGAGTTAGACCCCCTTCCAAGAGATGTGTTTATCGCCCTCAATACAGCAATTTCTGAAGCGATCTCGAATGTTACAAGATGGGCCTATCCATCAGATGTGAGCTTTCCGTTTGCCCACGTGTCGGCATGGTGGATAACCGCTACGGCAGATAGACGTAACAGAACCCTTACAGTAGTCGTCTACGATCAAGGAGCCACAATACCTGTTACATTTCCGCGAAAGCCCGCAGGTCAGAAGCTCCGAGATACACTGCTGGGAATGTTCAGGGGGCCACAACATGAGTACGCGGATGACGGCGTATACATCTCGGCAGCAATGAAGCCCGGAGCCAGCAGTACGGACCATTCATGGCATGGAAAGGGTCTTCCGCAGATGGTTGACCTGATAAAGCTGTGTAAAGGTGGCTCCGTATCAATTCTGAGTCGAGGGGGCGAGTGTACGGTTACTCATGATGGTGCCGAGACCCATCAGTACCGTCCTTCGTCAATCGGCGGCACTCTGATCACTTGGAAACTAGTCCTGCCGAAGGATTCTGAAAATGGATGAAACAGTCAAGATCAATGTTGCGACAGAGTTTTCCAAGTTTCCATCGGGCAGAGATGATGCGGATGGTCCGTTTAATGGAACGAAATTTCGTAAGGAACTGTTGCTACCTCGTCTTCAGGAAGCAATGCAAAAGAAAGTAAAACTGGTTGTAGAGCTAGATGGCGTGCTCAGCTTTGGCTCTTCCTTCCTTGAGGAGTCCTTTGGTGGCCTGATTAGGCGAGAGAGTGTGTTGCGAGAAGACTTGGAAGCTACATTGGTGGTTTTGCCCGGATGGGAAGGCAATAAGAGATACAGTGATGCGATAGCTCGGTACATCAAGGACGCGCGGAAGGAGAGCCACTGATATGCTTGGTGATCTTGGGCTCATTATACTGGGTGGCCTCATTACATATCTACTTTCCATGGTAATTGCGAAACTAACCAATGATCAAAACGAGATCACAGAGCACGTTGCCGAAATTATCAGAGTTGAAGAGGCTGCCGTCGCATACTGGGTGTACGACCCGTCGAAGGAACCTCTGGGTTCGAGGGCGAAGGAGCTCGCTGCCAAGCTTCAAGGTCAGATGCTTTGCACGTCGGCATTTCGAGAACGAGCGGAAAAGCTCCTCGGCGATTCTTTCGACGAATATCGAGAACTAGATGGAAAGCTGTTTGATACCTCCACGGGCGGATCATTTGGTAGTCCAGAACGTTCTGCCGACTTCGAGAGAGTCATTGAGATAATCGGCATCTGCCATCAGCTACGGAACGTGCTGCGTCGTAGTAGGTCCCGACGCTACTGGGCGCACTAGTCTTCGTACTCTTCATCCCTTCTGAAACCACTGCTCCACCCTGTCCAGGACGTCATCGACGAGGCCACCCTTCTTCGCCTCTGGCCCCGAGAACCGCAGGACCCAGCCGGTGGGGGTGGGCTCGCGGCGGATCGTGAGACCTTGCCTCAGCTGCAGCATCCGGCGGGGGCGGCCGGTTTTGGGGTTGGTGGGCTCGCGTGCGATGTCCATCAGGACGGGTTGGAGGGTGGACCATTGGGTCTCGGCGCCTGACCTCGCGACGGGTTGGAGGGTGGCGATCAGGAGGTCTTCGTGCCCGCCTGTCAGTGCAGCCGCGATGGCGTCGAGTTGGCGGGTGGAGAAGTCGTGCGGCGCGGTGAGGAGGCCGTCCAGCGCCTGGACCACCATGGTGTGGCTGCGGATGCGGGCGCGGGTAAAGCGGGAGACGGCGGGGAAGAGCACGGCGATTGCCGTGTCGGGGGTGTCGAAGTGGCCTTCCTCGATGGTGTTGAGGATGAGCGTGCCTTTCTCCCACGGGCTGATGTCCGACCGGTTTTCGTTTTCGCTGACCATGGCGGCCATGGCGTCCGGGATCGAGGCGGGGGTGCGGAGGAGGGCGGGGATGGTCTGGTGCCCAAGCTCGCGGCAGGCAGTGAGGCGGCGGAGGCCGGAGATGAGGCCGTGGGTGAAGCCGTCTCGGGGGGTGGAGAGTTGCCAGACCTCGATGGGGAGGCGGAGGCCTTCGGTGGCGATGGAGAGCTGGAGTTGGGCGAGCGCCTCGGGGTCGAGCTGGGTGCGGTCGCGGAGGAGGGCGTGGGGGTCGATCTCGGCGAGGGGGAGGTGGTGAAGGGTGTCCATGGGCGTGCTCCTTTTGGCGGGAGGAGAGCGCATGCTGGTTAGGGTTTGGTGAGCGGGGCGCGCGGTGGGTTTTGGCGGGGTGCCCGCTTTTTGGCCGGGTGCCCCCCTCCCCCGGCCCCTCCCCCACGCCGGGGGAGGGGGGGCTTGGGGCTGGCGGTTGGGATGGGATGGTGGGCGTCGTGAGAGAGAGTCGGGCTGAAGCCCGACCTAC
>NZ_JBOFBI010000205.1:0-69376 GCF_051645465.1 Tabrizicola sp. | reverse complement strand
GGCGCAGCGCCGGCCGGGGTTGTTGTCGCGGTCATATCACGGCCCCTTTGACCAGGCGGGTGCGGTAGTGGTCTGACACCCTGTCGATCAGGAAGATCGTCAGGAACAGAAGCAGGAAGATCGCCACGACCTGATCATACCGCCCCTGCCCCCATTGCATCGCGAGTTTCAGATCATGCCCGATGCCGCCTTCGCCGACAAAACCCAGGATGGCGGAGGCGCGGACGTTGATCTCGAACCTGAGAAGCCCGTAGCTGAGCCAATTGGGTGCCACCTGCGGGATCACGCCCAGCCACATCCGCTGGCCCCAGTTGGCCCCGACCGAGGCCAGCCCCTCGACCGGTTTCAGATCGGCGTTTTCGGCGACTTCGGAGAAAAGCTTGCCGAGCGCACCGCCGGTATGAAGCCCAATCGCGATCACTGCGGGCACGGGGCCACCGCCGAGGATGTAGATCAGCACCAGCGCGATCACGATTTCGGGGATGGCGCGGAGGAGGTCCATCACGCGGCGGAACGGGCCGATCAGGCGCGGCCAGCGGGCAAGGCCGCGGGTCGACAGCAGCGCCAGCAGCATCGCGGCCAGCGCGCCGATCAGGGTCGAGACGGCGGCGATGTTGATCGTCTCGATCAGCGAGGGCAGGAATTCGAGGAAAAGGCCGGGCAGGTTGGCGCGGTTGGTCCAGGCCTCTGATATCACCTCGACCGCGAAATCGTCGATCTGCGGCAGGCCGTTCCAGAAGCCGCCGGCGTTGCGGTGATCGGCGAGCATCCAGCCCGAGGCGAAGACGGCGATGAACAGCACCAGAAGGATGCCGCCGTACATGCGCTTGCGGCGCACCATCTCGAGATAGGCGCCGGACGTGGTGGACGTGTCAGGCCGCTGGCCCGGCTCCGGCCCGAAAGCGATGTCGACCATGGATGCGCCCCGCAATAAAATTGCCGGGCCACCTTTGGGGTGACCCGGCACTGCGTAATGAAAGCTTACATGCCTTCCTGAAGCTTGCGGGCGTCGATGATGCCGAGGTAGTCCTCGTGCTTCACCGGGACGAAGTCTTTCGCGTCACCGGCGGCGACGTTGTAGGCGCATTCCTTGTCGGTCTCCCACATCGTGTCCATCATCGCGTAGACCTTGTCCTTGACGTCCTGCGGCAGGGCCTTGCGGACGACCAGCGGGCCTTCTGGGATGAGCTTGGAGCGCCAGATTTCGACGATGTCGTTCATGTCGACGAGGCCCGCATCGGCAGCCTTGCGGAAGGCACCGGAGGTGTAGCCGTCTTCCCAGTTGCCAAGGCCGTCGGCCCAGCTGACACCAGCGGCGAAATCGCCGTTGGCGACGCCGACGATGGTCTGCTCATGGCCGCCCGACATCTTCACTTCGGAGAAGTAGTCCTCGAGCTTGCCGTATTGCGCAGTAAGCTCGGCGCCGGGAACAAGGTAGCCGGACGTCGAGTTCGGGTCGGCGAAGGCGAAGGTCTTGCCCTTGGCGTCATCCATCGTGGCGATGCCGGCGTCCTTGCGGGCGAAACCGATGGAGTAGTAGCCGGTGGAGCCGTCGACGTTCTGCTTGGTCAGCATGACCTCGACCGCTTCGGGGTCGGTCAGGTAGATCTTGGCGTAGGCCGAGGCACCGAGCCAGGCGTAGTCGAGCGTGCCGCCGAGGAGGCCCTGGATAACGCCGTCATAGTCGGCCGGGGTGAAGAGCTTCACCGGGACGCCGAGCTCTTTTTCCATCGAGACGCGGAGGCATTCGGTCGAGGTCAGGCGGTCCTGGGCGTTTTCGCCGCCAAGGATGCCGATGTTGAATTCCTTGATCGCCTCCTGCGCCATCGCCGGTGCGGCGAGGGTGGTGGTGGCAGCCAGAAGTGCAAGCAGCTGTTTCATGGTCGTCTCCGTGTTGGCGGCCCTCGTTGGGGCCGGGTTGATGGGTCAGGCGAGAAGCCGGTCCGCATAGGCTTTGTCGGCCTCGGCATCGGCAGGGATGGCAGTCGAGGTGGCCGCCTCGTTGAAGCTTGCGTCCGCGCCGTAGATGTCGCGGGCGACGCCGGTGGAGAGCTGGTCGGGCGTGCCGTCGAACACGATGCGGCCGTCGCGCATGCCGATGACGCGGTCGCAGTAGCGGCGCGCGGTGTCGAGGGTGTGGAGGTTCGCGATGACCATGCGGCCGTCCTCGACGTTGATGCGCTTCAGGGCGTCCATGACGATCTGGGCGTTCATCGGGTCGAGGCTGGCGATGGGTTCGTCGGCGAGGATGATCTTGGGGTCCTGCATCAGCGCGCGGGCGATGGCGACGCGCTGCTGCTGGCCGCCCGACAGCGCCTCGGCGCGTTTGGGGGCCTGCTCGGCGATGCCGAGGCGGTCGAGGATATCGAGCGCCTTCAGGATGTCGGCGCGGGGCCAGAGGCTGAACATCGTCTGAAAGGTGGAGCGGCGGTTCAGGATGCCGTGGAGGACGTTGGAGGCGACGTCCATCCGGGGCACGAGGTTGAACTGCTGGAAGATCATCGCGCACTGGCTTTGCCAGGCACGCGCGGCGGCGCCCTTCAGGGCCAGGATGTTGCGGCCGTCGACGATGATCTCGCCCGAGGTCGCGTCGGTCAGGCGGTTCATCATGCGCAGGAAGGTGGACTTGCCTGCGCCGGAGCGACCGATGATGCCGACGAAGGCCGGGTGGTCGACGGAGAAGCTCACGTTGTCAACGGCGGCCTTCTGGCCAAAGAGCCGTGTCACCGCCTTGACCTGCAGCATGCGTCATCCCCCGAGCAGCACCATTCGGGGGGTAGCGAAGATTTGCGACAGCACGCCGACTTTCACGTAAACGTTTGGTGACACCGCTGCTGCGCTCGCGACCGCGCTTGGAAATGCCTCCGGGGCCCGGATATCACCCGAGAACCGCAATGGCGGCGGCTCTGCCCGTCAGCAGCGCGCCGTGTGCGGTGCCGGGATACTCCTCAGACGCTGCTTCGCCGGCGAAATGCAGCCGGCCCTCCCAGTCAGACCCGAAAAGCGCGCGGCGGTCCTTTGATCTCGTGCCTGTTGGGTTGAAGGAATACGCCCCGCGCGAGAACGGGTCCTGCCTCCACCGCGTGATCTGGCTCCCGACAGGATCAGGAATTGCGGTTCCGAACATCGCACGCAGCGCCTGCATTGCAGAGCGCACGGTATCGCGGTCATCGAGCGCTTCCAGCTCTTCCGCTGCGGCGGCCGCATTGAAGCCGACGAGCACCGGTTTGCCGGTACTTCGCACCCCGCTCATCCATTCGGCCCAGAGACCCCCGACAGGGCCAAGAAAGTCGATCCAGTCGACATCCGGCGGCCAGAAGACCCGGTCAAACCGCAGCCAGCATTTGTTCAGAAGTCCCATCTCCAGTCCGTCAATCGCGCGTTGACGACGTCGCCTCAGCGGTTCGGCAAACCGGACCTCGCCGGACTTCAGCACCCCGAGTGGAAGCGTCACGATCACCCGGTCGGCAAAGTGGACGCCGCGGTTTGTCGTGACGTCGACGCCCTTCTTCGCCGGTGCAATCGCGACCACCGCCTCCCCCAGGCGGATGTCGAGCCCTTTGGCGAGATGCGCGACAAGCGGACCGTAGCCCCGGTTAAGCACCGCTTCGCCGCCCGGGAAATCCTTGCCATCGTCGAAGTGCCAGGCCGACAGACGGCTCCAGTCGCCCGAATACTCGTGTTCGATCCGCGTGTTGATCGCCAGTCTCAGCGGTCGGCGGTCCAGCGGCGATAGTGCCCGCCACTTCGGCGAAGCTTCGATCGCGGCTTTCAGCGAGATGTCCTGATCAAGGTCGTCCACCCGCCGGCGGGCCGTCCTGACCAGCTTCTTCGCCCGCGCGGCCACATCGAGAAAGTCGAAGGCACGCCCGGCGTCGTCAAAGTTCGCCGAGCGGCGGTAGGATGTCGCGGTCCACTCTGCCCCAACCTCGGCGGCAAGGGCCGTGATCGGGTTGCCCGTCACACCGTGTATCCAGCTTGCCCCCATATCGACGGGGAGATCGGGCCAGAGGTCGCTGGTAAAGGTCCGCCCGCCGATGCGGTCGCGGGCTTCGATGACCGTGACCTCGACCCCGGCTGCTTTCAGGTGACACGCAGCACCAAGCCCGGCAATGCCCGCGCCAAGGACCAGAACGCGCCGCTGGCGCTTCGCGGGGTTTGCATCGCTGGCGGGCAAGCACGCTCCTTCCAAAGTGAAACGCCGAAAATGCCGGCGCGTTGGTTCGCGCCATCGTGGCTTATGGACAGATCACTTGACCCGCAATCGATGTCAACGCAATGATTGAATGTCCATTCAGTGAGTAGCGCTCTGACGGGATCGCACTGACCAGCCCTGTATAAATCAGAGGTGAGTGGCTTCTGGGGAAAGCACAAAATGACCAGCGACGAGGACAGCACCACCGAGCCGCCAAGGACCAGCCGGGCGGCGGCGAAGGCCGAGCGGCGGCAGAACCTGATTGATGCGACGATCACGTCGATCGCAAAGTATGGCCTGTCCGGCACGACGCTGGCCCGCGTGACCGACATCGCCGGGACATCCATTGGCCTTGCGAATTTCCACTTCGAGACCAAGGAGCGGCTTTTCGAGGCGGTTCTGACGCATCTGGCCGACGAACAGCGCGATCTTTGGCAGAACCGCAATCTCGACGCCTCGCTGTCCAGTGCCGACCGGCTGATGGCGATCATCGACAGCCGGTTTCACAGCCGCATCTGCGACCGCAAAAAGCTCGCGATCTGGTTCGCGTTCTATGGCGACGCCGGTGCCCGAGACATCTATCGCAAGGTTGTGGGCGATCTGGACGACGAGCTTCTGGAGGCGACCGTGGCCATCCTGAAGCTGATGATCGACGAGGGCGGCTATACCGGCATCGACCCAATGGAGACCGCGCTGGCGCTGGAGGCGATGTATGATGGCATGTGGCTGAACATGCTGCTTTATCCCGACGAATTCAAACGGCTGGATTGCCGAAGGCGGGCGCTCCAGTTCGTCTCGGCCATCCTGCCGCGGCACTTTCAGCCCGCAACGGACCGCGACTGACGACGCGGACAAACTCAGGACGACACACATGCCCCGCGACCCCCGCTACGACATCCTTTTCGAGCCGGTCAGGATCGGCCCGGTCACCACGAGGAACCGCTTCTATCAGGTGCCGCATTGTACCGGCATGGGCTGGGTGCGACCTCGGACGCTTGCCGAGATGCGGGGGGTGAAGGCTGAAGGCGGCTGGGGCGTGGTCTGCACCGAATACTGCTCGATCCACCCCGCGTCTGACGACCAGCTGCATATCTCGGCCACGCTCTGGGACGAGAGCGACATCCGTGCGCATCGGCTGATGACGGACAAGGTGCATGCGCATGGCGCGCTGGCGGGGGCAGAGCTGTGGTTCGGCGGGGCGCGGTCGGCCAACCTCGCGACCCGGCTTGTGTCATTCGATGTGGCCTCGATGCCTAACGCCGTCGGCCACCCGTTCCAGACCCGTGCCATGGACAAGACCGACATCCGCGACTTCCGGCGCTGGCACCGCAAGGCGGCACTGCGTGCGCGCGAGGCAGGTTTCGACATCGTCTATGTCTATGCGACGCACGGTTATCTGCTGGCGCATTTCCTGGACCCCGAGACCAACACGCGGGGCGACGAATATGGCGGATCGTTGGAGAACCGCACGCGCCTGGTGCGGGAGCTGATCGAGGAAACGAAAGAGGCCGTCGGGGACCGCTGCGCCGTGGCTGTGCGCTTTGCCGCGGATGAGAAGATCGGTGAGGACGGGCAACCCGTCACGGGCGAGCGGCGCGAGATGCTGGCGATGATGGCCGAGATGCCCGACCTTTGGGACATCAACATCGCCGATTATTCGCTGGAGATGGGCGCTTCGCGCTTCGTCAAGGAAGGGGCGCTGGAACCCTACATGGCCTTCGTCCGCTCGGTCACCACGAAGCCCGTGGTCACGGTGGGCCGCTTCACCTCGCCCGACACGATGGTGCGGATGGTGAAGGCGGGGATCACCGATCTGATCGGCGCGGCGCGGCCCTCGATCGCCGACCCGTTCCTGCCGAAGAAGATCGAGGAGGGCCGACCCGAGGACATCCGCGAATGCATCGGCTGCAACATCTGCTATTCCGGCGACAGCCTGTCGGTGCCGATCCGCTGCACGCAGAACCCGACGATGGGCGAGGAATGGCGGCAGGGCTGGCACCCCGAGACGATCCGGCCCAAGGGGTCGGACGGGCAGGTGCTGATCGTCGGCGCGGGGCCTGCGGGGCTGGAGGCGGCGCGCGCGTTGGGTCTGCGCGGCTATCGCGTGGCGCTGGCCGAGGCGACCCGCGTTCTGGGTGGCCGGGTGGTGCGGGAGGCAGCCCTGCCGGGGATGCGCGAGTATATCCGCGTGCGCGACTATCGCGAGGGGCAGATCCTGAAGATGCCGAATGTCGAGGTCTTCCGGGAAAGCCGCCTCTCGGCTGCGGACGTGCTGGCCTTTGGGGCCGCGCATGTCTGCATCGCGACGGGCGCGCGGTGGCGGCGGGATCTTTTCACCGGCAAGCGGTTCGAGGCTGTTGCCGATGCGGGAGCGCAGGTGCTGACGCCCGACGACATCATGGACGGCGCACTGCCCACCGGACCGACCGTGGTCTACGATGCCGACGGCTACTACATGGGCGGCGTGATCGCCGAACGCCTGCGGGCGGCGGGGCTGGAGGTGACGCTGGTCACGCCGCATGACCGCGTGTCGCATTGGGCCGAGCACACCGGCGAGGGTTGGCGGGTGCCGGGCCATCTCATGCGGCTGGGGATCAGGTTGATGACCGCACACGCCATGAAGTGGTTTGACGGCGCCACGGCCACGATTGCCTGCGAACACTCGGGCCGGGAAGAGGTGTTGCCTGCGTCGGGTCTTGTGCTGGCAGGCCAGCGCGCGCCGGTGGATGACCTTTACGCGGCCCTGCGCTATGCGCCTGACGGCACTGATGCCGAACTGCCGTTCACATTGACCCGGATCGGCGATTGCGAGGCGCCTGCGATCATCGCCGCCGCGACCTATGCGGGGCACCGCTATGCCCAGAACCTGGACCGGGCCATCGATATCGACCTGCCGATCCGGCATGACAGGATCGATGTGGGGCTTGTGGCCCCCGCGGACTGGGCGGCGGCGGCGGAATAAAGGGCGATGTCAGCCTGGCGGCAGGATCAATACTGCGCGGAAGTCGTTCACGTTGGTAAGGGTCGGACCGGTCACCACTTGTCCGCCGATGCGGCCGAAGTAGCTGTGCGCGTCGTTCCGGGCTAGTGCCTCGGCGGCGTCAGGACCTTTGTGCAGTGTGTCGGGGTCGATCAACGCGCCTGCGACCTCGGCTGCGCCGTCCACTCCATCGGTATCGCAGGCCAGGGCATGGACCTGGGGGTGGCCGTCCAGGGCGATTGCCAGCGCAAGGCAGAATTCGGCGTTCGGGCCTCCGATGCCATCGCCTTTGCGCGTCACCGTAAGCTCGCCGCCTGAGAGGAGGACGACAGGCTTGGCGCCCGGCTTCAGGCCCGCGGCAATGGCCGCTGCCATGGCGGCCTGATCGCGGGCCACATCACGCGCTTCGCCTTCCAGCCGGTCGCCCAGAAGGCGGACTTCGCAGCCGGACGCCTCGGCCAGCGCGGCAGCGGCGGCCAGCGACTGGGCGGGGGCTGCGTAGATGATGTTTTCGGTGCGGGAGAGGCGCGGGTCACCGGGTGCGATGACGCCGGAACGACTGAGGGCGGCGGGAACCGGGATGTTCCAGCGGTCAAGGATTGCTTCGGCATCCGCAGGGGTGGTGGCATCGCCGACAGTGGGACCTGAACCGATGAAGGCAGGGTCGTCGCCCGGCACGTCGGAGATCATCAACGCAAGCATCCTTGCGGGATAGGCAGCGGCGGCAAGCTGGCCACCCTTCACGCGGCTGAGGTGCTTGCGGACGGTGTTCATCGCCGAGATCGGCGCGCCGGAGGCCAGAAGTGCTGCGTTCACCGCCTGCTTTTCGGCCAGACCAAGACCTTCGGCGGGGGCGCAGAGGAGGGCGGACGCACCGCCCGAGATCAGGGCAAGGACGAAGTCGTCTTCGGTCAGATCCTCCAGCAGCCGAAGCATCCGGGCCGTGGCGTCGACCCCTGACTGGTCGGGGACGGGGTGGGCGGCCTCGACAATCTCGATCCCCCGGCAGGGCCGGGCATAGCCGTAGCGGGTGATGACGAGGCCTTCGCAAGGCCCCCAAACGGCCTCGACCGCTTCGGCCATGCGGGCCGAGGCCTTGCCTGCCCCGATGACAAGAGTGCCTCCCTTCGGCTTCGCCGGCAGGAAGGAGGCAAGCGAACGCATCGGGTCGGCGACCTCGACCGCACGGTCGAAGAGCTGGCGGAGAAGGACGGCGGGGGGTGGACGCATGGGTCAGCCTTGGCTGGAGGCGCGGGGGATCAACGTCACCGGCGTAACCGTTTCAGGGGCAGGCCGGATGTCCGCTTCCAGCCATTTGAGGACCGTTTCCGCCATCGCACAGCCAAAGCCCGCAATGTCGCAGCGGACCGAGGACAGAGCCGGGAAAGCCTGGGCACAGTCTTCGATATCGTCGAAGCCGACGACCTTGAGCGAGGGGCCGACCTTGCGCTGCAGCTCGGCGCAGCCGGTCAGAAGCCCAAGTGCTGTCAGGTCGTTGAAGCAAAGGACTGCGTCAATCTCGGGGTGCGCTTCGGCCAGACGATGCGCGGCCTCACGGCCGAAGGCGCGGCCCGGGCGGCCGGGCAGATAGAGCGGCGTCATGCCGCGCTCGGCAAGTGCCGCCAGATAGCCAGACATCCGGAGCTGGGTCACGGCGCGGCCTTCAAGGCCGCCGACGAATGCGATCTGGCGCACGCCCTGGGCCAGAAGGTGTTCGGTCGCAAGCCGCGAGCCGGAGGGATAGTCGGGCGCCGCGAACGGGAAGCGGTGGGTCTCGTCGACCACCTTGCGCAGGACCTGGAGTGCGGGGACATTGGCCCGCGCGATGGCGTCGAACGTGGCCGCTTCTTCGCCGTAGGCGGGCGAAACGATCAGGGCCGAGACCCCGTGTTCCAGCATGGCGCCGACGACCTGGGCCTGCAGATGGGGGTCCTCGTCGGTATTCGCGATGACGGTGGCGTAGCCGCGGGCGGACAGCGCCATCTGCAGGGACGTGGCGAATTCGGTGAAGAACGGGTTCCGGAGGTCATTGATGACAAGGCCTATCAGCCCCGCATTCGCGCTGCGCAGGTTGGCCGCCGAGCGGTTGTAGACATAGCCAAGCTCGGCCATGGCACGGCGGACATCCTCTCGCGTTTCGGCCTTCACCAGCGGGCTTTGCTGCAGGACAAGGCTGACGGTCGATTTCGACACCCCCGCGCGGGTCGCAACATCGATGATCGTCGGCCGTCTGTCCATGTCTCAGGTCTGCTCGATGCCGTGGAGGGCGAGAAGCGTTGCCATCCGCGCCTCGGCAAGCTCGGGGTGGGCGAGGAGCCCGGCCTGATCGGCCATCCGGAAGACTTCGGCATAGTGGGTGATGTCGCGGCTGGATTGGAACCCGGCGGGCATGATGAAATGGCCCTGGTGCCCGTTCAGCCACGAAAGGTACGCTATGCCCGCCTTGTAGAACCGGGTGGGTGCACGGAAGATCTCGCGGCTCAGGGGGACGGTCGGCGTTAGCAGGCGGTGGTAGGTGGCGCTGTCGCCTTGTGCCAGCGCTTCAAGGGCTTGGCTAGCCGCGGGGGCGATGGCCGCGAAGATGCCCAGAAGCGCGTGCGAGTAGTGGGTGCCGTCACCTTCGATCAGGGGGGCGTAGTTGAAGTCGTCTCCGGTATAAAGGCGGACGCTTTCGGGCAGGCGGGCGCGGAAGTTTTCCTCATACGCTTGATCGAGAAGGGAAATCTTGATGCCGTCGACCTTGGTGGGGTTCTCGGCGATGAGGTTCAGGACGAAATTGGAGGCCTTGGCGACGTCGCTGCTGCCCCAGTAGCCTTTCAGCGCCGGGTCGAACATATCGCCAAGCCAGTGCAGGATAACCGGCTCTTGCGCGCCATCGATCAGGCGGCGGTAGACCTTCTGGTAGACGTCCTCGCTGGCACTGATCGCAGGGAAGGCACGCGAGGCCATCAGGATCAGCTGGCCGCCTGCCGCCTCGATCGCCTCGGCCTGTTCGGTGTAGGCGGCGAGGATCGTGTCGGGGCTGGTGAGGTCCGCAAGAGCCTTGTGGTCAGTGCCAGCGCCGCAGGCCACTCGGGGGCGCATCGGGTGGGTCTTGGCCGCGCGCATGGTGCGCTGGATCAGCTCCAGCGCGGTCGGCCAGTCGACGCCCATGCCGCGTTGGGCGGTGTCCATGGCTTCGGCAACGTGCAGGCCCTGGTCCCAGAGCTGCTGGCGGAAGGCCAGTGTGGCGTCCCAATCTACGGCGGGGCGGGTGTCCCAGGGGTTTCGCTCGCGCAGGGGGTCGCTGACGACATGGGCCGCGGCAAAGGCCGTGCGGGTAAGGGGCACCTTCGGTGCGCGGGGCGTGAGGGGGGTGCCGGTGGGCCGGTAGGGTGTGAGGCGGGCGTCTTGGGTTGGGAGGATCAGCATGAGCGGGCCTCAGCAGGGAAGGTCGAAGACGAGGATGCCGTCCAGGCCGCCTTGGGCCGCGGCGACAAGGGCGGCTCCGACGCGCTTGTGGTCGGGGTGGTCCTGGTACGCCGCCAGCGCGTCCCAATCGGTGAAGTCGACAGTGAAGCCGTGCAGATAGCCGCGTTCGATCTTCTCGGGGCTTTCGCTGCGGCCGGAGTGGATGGCGAGGACGCCAGGGAGCTTGTCCCGGATCGCGGCGAGGTCAGCGAAGATGTCGCTGATATGCGCTTCGGTGACCTCGGGGCGGGCCTTGAGAAGGACGATGTGGCGGATCATGCTGCGGCTCCCTTGGTGCTGCCGTAGGTGGCCTTGATCATGTCGGCAGCCTTTTCGGCGATCATGATGGTCGGCGCGTTGGTGTTGGACGAAACGACGGTCGGCATGATCGAGGCGTCGACAACGCGAAGCCCCTCGATGCCGTTGAAGCGGAGCTCCGGGTCGACCACCGCCTCAACGTCCGCACCCATCCGGCAGGTGCCTGCGGGGTGGTGGTCGGTCTTGGCGTTCTTGCAGGCGTAGGCGATGTAGTCCTCGTCGGTCCGGACCTCGGGGCCTGGCAGGCGTTCGGCCAGGACGAAGGGCTTGAGGGCCTCTTGCCGCATCATCTCTTGCGCGAGCTTCAGGCCCTTGATGGACATGTCGCGGTCGTAGGGGTCCTGCCAGTAGTTTGGATCGATCAGTGGCGCGGCCTTGGGGTCGGCGCTGGCAAGGCGCACAGTGCCGCGCGAGCGGGGGCGCAGGAAGGCGGAGTTCAGGGTGACGCCCCCCTGTGGCATGGCGGCGACCCCGGCTTCGATGCCGGAGCCCAGGCCGAGGTGGAACTGGATGTCAGGGCTTCGCGCGGAGGGGTCGGCATACCAGAAGCCGCCGGTCTCGAAGAGCGAGGAGGCGACCGGGCCTTTGCGCGTCAGGAGGTACTGGAGGCCCGCCAGCGCTGACCAGTGCGGCTTGGCGTAGCGGTCATAGGTGTGGGGGCCGGTACACTCGGCGATGACGAAAAGGTCGAGGTGGTCCTGCAGGTTCGCGCCCACTTGCGGGCGGTCGAGGACGACGGGGATGCCGAGGCGGCTGAGGTCGTCGGCTGGGCCGATGCCGGAGAGCTGGAGAAGCCTGGGGGAGCCGATAGCACCGGAGGACAGGATCACCTCGGTCGTGGCGCGGATGGTGCCCTCGGGCGTCTCGACGCCGACCGCCCTGCCCTTTTCCGTGACGATCCGCAGGACCTGGACGCCGGTCCTGACTGTCAGGTTCGGTCGACCGAGGGCGGGCTTCAGGAACGCAGTGGAGGTCGAGGATCGGCGATACCAGCGCTGGGTCAGCTGGTAGTAGCCGACGCCATCCTGGCTTTCGCCGGTGAAGTCCCGGTTCCGCGGGATGCCGATCTGGGCGGCGGCGGCGAACCAGGCCTCGCAAATCGGCAGGGGCGCGCGGGGTTGGCTCACGCCAAGGGGGCCATCCCTGCCGTGGTAGCGGTTGTCGTGGGTGTCGTTCACCTCGGACTTGCGGAAGTAGGGGAGCACATCTTCGTACCCCCAGCCGGTGCAGCCCGTCTGCCGCCAGTCTTCATAGTCGAGCGCATTGCCTCGGGTGTAGAGCTGGGCATTGATCGACGATCCGCCGCCGATCACCTTGGCCTGGGTGTAGCGGATCTGCATGCCCCGCATGTGGCGCTGCGGTACGGTCTGCCAGCCCCATGAACCGATGCCCTTGGTCATCTTCGCAAAGCCTGCCGGCAGATGGTAGAATGGATGCCGGTCGCGGCCCCCCGCCTCAAGCAGCAGAACGCGTGCCGATGGGTCTTCGGTCAGACGCGCAGCAAGCACGCAGCCCGCCGAGCCGCCGCCGATGATGATGAAATCGTAGCCTTCGGTCATCAGGCGGCTCCGGTCGGGGCTGGGGCCCGGAATTTTCGAAAATTCCGGACAAAAGTTCTGGAAAACTTTTGGGCGTTGCGCATGGGTCAGAGCCTTTCGATGGAAAGCCCGCCGTCGACGGGGATCACCGCACCGGTCGCAAAGGCCATCTGGCCGGTAACCAGCGGGATCACGGCCTGCCCGATATCCGAGGGCTGGCCCCACCGCCCGGCCGGGACGAGGCCGCCCTCGATGCGGGCGGTGTACTTGTCCTTCACGCCCGCGGTCATGCCTGTTTCGATGATACCGGGACGCAACTCGAAAACGCCGATCCCGTACGGCGCGAGGCGCAGCGCAAGGGTCTGCGCGGCCATCGCAGCGGCGGCTTTGGAGATGCAGTAGTCGGCGCGCTCGGGGCTTGCCATCTGGGCCGAGACCGAGGTCACGAAGGTGATGGAACGGTAGTGTGGGCTTGCGGTTGCGAGCATCCGTTTCGCCACCGCTTGGGCAAGGAAGAAGGCGCCGCGCAGGTTGATGCCCATGATCCAGTCGAAGTTCTCCGGCGTGATCTCGAGCATGTCGCCCCGCACTTTGGCCGCGACACCTGCGTTCTGGATCAGGGCGTCGATGGGGCCTTGATCGGCTTCTATGCGGTGGAGAAGTGCCGGGATGGCGGCGAGGTCCGAAAGGTCATGGCGATAGCAGCAAGCGTCTGGGCCCAGTGCGGCCAGAGCCGCCCGAACGCCGTCATCCTCGGGCGCTGATCGGGACGCGATAGCCAGGCGAAAGCCCTCTTTGGCCAACGCTTGGGCGATACCAAGGCCAATGCCCTGCTGGCCTCCGGTCACAAGGGCAAAGGGGGCGGTCATGCGGGGCCTTTCGCGATGTGCTCACCCGCGCGCAGGGCAAGGGCGGCGATGGTGAGCGAGGGATTGACGGCAGCGGAGGTCGGCAGAACCGAGGCGTCGACGATGTAGAGGTTGTCGAGGTCGTGCGCCTTGAGGTTTGCGTCGACGACCGAGGTCGTGGGGTCGGCGCCCATCCGGTTGGTTCCGCACTGGTGGCTGGGCTTTGACTTCGGGAACCCGCGTGACAGGGCGATGGGCCAGCCCGCGCGGCCCATGGCTTTCTTCAGACGCCGGACCAGAAGGTCATGGGCACGGGTGTTGGTCTGGCGCCAGTCGAGGACGACCTCGCCGTTCTTCCAGAAGACACGGGAGTTCGGGTCGGGCAGGTCTTCGGACATGGCCATGATGTGGATCGAGCGGTCGGCGATATGGCGGGCGAGCCAGAGGGGAAGGCCCGCCTCGCCCGCAAGGATCGGGCCGGTGATGCGGCCGAGCATCTGGATGTTGCCCAAAGGCTCGTCATTGGGGCCGCCCTTCAGGTAGAAATCGTTGATCTGGATGGTCTTTTCGTAGACCGACCGGTTCCGGCGGAAGGGGTTGTAGGCGACCATCCCGGTCAAGTTGTGGTTCATGAAGTTGCGCCCGACCTGATCGGAACGGTTCGCAAGCCCCCTTGGGTGATCGTCGTTCGCCGAGGCGAGGAGCAAGGCCGACGAAAGGATCGCCCCCGCCGCAAGGCAGATGATGGGGGCCGAAAGCGTTTCGCGGCGCCCGCCGCTTTCCACCTCGACCCCGGTCACGCGGCGGCCTTCCGCGATCAGGCGCGCCACTTTCGTGCCGGTCAGCAGCGTCACGTTCGGATGCTTCAATGCCTCGGCAAGCCCGCAGCTTTCGGCATCCGACTTGGCGCCTGTGGTGTCGGGGAATGCGTCCCATGTGGTCGGCGCGCGGGCCAGCCAGCGGTCGAGATCGACACCAAGCGGCAGGGGCGAGACGTGCAGGCCCTGGGCTGCGAAGGCGCGCGACAGGGCGGCGATGTCAGGCTCATCGGGGACGGGTGGAAAGGGATAGGGGGTCGAATGCGGGGGTTCGGTTGGGTCGGTAGTCGCATCGCCGCGGACCCGGTACAGGGTTTCGGCGCGGCTGTAGAAGGGTTCAAGCTCGGGATAGCCGATTGGCCAGCCAGGCGTGGTGCCTTCGACATGCTTCAGTGGCGCGAAATCCTCGGCCCGGTAGCGAAGCAGGACGGCGCCGTAGAACTTGGTGTTGCCGCCGACGAAGGCGTAGTTGCCGGGGTGCAGAGCCGCGCCAGATATGTCGCGCCAGGTCTCGTTCGGCTTGAAGTGACCGCGCTGGAAGATCGCGGCCGGGTCCCGCGCTTCGGGACTGTCGGGCAGGCGTTCGCCCCGCTCCAGGATCAGCACCCGGCGGCCTGATGGCGCCAGCGCCGCGGCCAGCGTGGCACCCCCCATGCCGGAACCGATGATGATCACGTCAGGCTGCATCAGGCGGGGATCCGGGCCTCGGTCTCGGGGTCGAAGGCGACGGCCTTTTCCATGTTCACTGCAAAGTCGAAGACCTGCCCTGGTGCCACGGCGGCATCGGCGCGCATCCGGGCGATGACGTCCTTGCCGGACAGGGTCATGGTCACGAACGTGTCGGCGCCCGAGGGTTCGGTCACGGTGACGCGGTTCGCGAACGGCTGGATGTTTCCGGACTTGCGGTCCGCGCCTTCGGGGTCGGTGATGGCCTCGGGGCGAATGCCCAGAAGAATGGGCTTGCCGTCCCAATTGGCCATGTTGGCCTGGCTGAACCGAAGCTTGCGGACCACGCCTTCGGCATCGGTGACGGCGGCATGGGGCTGGCCGTTCTCGACCACTACGGTGGCCGGGACGATGTTCATCGCCGGGCTGCCCATGAAGGTGGCGACGAAAAGGTTTGCCGGGGCGTCGTAGATTTCTTTCGGCGTGCCAAGCTGCTGGACATGGCCCTTGTTCATCACCGCGATGCGGGTCGAAAGGGTCATCGCCTCGATCTGGTCGTGGGTGACATAGACGATGGTGGTCTTGAGCTTGTGGTGCAGCTTCTTGATCTCGGTCCGCATGTCGACGCGGAGCTTGGCGTCGAGGTTGGAGAGTGGTTCATCGAAGAGGAAGACATCGGGGTTCCTGACCAGTGCCCGCCCCATGGCGACGCGCTGGCGCTGGCCGCCGGACAGCTGGCCGGGCTTGCGGCCGAGGAGGTGATCGATCTGCAGAAGCTTCGCGACATCCGCCAGTGCCTGATCCCGCTTGGGCTTGGGGACACCGTGCATCTCGAGCCCGAAGGTCATGTTCTGGCCGACGGTCATGTTGGGGTAGAGGGCGTAGCTCTGGAACACCATGGCGATGTTGCGCTTGGAGGGGTGCACCCCGTTCACCACGCGGCCCTTGATCGCGATCTCACCGCCCGAAATCGCCTCCAGCCCCGCGATCATGTTCAGAAGTGTCGACTTTCCGCAGCCCGAGGGGCCGACAAGGACAAGGAACTCGCCCTCCTCCACGGCGATGTCGACGCGGTGCAGGACCTCGACGCTCCCGTAGGATTTGGTGACGTTGCGGATGTCGAGAAAGCCCATTGTATTCTCCTGTCGTGGTGCCCTCGGGGTCGCCCCCGAGGACCATTCGTTTACTGCGCAGCGGCGATGGCGTCGGCGAGTGCGGTCGCGCCCTCTTCGGCGGTCATCTCGGAATTGAAGAAAGTGGTGATCGCGTCGGTTGCGGCCCCGACGACGGAGGCATTCGCGGCATGGGTTCCGGCGAAGGTCGGGACGGCCGAGCCCGCTCCGTCATTGGCGGCAAGGCTGGCCGAGGTCGCTTGCGCGCAGGCGTCCATCGCCGAAAGGTCGATGTCCGTTCTGGCCGGGATCGCACCCTTGGCGTTGTTGAAGGCGATCTGGACCGCGGGGTCCATGATGGCGCTTGCCAGCACTTCCTGGCCCTTGATCAGGTCGGGATCGGTCTGGGTGAAGAGCGAAAGCGAGTTGACGAGGTAGACGAAGCTGTCGCCCTTCGCCTTGGGTACGGGGATACAGGCGAAGTCAGTACCCGCGACCTTGCCGGCATTGGTGAACTCACCCTTTGCCCAGTCGCCCATGATCTGCATCGCGGCCTCGCCGTTGATCACCATGGCCGAGGCAAGGTTCCAGTCACGGCCCGGGAAGTTTGCGTCCACCATACCGCGCAGCTCGGCGATCTGGGCGAAGACGGCTACCATTTCGGGCCCGCGCAGGGTGGCATCATCCAGCTCGATCAGGGCCTTGCGGTAGAAGTCCGCCCCGCCGACGCCTGCTGCGACGGCCTCGAACATGTAGGCCTCCTGCCAGGCCTGCCCGCCATGGGCGAGCGGGATGATTCCGGCCTCGCGGAACTTGGGCGCCAGAGCGTTCAGCTCTTCCCAGGTCGTCGGATAAGCCGCGCCGATCTTGTCGAAGGCGGCTTTGGAGGCCCAGATCATGTCGGTCCGGTGAACGTTCGTCGGCACCGAAACGTAGTGCCCGTCGATCTTGGTGAAGTCCTTCACGGCCTGCGGCAGGGCCGCGTCCCAGCCCTGCGCTTCAGCCAGCGCGTCGACGTTGCCAAGCATCCCCTCGTTGGCCCAGTCGATGATGTTCTGCCCTAGCATCAGCATCGCGGCCGGAGGATTGCCGCTGGCGATCCGCGCCTGCAGCGCCGTCTTGGCCTGATCACCGCCGCCGCCTGCGACGGGCGCATCCGTCCAGGTGACGCCCTCGGCAACCACCTTGTCACGGACGGCCCCCAGGGCCGCGGCCTCGCCCCCTGACGTCCAGAAATGCATGACCTCGACCGAGGGGTCGGCAAGCGCCGGGCTTGCTGCGCTGAGCAGAAGCGCGGTGATGGACATTAGCCTCATTCTCGTGTTCCTTCCTGTCGTTCGCCCGGTTCCGCTTCGCAAAGGGGGGGCTTTGGGTTGAACATGACCGTCGGGCGGTTGCCGCCGCCCGGCGGTCTCCTGACCTATCCTTTCACACTTCCCGCCATCAGCCCGCGCACGAAGTAGCGGCCTGCGACGATGTAGACGAGAAGCGTGGGCAGTGCGGCCAGGATCGCACCGGCAAAGTGGACGTTGTACTCCTTCACGCCCGTGGACGATTGGACGAGGTTGTTAAGGGCGACCGTCATCGGCTGGCTGGTGCCGCCGAACGAGACGCCGAAGAGGAAGTCGTTCCAGATGTTGGTGAACTGCCAGATCACGCTGACCACCGCGATGGGGCCGGATACGGGCAGGAGGATGCGCCAGAAGATCCGGAAGAACCCCGCCCCGTCGATCTGCGCGGCCCGGATAAGCTCGGTCGGGAAGCTTGCGTAGTAGTTCCGGAAGTAGAGCGTGGTGAAGCCGATCCCGTAGACGACATGGACAAGGATCAGGCCGGGGACCGACCCCGCGAGATTGAGTTTGCCAAGGATCAGCGCCATCGGGATCAGGACGATCTGAAACGGGATGAAGCAGGAAAAGAGCATCAGCCCGAAGACCCAGGTGTCGCCCCGGAACCGCCATTTGGTCAGGACATAGCCGTTCAGCGCGCCGACGATAGTGGAAATGGCGACAGCGGGGACGACCATCAGGATCGAGTTCAGGAAGTATGGCCTTAGCCCCGTCGGCTCCACCCCGATCTGGGCGGTGGACCAGGCCGACCGCCAGGGGGCGAGGGTCCATTGCGAGGGGAGCGCCATCATGTTGCCGCCGGTGATCTCCTCAAGCGGCTTCAGTGAGTTGATGCCCATGACGTAAAGCGGCAGGAGGTAGAAGAGCGCGAAGAGGATCAGCACCAGATAAAGGAACACGCGGGTGACCCGACCGGTCGAGACGGCGGTGTCCTGAGAAGCGACGCTCATGCCTTCTTCTCCTTCAGTTCCGCGTAAAGGTAGGGCACCATGATTGCCGCGATGGTCATCAGCATGATCACGGCGCTGGATGCGCCGATGCCCATCTGGTTCCGGGTGAAGGTGTAGGAATACATGAAGGTCGCCGGCATCTCGGTCGCCCTGCCCGGGCCGCCACCGGTCAGAGCGATGACCAGGTCGTAGGACTTGATCGCAAGGTGGCTGAGAATGACGAAGGCCGAAAGGAACGCGGGTCGTAGAAGCGGGATGACGATGCGGCGGTAAAGCTGCCAGTTCGAGGCGCCGTCGATCTGGGCTGCCTTCAGGATCTCGTTGTCGATGCCGCGCAGGCCCGCGAGGAACATGGCCATCACGAAGCCCGAGGTCTGCCAGACCGCCGCGATGACGATGGTGTAAAGCGCCATCTCGCCGTCCTTGATCCAGGTGAAGGAAAAACTCTCCCACCCCCAGTTGCGCATGATCTTTTCCAGCCCGATGCCGGGGTCGAGGAACCACTTCCAGGCCGTTCCGGTGACGATGAAGCTCAGCGCCATGGGATAAAGGTAGATCGGCCGCAGCATCCCCTCGCCCCGAATCTTCTGGTCGAGGAAGATCGCCAGCATCAGGCCGATGACCGTGCAGATGACGATGTAAAGCGTGGCAAAGATCGCGATGTTGATGATCGCGGTGTTCCAGGCGGGGAGCGCGAACAGCTTCTCGTAGTTCTCGAACCCGACCCAGGTGAACCTGGGCAGCATCTTCGAGCCGGTGAAGCTGAGGACGATGGTGAAGAGGATGAAGCCGTAAACGAAGAGGAGCGTCACAGCGAAGGAGGGCGCAAGCACAAGCTTCGGCAACCAGTCCTGCAGGCGTGTGCGGAAATCGGCCCCTGTAACGGCCATGGTGTCCCCCCTCGGTTCCAGCCGCGTCCAAAATCCTTGAGTAAGGATTTTGCCAAATTCCTTACTTAAGGAATTTGCTGGGGGCGGCGCGGGCCGCCCCCGGTCTTGCGATTACTGCGCGGCGGCGACGGCTTCCGCCAGCGCGGCGGCGGCGGCGACACCATCGGCATATTCGCCGTTGAACGCGGCGGTGATCACGTCATAGGTCGCGTTCTTCACCGCAGCAGGTGCCGCATGGCCATGCGCCATCGAGCCGAAGAGCTTGCCCGAGCTGTTGGCTTCTGCAAGGTCCGCCATCCCTTTCTTGCCGCAGTCGTCAAACGCGTCGTTCGGAACGTCGGTCCGCGCGGGGACCGAGCCCTTGACCACGTTGAACGCCGACTGGAACGTCGGGTTCATGATCGCCGAGGCCATCGCGCCCTGGGCAGCCATGGCGTCTTCGCCCTCCACCCCGAACATCGCGAACTGGTCCGAGTTGAAGGTCACCGCCCCCTGCGTGCCGGGGAAGCGGATGCAGACGAAGTCGGTGCCTGGGACCTTGCCGGCCTTCAGGAACTCGCCCTTGGCCCAGTCGCCCATCATCTGCATGCCCGCCTCGCCATTGATCACCATGGCCGAAGCCAGGTTCCAGTCGCGGCCCGAGAAGTTGGCGTCGACATAGGTCGAAAGTTTGATCAGGCGGTTGAAGGCTTCCGCCATCTGCTCGCCACCAAGCGCTGCGGGGTCGAGGTCGATGAAGGCCGCCTTGTAGAAGTCGGTGCCCATGCCCAGAACGACACCGTCAAAAACGGTCGCGTCCTGCCAGGCCTGACCACCGTGGCCAAGCGGCGTGATCCCGTTCGCTTTCATCGCGTCAAGGACGGCAACCAGCTCTTCCCAGGTCTCGGGCGCCTTGCCACCGGCGGCGTCAAGTGCTGCCTTGTTGATCCAGACCCAGTTGGTCGAGTGGACGTTGACCGGGGCCGCAATCCACTTGCCGTCCGACTTCGAGAACGCCTGCAGCGCAGTTGGAACGACGGCGTCCCAGCCTTCTGCCGTGGCAACCGCAGTCAGGTCGCCAAGCGCGCCTTCGCCCGCCCAGTCAAGGATGTCGAAGCCGAGCATCTGGACGGCGGTTGGAGGGTCGCCGGCCGTGACGCGGGCACGAAGCGCGGTCATCGCAGCCTCGCCACCGCCCCCGGCGACGGGCATGTCGACCCAGCCGATGGACTTCGTGGCAAGGTCATCCTTCAGCACGTTCAGCGCTGCCGCCTCGCCGCCCGAGGTCCACCAGTGCAGAACCTCGACGTCTTCGGCCATGGCAAGCGAGGTGGTCATCACCAAAGCTGCCGCAGTGGTCAGTGTCTTTCCGAAAAGCCGCATTTGATTTCCTCCCATTGGATGCGCATCTCACAACCCGCTGCCGGTTTCGGTCAGCGGGGTCTTACCCAAGGCTCTCGCGTGCGGCCGATCCGCATCACGAGCGACTTGATCTCCATGAATTCGTCCAGACCGTAGCGACCGATCTCCCGCCCCAGGCCCGATTGCTTGACGCCTCCGAAGGTCACCTCCGGGAAGCCGTCCATCCAGGTGTTGGTCCAGACCGTACCCGCCTGTGCACCACGTGCAAAGGCAAGGCAGGTGTGGATGTTCTCGCTCCAGACCCCGGCGGAAAGGCCGTAATCGGCATCGTTCACCAGCGCCAGTGCCTCGTCAAGCGTGCGGAACGTGAGGACCGTCAGGACCGGACCGAACACCTCTTCGCGGGCGATGGCCATATCGGGCGTGACGTGGGTCACCACGGTCGGCTGGTAGAATTGCGGTCCGAGCCCAGGCACTTGCAACACGCCGCCGCCCAAGGCGACCCTGGCCCCTGACGTGCGGGCGGCGGAAACGTAAGCGTCGATCTTGGCGCCGTGTTCTGGCGTCACGATGGCCCCCACCTGCGTCGCGGGATCGAGCGGGTCGCCGAATGCGACCTTGCGGGAAAGCTCAACTACGCGGGCGGTGAAATCCTCCGCGATGTCCTCATGCACGATGATCCGGCTGCCGGAGTTGCAGCACTGGCCCACGTTGAAATAGACGCCGAAGACGACCGCATCGGCAGCGCTTTCCAGATCGGCGTCGGGGAAGATCACCTGCGGGTTCTTGCCGCCAAGCTCCAGCGCCACCTTCTTCAGCGTGGCACTTGCAGCCGCCGCGATGCTCCGGCCCACGGCGGTCGATCCCGTGAAGGTGACCATGTCGACGCGGGCGTCAGAGGCGAGGGTTGCACCAACGGGCTGGCCATAGCCGAGGACGATATTCACGACGCCCGCCGGCAGCCCGGCCTCGATCAGAAGCTCACCCAGCATCACCGTGGTCGAAGGGGTCAGCTCGGACGGCTTCACCACGCAGGTGCAGCCCGCGGCGAGCGCAAAGGGAAGCTTCTGCGACAGGATCCAGAACGGGAAATTCCAGGGCGTGATGACCGACACCACGCCGATGGGTTCCTTGAGGACAACGGCCAGCATGTCCTCGCCAAGCGAGTTGTGGCTGTCACCGTGAAGCGTGCGGGCAAGCGCCGCGGCATAACGCCAAAGGTCGGCAGCGCCCGAAACCTCGCCTCTCGCCTGGGCAATGGGTTTGCCGGATTCCAGCGTCTCCAACAACGCCATCCGCTCCACATTGGCCTCGATCAGGTCGGCGACCTTCAGGAGGACGGCGGCCCGGGCCTTGCCCGAAAGGTGGCTCCAGCGGCCGTCGTCAAAGGCCTTGCGGGCCGCGGCGATGGCTGCCTCGGCTTCCGGCTTGCCACCTTTGGCCGCGCGGCTGACGACAACCCCGTGCGACGGCGACAGACGCTCGGACACCGCCCCGTCGGCGCTGTCGCACCACTGACCGTCGATCAGGTGGCGCGCCTGAAACGGTGCTGCAGGAAGAGCAGTACCGGAAGCCGGGATGATGGTCAGGTCAAGCATGTCAGGTCCCCGGAAATTCGGCTGGGCGCTTCGCTCGGAAAGCGGCCACGCCCTCGTCACGGTCCGCGCTGGCGGCGATGGCGGCGGAACCGAGCGCCTCGACCATCGCGGCATGGTCCTCGCCCTGGGCGGCATGGATCATCGATTTGGTGATCTCGGTCGCGCGGGGCGAAAGCGTTGCGACCTTGGCCGCGATGTCCTGTGCCGCAGCGCGAGCGTCTTCGGCCACTTCGGCCACGAAGCCGCAAGACAACAGCCGCTCCGCCCCGATGCGCCGACCAAAGAGCGCCATTTCCTTCAGCATCCCCTCCGGGATCAGCCGGGCAAGCCGCTGCGTCCCCGACCAGCCCGGCACGACTCCGATCCCGGCCTCCGGCAGGGCAATCGTGGCCTTGGGCGCGATCACGCGGATATCGCAGGCCGCCGCAAGCTCCAGCCCCCCGCCGAAAGCATGGCCGTTCAGACAGGCAATCGTCGGTTTCGCCAGCCGCGCCAGCCGGTCAAACAGCCGATGCCCGCCCCGGACCCAGTTCCGCGCGAACTCGGCGGGCGAGATGTCGCCCCAGGCATTCACGTCGGCGCCCGAGCAGAAGGCCCTGTCGTCGTCGCCCGTGACGATCACAGCGCGAACCTCGCTGCGGCCTTCGATCACTTCCAGATGGCCCGCCAGCTGGCCCAGCATCTCGACCGTGAAACAGTTGAGCTTGGCCGGGTTGTCGAGCCGCAGTTCCGCCACCCCTTCCGCGATATGAAGGCGAACGCCGGTCATGGCTGCCACCCCATCGGGCCCTCGGCCAAAAGCGACAGCGGCATCGTGGTCGCGTTCCCGGCCACCGAAACCCTGCCCCCCGAGGCCGCAACGATGTCGCGCGCGGGATCGATCCCCGGCATGATCTCGGTCGCGACCAGCCCCTCGCCGGTCAACCGGATCACGCAGCGTTCGGTGACGTAAAGCACCTCCTGCCCCTGAGCCCGCGCCCGGTTACCCGAGAACGTGACATGTTCCACTTGGTCGACCATTTTGGAGAACTTGCCCGGCTGCGCAACCTTCAGGCCCGCCGCGGAAAGCTCCACCTGCGCGCCCGCTTCGAACCAGCCGGAGAAGACGATCTTCTTCGCATGCGCCGTGATGTCGACAAACCCGCCACAACCGGCGGTCAGGTACGGCTTCTTCCCCAACTTCGAGACGTTGACATTGCCTTCGACGTCAATCTCCAGGAAGGACAGGAACGACACATCGAACCCCGCGCCCTGGAAGTAGATGAACTGCTGCGGCGAGGGCACATAGCCCCAGGCGTTCGACGCACATCCGAAAGCGAAACCCGTCAATGGCATGCCGCCAACGGCACCCTGCTCAATGGCCCAGGTCACCGCCTCGGGGTGCCCCTCCTCCAACAGAATGCGCGGTACCATGGCGGAGATTCCGAAGCCGAGGTTCGCGGTCTGGCCCGCTTTCAGCTCCAGCGCCGCGCGGCGGGCGATGACCTTTTCCACCCCATGCTCGGCCAGCGAGAAACTGGACCAGGGCCGCATGATCTGACCGGAGATCGCCGGGTCATAGGGCGTCTCGCAGGTCTGCTTCTGGTCCGGGTCGATGACGATCAGATCGACCAGATGCCCCGGCACGCGCACATCATGTGGCCGCAAGGACCCCTTCGCCGTCACCCGCGACACCTGGGCAATCACCAGCCCGCCATTGTTCCGCGCCGCAATCGCCTGTTCGAGGCCCCCGAGATAAGCGCCCTCATGTTCGTAAGTCAGGTTCCCGTTCTCATCCGCCGTGGTGGCCCGCAGGATGCAGACGTCGGGGTAGATGTTCGGGAAGTGGAGCCACGTCTCGCCCCCGAACTCCACCCGTTTGACGATAGGAGCGCCCGACCCGCGGGCGTTCATTGCGCAGCCCTCGCGGATGGGATCGGCAAAGGTCTCCATCCCCACCTTTGTCAGAACACCGGGACGGCGCGCGGCAGCCTCGCGGTGCATGTCGAACAGGATGCCGGAGGGCACGTTGTACGCCGCGACCCTGTCCTCGACGATCATCTTCCAGATCTCGGGCATCGGCAGGTTGGACGAGCCCGAAGGGTACGACCCCGCCAGAACCCGCGCCAGAAGCCCGTCCTCGGCGATCCAATCCATGCCCTTGACGCCGTACATGTCGCCCGCAGCGATGGGATGCAGCGTCGTGATGTCCCTTGGATGGCCCTCGGCGCGGAAGCGGTCGCCCAAGGCTTTCAGCACCAGATCAGGGCAGCCCAGCGACGAGGACGAAGACACCGTCACCACCGCGCCATCGGGGATGCGGGCGACAGCCTCTTGCGGCGAGACAAGCTTCGTCATGCCGCCCTCGCGTAGTCGACAACCTGCCGGATGCCGGTGCGGGCGGCCTCGCGCACGGCCAGGGCCACTGCCAGAGAAGCCACACCGTCCACACCGGCGGCGGCGGGCTGGCCTTGGCCGGCAACAGCCGAAAGGAAATCCCGCACGCCCTGGACATAAAGACTGTGCGCCGGGAAGGGCACGGCTTCACGGCAAGCGGCAGTGACCAGCTCGATCTCTCCGACCGGCTGTTGCGTCATCACGCCCCGCGCGAAGATCGAGCCCTCACTGCCATGCACCTCCAGCCCCGATCCGGCAAACGGATGGGTGAAGCTTTCGTGGCTCATGACCATGGCGCCCGAGGGCATCGACCAGACCGACATCGCGCTGTCCTCGACCCCCTGCCCCATGCCGGACGCCCCCATCTGCGCCACAACCGCCGATGGGTCTTCGCCAAGCAGGAACCGCGCTACATCGGCGTCATGCACGGTTATGTCGGGGATGACGCCGCCCCCTGCCGCCGCATCGTTGATCCGCCAGCCCTGCAAGCTTTCCGGCAAGTGGACCGCATGGAACAAGCGCAGCGACAACACGCGGCCAATCCGGCCCCGCACGATCAGATCACGGATCGCCCGATGCGAGCCCGAGCAACGCAGGTGATGGTTGGTGGCGAACACCCGCCCCGCCTTATCGGCAGCCATGACCATCCCAGCGGCCTCAGCCACCGTCATCGCCAGGGGCTTTTCGCACAGCACATGCTTTCCCGCCCCGATCGCGGCCAGCGCCTGCGCGCGGTGCTTCTCGTTCATCGAAGAAATGTAGACCGCCTCGATCGAGGGATCGTCCAGCACGACGGAGAGCTCAGTCCCCGCCCCCGCAATCCCGTTCTTGTTTGCGAAGTCCTTGGCGCGGGTCGCGGTCGTGCTGACAACTGCCTTCACGTCGCCGCCCGTTGCACGGAAAGCCCCGATCATGTGCTGCTCGGCAATTGTGCTCGCCCCGATCAGACCCCAGCGCATGATTCTCCCGAAAGTTTGGACCGTTCCAAATCGATACTGGAACGATCCAAATAGTCAAGCGTTCATCCGCCATCAGGTTAGCCCCACGGAAAGCCGACCCTAGCGTTTGGTCTTGGTGCCCGTGTCAGCCGAACCGTTCCTCAGGTCCAGCTTCTGCAGATCTTCCAGAAGATCAAGCAACTGCTCAAGCCGCTCATGCCCGAACTCGGCTTCGATCTGCCCCAGGATCGCTGCACTTTGCCCCGCATGCGCCTGCACCAGCTGAAGCCCAACCGGAGTGATCGCGACAATCGCCTTGCGCCGGTCCTCTGGCGGGGTCGTGCGCGAGATCAGCCCCTCGTCCACCATCGGGCCAACCATCCGTGTAAGGCTCGACAACAGAAGGCACGCCTCCGCCGCGACCTGGCTCAGCTCCAAAGGCCCCCGTTCCTGCAACACGCGCAGAACCCGCCATTTCTGCTCGTTCACGCCAGAGGTCGAAAGCATATCACGAAGCGGCCCCATCACCGTCTCCCGCGCCCTAAGCAGCGCAATGGGCAGCGATCTGCGCATCAGACGAAACGAGGGCGGCGCATCGGACATCCCCGGCTTATCGCGCGTTTTCACGTCGGCCTCAATCCTGCGAAATTACTTGACCGAGCAACTATCTTCCCGCTCACTGCAGCCAGGAGCCCTTCATGCCCCACATACAGATCGACTATTCCCCGAACCTTGAAAACCGCCTTGATGTCGCAGGCCTCTGCCGAGTTCTGCGCGACGCGGCGGTCGAAACCGGGGTCCTGCCGCTGGCCGGCATCCGTGTCCGGGCCATCCGCGCCGACCACGTGGTGATCGCCGACGGCAACCCGGACCACGCCTTCCTGGACATCGTGCTCCGCCTGCGCGGCGGGCGGTCGGACGAGGCCAAGGCCAGGGCGACGGAACTGATCTTCGCAGCCGCCGAGGACTACTGCCGCGAGGTGATGGAAACCTCGTCCTTCATGCTGTCGATGGAACTGCGCGACATCGACCCACGCTTCAGCCCGAAGGCCAGCTCGATCCGCAAATACCTCCCCGGAGAGCCCGCATGACCCTAGCCACCCATCTGGAAAAGCTGGAGGGTCACCTAAAGCGGTTCCGGTCCAGCGGGATCCTGAACCTGATCGGCGGCGAGGATGCGCCCGGCGCAGGGGGCGCTTTCGACACGCGCTCGCCGGTCGACGAAAGCCTCATCGCAAACGTCGCGCGGGGCACGGCAGCCGACATCGACCGGGCCGCGCAAGCGGCAAAGGCCGCGTTCCCCGCCTGGGCCGCTCTGGCAGGCGACAAACGCAAAGCGATCCTCCAACGCATCGCCGACCTGATCGAGGCGCGGGCCGAGGAAATCGCGCTTTGCGAATGCTGGGACACCGGTCAGGCCTGGCGCTTCATGTCAAAGGCCGCCCTGCGCGGCGCCGAGAACTTCCGCTTCTTCGCCGACCTTGCCCCCGGCGCGCGCGATGGCAAGACCCTCCACTCCCCTGACCACCTGAACCTGACCTCCCGCAGACCCATCGGTCCGGTGGGCGTGATCACCCCCTGGAACACGCCCTTCATGCTTTCCACCTGGAAGGTCGCGCCCGCTTTGGCCGCAGGCTGCACGGTCGTTCACAAACCCGCCGAGTTCAGCCCGCTGACCGCACGCCTCCTGGCCGAGATCGCGCATGAAGCGGGCCTGCCCCCAGGCGTTCTGAACCTGGTCAACGGCTTCGGCGAGGAAGCAGGCAAGGCCCTCACCGAACACCCCGACATCAAGGCCATCGCCTTCGTCGGCGAAACCCGAACCGGGTCGATGATCATGAAGCAGGGCGCCGACACCCTGAAACGCGTCCATTTCGAGCTTGGCGGCAAGAACCCCGTCGTGGTCTTCGACGACGCCGACCTCGACCGCGCGCTCGATGCCGTGATCTTCATGATCTACTCGCTGAACGGCGAACGCTGCACGTCGTCGTCCCGCCTTCTGGTCCAGGAAACCATCGCCGACACCTTCCACGCCCGCCTGATCGAGCGGGCAAACAACATCAAAGTCGGCCATCCGCTTGACCCTGCCACCGAAGTCGGCCCCCTGATCCACAAGACGCATTTCGACAAGGTCATGTCCTACGTCGACCTCGGCCGCTCCGAACGCGCCACACTTGCGGCCGGTGGAACGCGCGTTGGCGACAAGGGCTGGTTCATCCGCCCCACCCTCTTCACCAACGCCACGCCTGACATGCGCATCGCGCAGGAAGAGGTCTTCGGCCCGTTCCTCACCTCGCTGACCTTCAGGGATGAGGCCGAAGCGCTGGCCATCGCCAATAGCACAGCCTACGGGCTGACAGGGTACCTATGGACCAACGACCTGACCCGCGCCCTGCGGTTCTCGGACGCGCTGGAGGCGGGCATGATCTGGGTAAACTCCGAAAACGTCCGCCACCTGCCCACGCCCTTCGGCGGGGTCAAGGCCTCGGGCATCGGGCGCGACGGGGGCGATTGGTCCTTCGAGTTCTACATGGAACAGAAGAACACCGCCTTCGCTTTGGGCACCCACAAGATCCAGCGACTGGGAGCCTGAGATGCCCGTCCCCGCCCCGAACCTCTACCCGCCTTTCAACACCATCCGTCTAAGCCATGTCGAATTGGGCGTAACCGACCTTCAGCGCTCACGAGCCTTCTATGTCGATACGCTGGGCCTCCAGGTGACCGAAGAGGACGCCTCGACCATCTACCTCCGCGCGATGGAAGAACGCGGCCACCACTGCATCATCCTCAAACAAACAGACAAAGCCGGGGCCCGCTATCTGGGTTTCAAGGTCTACGACGAAGACAACCTAGACCGCGCCGCCGCCTTCTTCAAAGCCCGCGGCCTGCCGGTCGATTGGGTCGACAGCCCCCATATCACCCGCGCTTTCCGCACCCGAGACCCGCAAGGCATTCCGCTGGAGTTCTATGCCCGGATGGACCGCCTGCCTCCGATCCACCAGCAGTACGCCCTCTACCGGGGCGTCAAGCCCCTCAGGATCGACCATTTCAACTGCTTCTCTCCGGACGTCGACGCCGCCGTCGCCTTCTGGAACGAGATCGGCTTTCGTGTCACCGAATATACCGAAGACGCGGACACCGGCCGCCTCTGGGCCACCTGGCTGCACCGGAAGGGGGGCGTTCATGATATCGCCTTCACCAACGGCGCTGGCCCACGGCTCCACCACACCGCCTTCTGGGTGCCGACGCCCCTCAACATCATCGATCTTCTCGACCTCATGTCCACCACCGGCTGGCTGGCGAACATCGAGCGCGGCCCCGGCCGCCACGGCATCTCGAACGCCTTCTTCCTTTACATCCGCGACCCCGACGGCCACCGGATCGAGCTTTACTGTTCCGACTACCAGACCGTCGACCCCGACCACGAACCGATCCGCTGGGACCTGAAGGACCCCCAGCGCCAGACCCTTTGGGGCTCCCCCGCCCCGCGCAGCTGGTTCGAGGAGGGGAGCCTTTTCGCCGGGACCGCGCCCGTCCAGAGCACCCTCGCGGCAAGCCCGATAATCGCGCCATGAACCTGGTCGCCTTCACCGCCAGCGGCGTCCAGCACTGGGGCGTACGCGCGCCGGGAGGTGTTCTGGCGCTGTCGGGTGAGTTCCCGCAGTGGCGGACACTCCGAAACGTGATTGCGGCAGGGGCCATCCCGGCAGTTCTGGACGCCGCAACTGGCCGCCTGGCAAGCCATACCGAAGGATCGTTCACATACGATATCCCCGTCGCCGATCCGGAGAAGATCATCTGCGTCGGCTTGAACTTTCCCGACCGGAATGCCGAGTACAGGGACGGTGAGGCCGCGCCTCCCAACATGTCGCTCTTCATCCGCTTTCCTCGCTCTTTCACCGGCCACGGCCAACCCTTGATCCGCCCCCTGGAAAGCCCGCAGCTCGACTACGAAGGCGAGATCGCAATCGTCATCGGCAGGCCCGGCCGCCGCATCCCCGAAGGCGACGCCCTCACCCATATCGCCGCCCTGACGCTCTGCAACGAAGGCACGATCCGCGACTGGGTGCAGCACGCCAAGTTCAACGTGACGCAAGGCAAGAACTGGGACCGCTCCGGCGCGATGGGGCCATGGCTCGTCCCCTTCACCGAGCCTTCACAGATCGCCGACATCCAGCTCACCACCCGCGTCAACGGCGAGGTCCGCCAGCAGGACCGCACCAGCCGGATGCTCTTCCCCATCGCCCGCCAGATTGCCTACATCTCGACCTTCACCACCCTCGTCCCCGGCGACATCATCGTGACCGGCACCCCCACCGGCGCAGGCGCACGCTTCGATCCGCCGGTCTGGCTGAAACCGGGCGACGTGGTCGAGGTGGAGGCCGACGGGATCGGCACCTTGCGAAACGGAGTGGCCGACGAATGACCCCCGAAGACCACCGAGCCGCCGCCCGCGCGCTCCTGAGGGCCGAGGAAACCCGCACCCAGATCGGCCTTCTCTCCCTCACCTACCCAGACATGACGCTTGACGATGCCTATGCCGTTCAGGCCGATCTCATCGCCATGAAACTGGCGATGGGCCGACGCGGCATCGGCTGGAAGATCGGCCTCACCTCCCGCGCCATGCAGGAGGCTCTGAAGATCGACACCCCCGACAGCGGAGTCCTTCTGGACGACATGCTTTTCGCTCACGGCGCGACAATCCTGAAAAACCATTTCATCCAGCCAAGGGTCGAGGCCGAGATCGCCTTCCTGATGGCCCAGGACCTCAGCGGCGCAGAAACGACCCGCGGCGACGTGGTCGCCGCCACCGCCCATGTCGCCCCAGCGCTGGAAATCCTCGACACCCGGATCCTGCGCACCGATCCCGTCACCGGGCGCACACGGATCATCACCGACACCGTCAGCGACAACGCCGCCAACGCAGGCGCCGTCCTCGGCCCCCAGCGCCACGCCATCGACGCCCATGACCTCCGCTGGGTCGGCGCCATCGTCAAGCGCAACGGCATCGTCGAGGAAACCGGCCTCGGCGCAGGCGTCCTTGACGACCCGGTCACCGGAATCCTCTGGCTCGTCCATCGCCTCGCGCGCTATGGTCAGGGCCTGAAGGCGGGCGACATCGTCCTCTCCGGCAGCTTCGTCCGGGCCATCGAGGCCCCGCCCGGCAGCCGGTTCGAGGCCGACTTCGGCGCCTTCGGTTCTGTCTCCATCAGCATCGAGTAACCCATGCCCGCCCCCCAGAACCGCCTGAAACACCGCCTCGCCGCCGGCGAAACCCTCTACGGCTGCTGGCTCGGCATGGCCGACCCCTACGCCGCCGAAATGGCCGCCACGGCGGGGTTCGACTGGCTTCTGATCGACGGCGAACACGCGCCGAACGACCTGCGCACCACGCTTGCGCAGCTGCAAGTGATCGAACCAGGCCCAAGCGCACCCATCGTGCGGCTCCGCGACGACGACCCCGCCCGGATCAAGCAGACGCTGGACGCCGGTGCCCAAAGCCTTCTCATCCCGATGATCGAAAGCGCCGCCCAGGCCGAGCGCTGCCTCAAGGCCACCCGCTACCCGCCCGACGGTTTCCGCGGCGTGGGGTCCTCCCTCGCCCGCGCCTCGAAGTTCGCCCAAATCCCGGACTACCTGACCACCGCAAACGACCAGATCTGCCTGATCCTGCAGGTCGAGAGCCTTGCGGGCCTCGCGGCACTGGACGATATCCTGGCCGTCAAAGGCATCGACTGCGTCTTCATCGGCCCCTCGGACCTCGCCGCCGACATGGGACACCTCGGCAACGCCAGCCACCCGGACGTCCGCACGGCCGTCTTCGACGCGCTCCGCCGGATTTCCGCCTCGGGCAAGGCCGCGGGGGTTCTGGCAACCGAAGACGGCTTCATCCAGGATTGCCTGAACGCAGGCGCCCGCTTCGTCGGCGTGGGGATCGATGTCCTGGCCTATGTCGGCGCGCTAAGGGCGCTGGCGCTCAAGTACGCTCCGCCCGCCAAGGCCTGACTCGCCACCAAAAGCGTTTTCCCAACTAAGTCCGGTCCAAGCCGAAGTTCCGCCACAATCCTTGGTTCATTTCCCGACCCAAAGCACAATCTGGAGTTAGCGATGGGCCTCTCTTCCAAACTTCCCGGACGGGTCTCAATACCAGGCAAAGCCGCGGCGATTGCCAAGCCAGCGTCGGAGCCGCACCTGAAATGACCGCGACGGCGACATGGCGGCAGAGCGCAGATCCGCTCTCCACACCCTTCACCGCTTACGTGCTTCTCTCGGAAGGGCTTGAGCTTGCAAGCCGCGAAATCCTTGAGGCCGTGGTCGACGATTTCCCGTCCATGTTCTGGACCAGCCGCTTTGGCGGCGACCAGACCTGTTCGACCGATCAGACCTGTCACGTCGTCTTCCACCCCGAGCCGGGCCGAAACGAACCGAAGGAAGTCCACGTCTATACCGAACCCGGGCGCTTCCACACCCACTGGGACGCATCCTGTGCCAGGTCCGAGATGTTCTTCTCGGATGCCCGCGCCGCAGTCGAACGCCACAAGAGCTTTATCGCGATCACCGTCGCCTCGGCAGACGAGTCGGTTGCGGCCCGCTTCGAGGCGGCAAGCCGCATGACCTGCCTTGCTGCCGTCTTCGCCAAGCTGCCGACCTGCACAGCAGTCCACGTCGCCCATAGCGGGCTGATCGTTTCGCCTGCGGCTTGGGTGAAGGCCGCAGACACGCTCGTCGGCGGCGAAGTCCCGGTCTGGCAATGGATCGCCGCACCGATCGAGCTGCACAAAGACCGAAAGGAACCAACGCCCGTCACCTTGCGCACCATCGGCCTTGCGCAGCTTGCCGGGCGCGAGATCGTCTTTCCGCAGGTCCGCGCCGAGCCCAAGGAGCTTATGCTCTTCACGGTCGCGGTCGCCACTGCGGTCCTGAAAATGGGGACGGTTCTGCAAGACGGCGAGACTTTCGATATCCCGGGGGCGCCGGACCGGAATATCCCGATCCGCCACTGGCCCGCCGCCAAGGGTGGCGCCGCATCCGACATGTGGGCGCTTGTGCATTCCAAGTCGACGCTCAACGAAAGTGGGCCTGAAGCGCCGCAAGCAACTGGAACCACCGCATCCGCGGGGCCCGGCAGCCGCCAGCAGGTCCGGTCGGCCGAGACGCAGCCCCAGGGCGGGAAGAGCAGCTTCCTGCAACGAACGCTTGGCAGCCTTTTGCGGGGTTCGACCCGCAAGGTCGAAGCGAAGCCGGCCCCAGCGGCCCAGCCCGCCCCCGCGGCGCGGCCCACCCCCAAAAGGGAAAAGCCGCTCAACTCCTCGTTCTCGGCCTATGTCCTCCTCACCGAAGACATCCGGTTCGTGCCTTCCGAGCTTCTTCGGACCGCAACCAGAGGGTTCCCCGGCCTCTCGTGGTCGATAGAACCGCATCTGGACGTGCCTTTCAGCACGGATCGTCCCAGCATCGCGCCTTTGCTCGCAACCGAAGACATGCGCGACGTCAAGTTGATCAATTTCATCGCGAAGCCCGGAACGCTCGACCTTGAATGGGAGCCGATCTATCAGCTCTCGCAGCTGACTTTCCCCGATGCGCGCGACGCAGTTAACCGGCACCGGGCCTATCTTTCGATCAACGTGACCTCGGTCGACGACTCGCTCGCCGCGCGCTTCAGCGCAGCCCGGCGCATGACCTGCCTTGCGTCGCTCTTTGCCAGGCTGCCGAGTTGCACCGGCATCTGGCTTCAGAACAGCAATACGCTGATCCCGCCGAAGACCTGGATCGCCTCTGCAGACATGGCGATGGACGACACGTTCCCCATCGCCACCTGGGTCAGCCTGGTCATCGGGAAGGAAACCGGCGATCAGGACTCAGAGCTCCTCTGGGCCCGCACGGTTGGCTTGTCGTCCTTCATCGGTCGCGAGATCATGATCCCCAAGGTCCGCAGAAACTGGCGTCAACTGCCGCCGCAGCTGATGCTTGCGACCCACCAGTTGATGAACCTTGGGCACCGGTTCAATGACGGGGACACGATGGCGCTCCATGACGACCCGGAATCCATATGCCGCATTCGCAACTGGCCTGCCGCTGCGAACGATTTCGGGGTCGACATGTGGGCGATCCTGTATCCGGATGCCGCGATGGACGAGATGTCGACGTTCGGCCCGCGCCTCGCCAAGCCGCTTGCGCCCGGCCAGAAGAACGACATTCCACACGATGAGGACTACCTGTGCAAACTGCTGCGTGAGTTCAACCAGAAGCCAACGCTGCACTGACAAGTCGGGGGGCTGGCGGCGGAAGCGGGGCGCCAGTCCGCCAGTTCCCCTTCCACCGATCCGCCGTACGTGCTTAACGGTCGTCGGACCACACGCGGGCAGAGACGGAAACAAGATGAAAGCAAGACGGCAACAAGATCATTAACTTGTTCGAAAGGTGCAAGATTAACACAGCGTTCTCAAAAAGTTGCAGCCCGCCTTGCCCCCCCTTTGCACCCCTTGCCGATTTTGTCGTTCATACTTCGTCAACCCGACCGCACGGCACTGTCGTCCGCCGTTAGTCCTCTGCCCCCGGCACCAGCGCAATCGCCCGGATGGGTGACCCGGTGCCCTCTGCGATCTTCAAGGGCGCCGCAATCAGGATCGCACCTTTCGGCGGCAGCCGGTCAAGGTTGCAAAGGCTTGCGAGGCCAAAACAATTGTCCCGGTGGAGGAAGTTATGCGCCGGGAACGGAGGGCTGAACTTCCCCGCCATCCCCGCATCGGTGCCGATGCACTGCGTGCCCCAACCGACGATCCCCTTCCCAAGAAGATAATCAATGCAATCGGTTGACGGCCCAGGCGAGTGCGACCCATCCTCGAATGGATCGGGGTCCTCGTTCAGGAACAGCTCTTCGTCATGCGACCGCTTGTCCCAATCGGTGCGCATCAGCACCCATTCGCCCGGACCTATCTCGCCATGCCTGGCCTCCCACGCCTTGACGTGCTGGGCTGTAAGCAGAAAATCGGGGTTTTGGGCCGCTTCTTCTGAACAGTCGATCACGTTCGCAGGCGCGATAAGCCGTTGAACCGAAAGCGTATCTGTAAAGCCATCCGGGTGCTCCCTTCCCGACAGCCAGTGATGCGGTGCGTCGAAATGGGTGCCGCTGTGTTCGCCGAGTTCCAGCCAGTTCCAGGCCCAGAACGGCCCGTCCTTGTCGTATTCGCTGATCCGGTGGATAGCGACCTTCGGCGTGTTCCTCGCAAGGTCCTCGGGCAGCCGCAGGATCGGCGTCTTGGGGCCAAGTTCCGCCGTGCAATCAACAACTTGGACCCTTCCGGCCAGAAGCTCCTTGGCCAGCGAAGCAAGCACCTCTCCCGCCCCATCCGCCTTCCCGCAGCCCTGCCCAGCAAAGCGACGGCGGCGGCGTGCCATCACCGTTTCGACCATGTCGAAGACAGCATCAACCGCTTGTTCTTCTGTCACAAATCCCGGAGACATCCGCAGGATCGGCCCGCGGAAATCGACAGAATAGCCCTCCACCCCCAACGCCCCCACACAGGCCGCGGCCTCGGCCTTGTCCGGCATCCGCAGCATCACCGCCCCACCCCGGTTGGCCGCCTCACGCGGGGAGTGAAGCGGCAGGTCCAGGCGGTCCGCCCGGTCGATGACCCGGTCGACAAGGCGCCGGTTGTGGGCGGACACTTCGGTAAGGTCTTGTTTCGAAAACCATTCCAGCGCCGGCAGCGAAGCCAGCGCCGCGACCGACCCGGGCGTCCCGGTGTCGAAGCGGCGGATGTCGGGGGCGTATTCGAACTTGTCGAGGTCCCACGAGAACGGGTTGTTCTGCGAAAACCACCCCCGCGTTTCGGGTCGAAGGGTTGTGACCAAGTCCTTGTCAACATAGAGAATCCCGGCACCCGGCGTCCCGCAAAGCCATTTCAGGCTGGTGGAGACCACGAAATCCACCCGCGGATTCAGCGCGTCGAAGGGCATCAGCCCGGCCCCTTGGGTGATGTCGGCAACCATGAGGCTGCCCATCGCCCGGCCATGCGCGACTAGGGCGGGGTAGTCCATCTTCGACGAGCCGATCGAGGTCACCCAGGTGAGAAGTGCAAGCCCCACATCCCTTCCCCAGCGGGCGATGAAATCGGCTGTCTCCACCCAGGCGCGGCCTTCGGACAGGGGAACCGTCTCGAGGGTGAAGCCCATCTTCGGAGCGAGGCCCTCAAGGAGGAAGTGTAGCGAGGGGAAGCAGTCGGCGGCGACCAGCACGCGCTTGCCGCGCAAGATGCCTTGCGGCAGGGCCCGCATCAGTTTCTGCATGCCTTCGGTGACGTTGTCGACCGTCGTCAGCGAGCCTTTGGGGACGTTGATCAGCCGCCGCCAGCGGTCGATGAAGTCCTGTCGCTTCCGGAGGACGTAGCCCCATTGCTTGTCGTTGGGGGAGGCCCAGACCTCGGCAAACTCGGCCATCGCGTCGGCGAGGTCTTCCTCTTTGCCGGGGTAGATGCCGATGGAGTGGTAGAGGAAATAGCCGCCTTCGGTCGTATTCCGCTGCATGGTCCCCGATGCTCCCATTCCCTGGGCCGGACAGTGCCAGCGGGGGGCACGGGCCGCAAGCGGGATCGGTGTTCGGGAGGGTGTCCCACGGTGGGACAACTTGGTGCGCCAAATGATATCAATGGGTTGCCATGTCGTTCAGGATTTGGAAAGGATTTCGCCCCGCCAACCGGCGCTTCGCGCGAGGTCGAAGACATCCCCTGCCAGAACATCTACCGTCCCGTCCGGATGGACCTTGAACGCGGTCTGCACGCCTGCGGCCCGACAAAGGGCAAGGCCTCCGGCGCAATCCCAAAGGCCGCCGACGCGGGCCTCGATGTAGCCCTTCAGGCGTCCGGTCGCGACCAGCAGCAGGGACAAGGCGCAGGAGCCCAAGAGGCGGGGACCAAGGTCTGCAGCGTCAATGGCGGCCTCGATGGCGTGGCGGTCGGCGGTGTGCCAGCGGGGGTTGCGGCCGATGCCGATACAGGGCGGGTCCTCCGGGCGGGAGCCGGGAGTGAAGCCCGTTGCAACGAAAGGACCGCCTGCCTGGCCTACGGCGGCAAGGCCCATCGTCGGGGCGATGATGCCGCCCATAACCGGCTCGTCTGCCACCATGAGGCCAACGGAGATCGTCCAGAACGGCAGGCCCGACAGGAAGTTCGAGGTGCCGTCGATCGGGTCGATGGCCCAGAAGCGCGCCGATGGAGTGCCGCCAAACTCCTCGCCGAGGATGTCGCAGTCGGGGAAGTGCTGGCCGAGGAGGCGGCGCAGGGTGTTTTCGACCTCGCGGTCGGCATCCGAGACCAGATCGCCGGGTGATTTGGCGTCGACGGTCCGCGCGGCCATGCTGTTGAAGTAGCCGAGCGCCTGCTGCCCCGCTTGCTCGAGGATCGTGCCGAGCGTTGCGAGGCTGTCGTTATCGGTCATCAAGCGGGTCCTGCTGGGAAAGACCACGCTAAGGCAGAATCGGTGATTGCGGAACAGCCTTCACCGCGCCGGCAGTCACGGCTTTTCCGGCGTGACCTCCTCGTTCGACTTCGTCTCCTCGTCGGGCGGGGCGCAGCGAGGAGTGCATGAAATGCATCGACGATGCGGTTCGTCAGGCTTGCGGAGATTGAGGAACAGCCTTCACCGCACCGGCAGGCACGGCTTTCCCGGCGTGACCTCCTCGTTCGACTTCGTCTCCCCGTCGGAGGGCGCGCAGCGAGGAGTGCATGAAATGCATCGACGAGCGGTCCGTCAGGCTTGCGGAACGTGAAGGAGGATGCCGTCAAGTGCTGCGGACATCTTCAGCTGGCACGAAAGGCGTGAGGTCGGCTGGCGTTCGGCTTCGGTGATGTCGAGCATGTCTTCCTCGAACGTGCCCGGCTCCCCCGCCGGTTCGGCCCAGGCGGGGTCGATGACGACATGACAGGTGGCGCAGGACATCGAGCCGCCGCATTCGCCGATGATGCCGGGGACGCCGCGGTTGGTCGCGGCCTCCATCAGGGTCTGGCCTTCGGCCAAGTCATGGGTGACCTCACGCCCGTCGGGAAGCTTCCAGGTGGCTTTCATGTGCGAGGCCCCTCAGACGTACCAGATGTAATAGTCGCGCAAGGCAGGACCTTCGAGGCCTTCGGTCTTCGTCACCTCGATCCGCTTCATGAAGACGTGATGCTCGACCAGTTCCGGGCCCAGGGCCTGGGCAAGTGCGGTATCGGCCTCAAGGTCGTCCATCGCTTCGGCGAGCGAAGCGGCAACGCCGTAGCCTGCGTCGGTGCGGTCAAAGCCGTCGCCCGCCTCGGGTTCGGGCAGCGCATAGCCCTTCTCGACCCCCAGCCGCGCGGTCTGCAGGAGGGCGGCAAGCGCGGTGTAGGGGTTGCAACTGGCATCGGCCATCCGGTGTTCAAGGCGGGTCTTCGGCCCGCCCTCTTCGGACACCCGCACTGTCACCCCGCGATGATCACCGCCCCAGTTGCACCAGTAGCCCGACATCGAGGCGGGTTGCAGCCGCAGGTATGACCCGACCGTCGGGGCCAGAAGCCCCGCGAGGCCCTTGTGGTGCTGAAGCCAGCCCGCGACGCAGCCTTTGGCGAGGTCGTTCATGTGGGCAGGACCGCCTTTCGGCCCGGTCATCAGGGCGTTCTTCCCGGCCTTGTCGGCGAAGGAGAGATTGAAGTGGAGGCCCGAGCCGCCCTTTTCCGGGATTGGTTTCGGCAGGAAAGTCAAAAGGATGCCGTGATCCAGCGCCACTTCGCGGGCCATCTGGCGGAAGAGGACCATTTCGTCGATGGCTTTGACCGCCTCGTCATAGGCCAGGGTGAATTCGTACTGCGGCGTGTCGTATTCGGCGGTGATCAGTTCCAGCCGGAAGCCCGCTTCCTCGGCCCGGTTCCAGATCGCGTCGGTGAAACCGGCAGGGTCGGCGAAAGGGCCGGTGCCGTAGACGATACCGCCGGGGGCATGCATGGGGGAGACGCTGCCATCTTCGGCGATCTCGAAGGCGAAGGCTTCCAGCTCGATCCCGACCTTGGGCGTCAGGCCGTGTTTGCCCCAGTCGGCAACCGCGCGCTTGAGGGCAGAGCGGGGGCAAAGGGGGATGCGCTCGCCGTCGCTGTCATAGAGGTCGCCCGTGACGACCTTGGTGTCCGGTTCCCAGCCGTCGCGGATCTCGGCGGCGTCCCAGCGGAGCTCCATGTCCGGGATGCCCTCGCGGCATTTGGTGTGGGGGGCGTCCAGGATGAGGTCCTTGTCCCAATGGACCGAGAAGGTGGGTCGCGCCAGCCGCGTGCCTTCGGACTTGAGCTTTGAGGCGGGCAGGTATTTGCCACGCATCAGGCTCAAGTGGTCGCAGAACATGGCCCTCAACCGGTCCGCCATCGTGATCCTCCCCCGTTTTTTTGTCATCATTGCATGGTTACGCGAACCGGCAAGCTTTTCAGCCCGGCCACGAAGTTTGACCGCAGGAACTTCTGGTCCCCCGCCGGTTCGATGGATTTGATCCGCTTGGCGAGTTCCTGGAAGAGAACCCGCACCTCCAGCCTTGCAAGCCACATCCCAAGGCAAAGGTGCGGGCCGCCCTGGCCGAAGGCGAGGTGTTTGTTCGGGCTGCGGGCGAGGTCGACGCGGAAGGGCCGGTGGAAGACCGTTTCGTCCCGGTTGGCCGAGGCGAACCAGTAGAGGACCTTGTCGCCCGCCTTGATGGTCTTGCCGTGCATCTCGAAATCGCGGGTGGCGGTGCGGCGGAAGTAGCTGGTGGGGCTGGCCCAGCGGATGATCTCGTCGGCCATGGTGTCGTCGACGCCGCCGGACTGGATGAGGGGGAGGAGTTCGGGCTGATGCGCGAGGGCCTGGAGGCCAGCGGCGATGGAATAGCGGGTGGTGTCGTTTCCGGCGGCGACCACAAGGCAGAAGAAGTTGCGGAACTCGATTTCCGGCATGACCTGGCCGTCGTGGCCGGGCTGCAGGATCATGTGGAGGACGCCCGAGGTGTCGCCTGTCGCGTTTTTGCGGGCCATCAGGTCCTTGGCGTAGACGAAAAGCTCGGCCCCGGCGGGGGAGTTGAAGGGCATCATCCGAAACTCGTCGGTGGTGAGCTTGTCGAGGACGTGGGGGGTGAAGTCGGGGTCGGTGTTGGCGATGAGGGCGTCACCCTTTTCGACGAGCCAGGGGAGGTCTTCGTCGGGCAGGCCCACGATCCGGCCGAGCATGCGCATGGGAAGCTCGCGGGCGATTTCTTTGGTGGCGTCGAAGGTTTCGCGCGGGAGGGCGGTGTCGAGGATGGTTGTGCAGAGGTCGCGGATCGATTGCTCGAAGGTGGCGATGACGGGTTTGGAGAAGGCCTTCGCGACCTTTACCCTTGTCATCATGTGTTCGGGCGGGTCGGTCTCCTGGAAGGTGCGGCGGGCGAGGTATTCTTCGTAGCTCTGATCCTCCATGCGGATGCCGCGGGCTGAGGAGAGAAGGTCGGGCTGGCCGTTCAGGGAGTGGATGTCTTCGTGGCGGGTGACGGACCAGAAGGGCTGGCCTTGGGGGTAGTCGGTCCAGTGCATCGGGTCTTCGCGGCGGAGGCGGGCGAAGGTGTTGTGGGGGGCTCCGGCCAGGAAGGTGTCGTGGCTGGTGAGGTCGGCATGGCCGTCGTCCGTCGGGGTCCAGACCGTCATCGGTTGCTCCTTGCCGTGGGGCGCGTTTTGTATAATGATGAACGTGTTAAATATGTAAAGGGAAATCTCCATGCATATTGCGGTTCTGGCGACGAACACCGACACCAGCGCCTTCGCGGCCAGGCATCCGCGCGACACACAGAAGTTCCGGGACCTGCTGCTGGGCGTGCGGCCGGGCTGGACGGTGACGGCCTTCGATCTGCCGAGCGGGGAGTTTCCTGAGGGGCTGCAAGGGTTTGATGGCTTCCTGATCGGCGGCAGCCCGTCTTCGGTAGATGATGATGATCCGTGGATCGGGCGGCTGATGGAACTGATCCGGCAGGCCTATGCCGATGGCAAACCGCTCGCCGGGGCGTGTTTCGGGCATCAGGCGATTGCCAAGGCCCTGGGGGGCACGGTAGGCCCGAATCCGGGGCCGTTTGTGCTGGGGACAGCAGAGACCGAGCTTGTGGCGCCGGCGCCCTGGATGGACGGCGGCGCGCGCATCCGGCTGGCGGCGGCGCATGGCGAGCAGGTGCTTCGGTTGCCTGCGGGTGCCGAGGTGGTGGGGCGGAGCGAAGGGTGTCCGGCGGCCGCATACCGGATTGGGAGCGGGGTCTTTGCGACCCAGTATCATCCCGAGATGACGCCGGAGTTCCTGGCCGGGCTGGTCGAGGAGTTTGCGCCGGGGCTTGCGGCGGAGGTCGGGGCGGCGGCAAAGGTCTCCCTCCCGCTTGGTACGGAGGGTCGGCGGTTCGCAGAATGGATCGCGCGGTTCTTTGAGATGGCGAGAGGTTGAGAGTCGATTTTTCGTCGAAAAATCGAAGTCTTGCCTCACGACAGCGCGGCAAGCAGGTCCATCGCGGTGACCTGGTCGAACTGGACATGGGACTGCATCATTACCTCGGCCCCGGCGGAATCGCGGTCGGTGATGAGCTTCGCGATGGCGCGGTGCTCGGTCGCGGATCGGGGGATGGCCCCGGCAAAGCGGTAACGTGCGCGGTAATAGGCAAGCAGGCGGCGGGCATTTGTTTTGAGGCTTTCGAGGAGCACTCCGTTTCCAGATGCCGCGGCTACGCAGGCGTGGAAGCGCAGGTTCAGCTGGTAGTAGCCGTCAGGGTCGGCATTGGGGCTTTCTGCGGCCTTGGCTTCGCAGGCTCGCACGGCGGCCTCAAGCTCATCGGCACCCTGCCGCGAGAGGCGGCGTGCGGCCAGACCTGCGGCCTGGCCTTCAAGTTTCGCATGAACCTCGAGGATCGCCAGAAACTCCTCCAGCGTCGGACGGAATATCGCGGCCCCCTTGCGGGGCAGGCGGCGGACAAGGCCCAGCGCCTCGAGATAGAGGATCGCCTCGCGGACCGGGGTGCGCGAGACGCCGTGGGTCTGGGAAAGCTCCGCCTCGTCCAGAAGATCGCCGGGGTTCAATTGGCCAAGATCGATCCGTTCCAGAATGTGCTGGACCAGCGTCGGGATCTGAGGGCCGGCAAAGGGGGTGGACATGGGGGCGACCCTGCCACGGGGCGGGCTGCTCGTCGATGCATTTCATGCACTCCTCGCGGGCGGCGACCGACGAGGAGACGAAGTCGAACGAGGAGGGGTCAGCTGCCCTTCAGAGCCCGAAAGACTTGGCCATCTCGGCCAGTCGCCGGTCTTCCAGGGCGTCGAATTCGGGTGGGGGTTGCTGTTCGGTCACGAAGTCGAGGAATGGGTCCACTACGGCGGTTTTCTCGCCCGAGAGCGTCTCCATGATCGCGTGGCCGCAGAAGGGCACCACGACCTCGGCATAGCCGCCCTCATGCGCCATCATCAGCCGTCCGGCTGAGAGGGTGGCCGCGGCCTGCATCAGGCGTTCGGTCATCGCGCGGTAGGTGCCGGAATGCGCCATCATCCGGGCCAGGGGATCGAGAGCGTTGGCGTCGAGGCCCGAGGCTACGACGATCAGATCGGGTTTGAAGCGGCTTAGCGCGGGCAGAACGATGCGATCCATCGCCATCAGATAGCTCTGGTGGCCCCCGCCGGGCAGGAGGGGGATGTTGATGTTGGCTCCCTCGCCCGCCCCGCCGCCACGTTCGGCGGTCGTCCCAAGATGGGTCGGATAGCAGGCGTTCTGGTGGATGGAGATGGTCAGGACATCGGGCCTTTCCCAGTAGATCGCCTGCGTCCCGTTGCCGTGGTGGACGTCCCAGTCCACCACGGCGACTTTCCCAAGGCCGTGCCGCGCCTTCATCTCTTCGATGGCGACCGGAATGTTCGCCATGAGGCAGAAGCCCATCGAATGGTCGGGCATGCAGTGATGGCCGGGCGGGCGCGAGAGCGAATAGGCGTTGGTCCACTCACCCGTCAGCACCTTGTCCATCGCGTGGATCGCCAGTCCTGCCGAGAGGGCGGCGATCTCATAGCTGCCATGACCGAAGGGTGACTCCTCACCCAGCATGCCGCCGTCCGCATCCGAAAGCCGTTTGAATTCATTGAGGTAGCTTGGCGGGTGAATGCGGCGCAGGGCTTCCTCCGACGCCTCGGGTGCGGTCTCGACGGCAAGCTTGCGCCAGAGGCCGGAGACTTCCAGCAGGTTCTTGAACCGCCTTTTGGTTTCCGGGTTTTCCGCGTGGCCGCCCGCCGCCGGGGGCTGCACCCAGCCGCCGGGGCGGAGAAAGAGGGCGGCTTCCCCGGTCGAGTGCCAGAGCGTGCGTTCATCGAAGCAGAAACCTGTGGTCATGGGGCCTTCACACTGCCGCCAGGGCCATGTCGAGTGCCGAGAGGATGATGTCGGCGTCGGCCGGGGTCAGGATCAGGGGGGGCGAGAGGATGATGTTCGGGCCAGAGACCCGGATCATTGCGCCCGCCTTGTAGGCCGCCGCCTGGACCTGCCCCGGCAGCGCCTTGGGTGGGGCGGCTTTGGTGGCCCGGTCCGCCACCATCTCGATCGCCAGCATCAACCCATGCCCGCCCCGGATATCGCCGATCACCGGGTACTTCGCTTGCAGGGCCTTCAGCCCCTCCCAAAGCTGCGCGCCCCGCGCGGCCGCGTTCACCGGGACGTTCAGCCGCTTCGTCTCGGCCAGACAGGCGAGAGCTGCCGCCGCACCAACCGGATGGCCGGAGTAGGTGTAGCCGTGGCCGATGGCGGCTTTTCCCGTCTCATCCGCCTCGAATACCTGGGCCACGCCTTCGGCGATCATCACCGCGCCGAAGGGGAAGTAGCCGTTGGTGATCGCCTTGGCCGTGCAGGCGAAGTCCGGTTTCACTCCCCAAAGTCGGCTGCCGGTCCAGGCCCCGGTGCGGCCGAAGGCGGTTATGACCTCGTCGGCGATCAGCAGGATGCCGTGCTTGCGGCACAGCTTTTCGACCCCCGGCATGAAGCTTTCATGCGGGGGGATCACGCCGCCTGCCCCCAGGATCGGCTCCATGATGAACGCGGCAATCGTGCCTGCGCCCTGGAAGGCGATCTCGTCCTCCAGCGCCTGCAGGCAAAGCTGGGCGAGCCGTGCTGGGTCGTCCTCGTTGAAGGGGTTTCGGTAGGTGTAGGGCGCGGGGATGTGGAAGCAGCCGGGAAGCAGGGGTTCGTAGGCGGTGCGGAAGTTCGCGTTGCCGTTGACCGAGGCGCCGCCCATGTGGGTGCCGTGATAGCCCTTCTTGAGCGAGAGGTACTTCACCCGCCCGGGTTCGCCCTTGATCTTGTGGTACTGCCGCGCCAGGCGCAGCGCGGTTTCCACGCTGTCCGAGCCTCCGCTGGTGAAGAACGCCCGCGTAAGGCCATCGGGTTCGAAGAAGGTGCGCAGCTCTTCCGCCAGTTCGATCACCTTGTCGTTGGAGGTGCCCCGGAAGATCGAGTAGTAGGGGAGCGCCTCGAGCTGGGCGGCGATGGCGTCCTTCACCGGCTGGCAGGAATAGCCGAGGTTGACGTTCCAGAGGCCCCCGACCGCGTCCACCACCTCATGCCCGTCAATGTCGCGGATGCGGACGCCGGAGGCCGCGGTCACGATCACCGGCGGGGACTTGTGACTGTCTGCGGGCGCAGTCATCGGATGCCAGAGCGAGCGGGCATTGTGCGCTTTCAGGAAGTTCGCGTCTTTCATCGGTCCGGGTCCTTTGAGGGGGCCGCGCGCCAGAGGCGGGCCAGGGCATCGGGGATCACGCCGCCCCAGAGCCCGGTGATTTCGGCCCCTGCGCAGGTGAGTTCGGCGGTGATCGCGGCGTGAAGACCGGGCGTCATGCGCGGGGCGGCGGCGGCCACGGCCAGCGCGCCGGTGCACTGGCCGAAGGCGTCAAAGAGCGGGACCGCAAGGCCATGGACATCCTTCTCGAAGGTCGAGACGGTTTCGGCCCAGCCATTGTCACGGCAATTGGCAATCCGGGTGCGCAGGGCGTTTTGGTCGGGGGCCACGGCGATCAGGGGTTCGGGATCGGCAAGCTGCGCAAGCACCGCTGCCCCCGATGCGGTGGCGTGGAACGGCAGGAAATCGGCGTCCTCCATCATGACCTTGACCCCTGGCCGCGAGGAGTAGGCGAAGGCGAGCGTTTGCAGCCGACCGGCGACAAGCTGCGACAGATGGGCGGTCTCGCCAGTGGTTTCCGCCAGCCGCCGCAGGACAGGCATCGCCGCGTCGCGGGTGGGAACGGCGGCTTCCCTGAGGGCCGCAAGCCGCAGGACGGCAGAGCCAAGCCGGTATTCGCGGGCGGGGCCGACCTGCTCGACCAGCCCGCGCGATTCCAGTTCGGACATCAGGCGATGGCAGGTGGCCTTGTTGACGCCCGAGGCGCGCGCAAGCTGCGAGAGCCCAAGCTGAGGCTCGGCCCTTGAGAAGAGGTCCAGAAGGTCAAGCGCTTTTCCGACTGTTCCCATGGTGCTTGCCGCCCCCGGCGGCATCCCAAGCAGCGGGCCCGAAGCCCCATGGCATTTTTGTTGACAGATCGGGACAAGGGCTGTCAATCTGTTTTTCAAACCATTGGTTCATTATTTGAACCGATCGCCGCTACAGGAATGCAAGCCCATGGCATTGGATCAGGCAACCATCGACCAACTGGCGGCAAGCCCGGTCGGTCCGGGCAAGCTTCTGATCGATGGAGAGTCGCTTGATGGTGCAGGCGGGACGTCGGCGGTCCTGTCGCCCATCGACGGGCGGCAGCTGACCACGCTTGCCTCGGCCAGCCCGGCCGATGTCGCCCGCGCCTGCGCTTCAGCCCGGGCGGCCTTCGAGGACGGGCGCTGGTCGCGCATGGCTCCGGCCGGGCGGAAGGCGGTGCTGCACCGCTTGGCCGACCTGATCGACAAGCATGCCGCCGAACTTGCCGTCCTTGGCGTCCGCGACAATGGCACGGAAATCTCAATGGCGCTCAAGGCCGAACCGGGCAGTGCCGCCGGGACATTTCGCTACTATGCCGAGGCCATCGACAAGGTCTACGGCGAGGTGGCACCGACACCGTCGAACGTCCTCGCCTTGGTTCACCGCGAACCGGTTGGGGTAGTGGGTGCCATAGTGCCCTGGAACTTCCCGCTGATGATCGGGTCATGGAAGATCGCGCCCGCCCTTGCCATGGGCAATTCGGTGGTGCTGAAACCAGCCGAAACCGCCTCGCTTTCGCTTCTGCGGCTGGCCGGGCTGGCGCTGGAGGCAGGCATTCCCCCAGGCGTCTTCAACGTGGTCACCGGTCCGGGGCGGGTCACGGGCGAGGCGCTGGCGCTTTCGCCGGATGTTGATGTGCTGGTCTTCACGGGCTCGGGTGCAACTGGCCGCCGGTTGCTGCAGTATTCGGCGCAGTCGAACCTCAAGCGGTGCTATCTGGAGCTGGGCGGCAAGTCCCCGAACGTTGTCTTCGCCGATGCCCCCGACCTTTGCGCCGCCGCCAAAGCCGCCGCCAACGCGATCTTCCGTAACGCCGGGCAGGTCTGCGTCGCGGGCTCTCGGCTGCTGGTCGAAGCGTCGATCCACGACGCCTTCGTCGCCGAACTGGCCGAGGCGACCCGCAAGATGACGGTCGGCAACCCGCTGCAGTTTGAGACGCAAGTCGGCGCGGTGAACTCGCTGGTCCAGCTGGAAGGCAATCTCGGCTTCGTCGCTGATGCCACCCGCGAGGGCGGTAAGATCGTGACCGGCGGCAAGCGGGCGCTGGAAGAGACGGGAGGGTGGTACATGGAGCCGACCATCGTGACCGGCGTCCGTCCCGAGCATCGGCTTTTCCGGGAGGAGGTCTTCGGTCCCGTCCTCGCCGTCACTTCGTTCAGCGACGAAGCTGAGGCGCTGCGGCTGGCCAATGCCAGCGACTTCGGCCTTGCCGCCGGGGTGTGGACCGCGAACCTTTCCCGCGCGCATCGGATGATCCGGGGCATCCGTGCGGGGGTTGTTCACGTCAATACCTATGGCGGGGTAGATGTGACCGTACCCCTGGCGGGCACAAAGCAATCCGGCAACGGGGCCGACAAGAGCCTGCATGCGCTGGAAAAATACACCGATCTCAAGACCGCATGGATCCAGCTATGACCGAAGCGCCTTGCATCCTCGTGGCTGGCACCTGGGACACCAAGGACGCCGAGCTTGTCTACATGCGCGACGTGATCATTGCGCAGGGCGGGCGGGTTCTGACCATGGATGTCTCGGTCCTGGGCGACCCCTCCAGTCCCACCGATATCTCCAAGCACCAGGTGGCCGAGGCGGCAGGCTCTTCCATCGCCGCAGCCATCGCGGCCGAGGACGAAAACACCGCCATGCAGATCATGGCGACGGGCTCGGCTAGGCTTGCGGCGAAGCTGCATTCCGGGGGCCGCATCCACGGGGTGATCGTCCTTGGCGGCACGATGGGCACGGACCTCGCGCTTGACCTCTGCTCGGCGCTGCCCCTGGGCGTGCCGAAACACGTGGTCTCGACCGTCAGCTTTTCCCCCATGCTGCCACCCGAACGGCTTGCGGCCGACATCCAGATGATCCTCTGGGCGGGCGGGCTTTACGGGCTGAACTCGATCTGCAAGGCATCTTTGTCCCAGGCGGCGGGGGCAGTTCTGGGGGCGGCAAGGGCGGTCGAGCCCCCCCGCCGCGACAGGCCGCTGATCGGGATGACGAGCTTCGGCAAGACCGTGCTGCGCTACATGGTCACACTGAAACCGGCGCTTGAAGCGCGGGGGTTCGAGGTGGCGGTCTTCCATGCGACAGGCATGGGCGGACGGGCGTTTGAAAGCCTTGCGGCCGAAGGGGCTTTCGCTGCTGTCCTCGACTTCGCACCGCAGGAGGTGGGGAACCATCTCTTCGGCTCGGCCATCAGTGCCGGGCCTGACCGGATGACCGCAGCCGGGGCGCGGGGCATTCCTCAGATCGTCTCGATTGGCTGCTATGATCTTGTCGACGTCGTCGGCTGGCATCCGCTGCCCGCCCAGTTCGCGGATCTACCAAGCCACGCGCACAACCGTCTTCTGTCCTCGGTCGTACTGGATGCAGAGGCCCGCCGGAAGGTTGCGCGGGCGATCATGGGCAAGCTCGCGCAGGCCAAGGGCAGAACGGTCTTCCTTCTGCCGACGCGCGGTGGCAACGAATGGGACCGTGAAGGCGGCCCCCTGCACGATGCCGAGGGGCTTCGGGCCTTCATCGAGGAAGTCCGGACGTGCTGTCCGCCCAACGTCGAGCTGCGCGAGCTGGATGCCCATATCAACGACCCCGAGTTTTCCGAAATCGCCCTGACAATCGTCGACGACTGGATATCCGCCGGGTGGTTGCCGCGGGGTTAGAACTGCCCGCGATGGCCTTCGGGGGGCTGCTGAACCGGCTTTCTGCGGGGCGCGGACGCACCCGGCAGTCTGGCGCACCGACGTCGCCAAACCTGGCGGCCAACCGCCGAATCGGCCCGGCGCGACGCGCCTTCCCCCTCGCGGCGAAACGGGGCTAGTGCCTTCAGGATGCACCCATTTTGCGCAGCGAGCTGCAGGATCGCTACGTCGATGACAGCATCATCGCCCGCCCGCCAGGGTTGTGCGCGGCGATCCTTCAAATCTCCTTTCGATCGCCCCATTTTCGCCCTCATCCACAACCATGGAATAACCTGTAGATTGGTGCGTTAATGTGGACGATAAGCGTTGCAGGTTGCGGCTGGTAAAGTCATTGTCAGCCAAGCCTCAACAGCATTGCTACATTCGGGCCGACGCACTGCTGGAAGGGTGAAGAATATGGCGCAGCAAAAGGCGGTCGAACCCGCGATCGATGAGGAGGAAGACCTCATCGACGAACTGCAGCCGGGCGCTAAGCTGCTCAAGGGCCAATACACGATCACGCGCTATATCAACAGCGGCGGGTTCGGCATAACCTATCTGGCCAAGGACAGCCTGGACCGCGATGTGGTCATCAAGGAGTGCTTCCCGGGCTCGGTCTGCCGTCGCAGCAAGGTCATGGTGGCGGCCCGCTCGCGCGCCCATACGGCCGAGCTTCGCTCGATCATCCAGCTCTTCGTGAAAGAAGCGCGGAGCCTGGCCAAGATCGTGCATCCGAACATCGTCGCGGTGCATCAGGTCTTTGAAGACAACGGCACCGCCTACATGGCCATCGACTTTATCAACGGCCTCGATCTTCAGCAGATCATCGATGGCGAGGGCCGGCGCCCGACGCCTGCAGAGATCGTACAGATCACCGACAAGTTGCTGGATGCCGTCGGCTTCATCCACGCGCATGACATGCTTCACCGCGACATCTCGCCCGACAACGTGCTGATCGACCAGGACGGCGAACCGATCCTGATCGACTTCGGCGCCGCGCGCGAGAAGGCTTCGCAGACCAACCGCGCCATGTCGGCGCTGCGCGTGGTCAAGGACGGCTACTCGCCGCAGGAATTCTACATCGCCGGGTCCGAGCAAGGGCCCTGGAGCGATCTTTATGCATTGGGTGCAACGCTTTATCACCTGATCTCGGACGAAGCGCCGGTCAACGGGCAGGCCCGGCTGGCTGCGCTGGCCGAAGACCGGCCCGATCCTTACGTGCCGCTTGCCGGCCGGTTCGCGGACTATCCCAGGGGCTACCTGGAAGCGATCGACCGGGCCATGAGCACGCTGCCGAAAGACCGTGTGCAAACCGCGCAGGAATGGCTGGAGCTGTATCAGGGCAAGGCAGTGGTGCTCGCCGCGCCAGAGGGCGTGGACGATGCCGTGCATCGCTTGATCACGGATTTCAACCGCGCCAATGCACCGGCAGAGGTCGTTCAGCCTGTGCCTGCGCCCGAGCCGGCACCGGCAGCGTCTCGCATCAGCCGACACGCCACGCGCTACGCCCAGGTCGCCCCGCCGTCGACCGGAGGCGGCAAACGCAGCGTGCAGATCGCCGCTGCGGTCGCACTGGGGCTGATCCTGGTGGCGGGCGGCTACGTTGTGCTTAACAACGACGGCAGCTTGCCCATCGAACAGGATGCAGCAACAGCCGCGCCGGCACGGACCAAGGCGACTGACACTCAGACCGTCGAAGTGGCAACAGCGGGAACCGCGACAGTGGCGGCTGCGCCCGAAACCTCGCCCGCAGAGGTTGTGGAAGTCGCCCCAGATGCGGCGCCTGCAATCGCGTCGACGACCGAATCCGAGCCTGCGGCCGATGCGCCGGCGGCCACAGAAACAGTGGCGACCGCCGGGTTGACCGAAGCCGCGGCCGAGGCGCCCGTTGCCGCCGAAGCAAGTGCGGCGGCCGATACCACGCTCAGCGAATCGGAAGCAGCTCTCCTTGAAGATGCTTCTCGTCTCTCTGCTGCCGAAGCGATCCTGAAGGAAAAACTGCTGAACATCGAAGTGCTCCAGCTGCCGTTCGCTTCGCCGATCGGTACCGTCGAGCCCATTCAAGCGGGCTTTGCGGTCTGGGATGTCGAGATGCCGATCTCGGAAGGGACGCGCACTGTCGGCGGATCGAAGGTCGCGGTTGTCGCCCGGATTTCGCCAAACGCCGATCTGACGGAGGCGGGGGACTGGCTTAAGCCCGGCGTGCTGCTTTATGCGGTTAATGGCGTGCCGATCAGTTCGAGCGGCAGCCTTGCCGGTGGCGTTCTGAACGTGATGAACATCGACCCGGACGGAAAGGTTCGCGTGGTTGTGGACTACTCCGATCCAGCGGGACAGAAAAAGACGGGGCTTCTGACCGTGAAAGCCGTCCGGCTGGTCAGCCTGCGGAACGGGGTCAGCTTCGCCATCACCAACATTGATGGTGAGTGGAAAACGGTGGTCACCGGTGTGGCAGACGCCAACGAAACGAACCTGCTCCCCGGTGACGTCGTGTTCCGTGAGAAGAGCACTGGACTTCGCATGGACGCCCCCGACTCGCTCGAGAAGCTGATGCCTGTCCTTGCGGAGCAGGGCACCAGAGTGACAAGTTTCTCGATCCTCCGCGGCAGCAAGGTCACCACGGCGGCCATGCGTCTGACGGTCGATCCGACGAAGTGAGGCCACTGTGCAGAATAACGCCGCCCGACTGCAAGAAACTAGTCTCCGATCCATCGGCGGTCGGAGCATTGGCGGGCGATCGGTCGATCAGACCGGCCCGACGCCCCTTGATCCGCTGATCGAAGCGCTTGAACGGGCGGTCGGACGGCTTGGAGCGGCCCAAGTGTCCGGACTGAACACAAACGAGGCGATCTGACCCGTGTTGGTCAGGTCGAAGTAAACACACAAACGACCCCTGCCCCTCTGGCCTGGCGGCGCATGAAAACAGTTAGCCGTCTGCAAGACTGGCACAAGGAGTAAGTAAAGATGGCAATCGCGCGGACTATCCTTTTAGGCACATCTGCTCTCATGCTGACCAGCGTCGCAAGCTTGGCCCAGGAGGCCTGCACGACCTACACCGTGGTTGCGGGCGACAACCTGCGCTACATCGCCCGCGAAGCCTATGGCGACGCCGATCTCTATCGGCTGATCTATGACGCGAACGTCGCAGTGATCGGCGAGAAGGCCGACCTGATCGAAGTGGGAACCGAGCTCGTTCTGCCCTGCCAGAACGAACCGGCCGCAGCCGAGACCGCGGCCGCCGAAAGCGTCACGACCGTCGCGGCGAACCCGGAAGTCGAACCCGCTGACCCACAAACCAAGCCCGTCAGCTTTGTGACCGGCAACGGCTATTCCCCCTTCGCTGACGAAACGCTTCCCGGCGGCGGGATGGTCACCCAGCTGGTCGAGATGGCGGTCTTCCGCGCCGACCCCGGGATCACCTACAACCTGACCTTCATCAACGACTGGCAGGCGCACATCGACGCGCTCCTCCCGTCGGGCGCGTACGATCTGAGCTTCCCCTGGATCCGTCCCAACTGCGAAGCGCCGGAAACGCTGTCACCCGGCGATCAGGTCCGTTGCAATGACTTTGTCTTCTCCGGCCCGCTTTACGAAATCGTCGACGGGTTTTTTGCCCTGCGCGAGAGTGGTCTTTCTGCGGCTACCAGCTATGCCGAGTTCCAAGGCAAGCGCATCTGCAGGCCCGAGGGCTATACCACGGGTGTTCTCGATTCCGTCGGCCTTACGGCCCCGGCAATCACGCTGTCCCGGCCTACCGAAGTGATCGACTGTTTCCGGGCCTTGGCCGCCGGCGAGGTCGATCTGGTATCTGTCGATGCTGAAGTCGGGGACTCGGCTGCCTCGGAGCTTGGCCTCACTGCTGAAATCGAACAGAACCCGCATCTGACGACGCTCCTCAGCCTGCATGTGATTGCCCATAAATCCAACGCCCGGGCCGTGGACATGATCGGCAAGCTGGATGCAGGCATGATTGAGATGTACGAGTCTGGTGAATGGTATGATATTGTTTCCACAGCGTTGACAAACAACAATCTGCAGCAATAGGTCGTAGCATCTGTAAGTGCTGCCCACGCCCGTCCACCCGGCTCTCGGCGATGAGAGCCGGTCTTTGGAAAGAGCGTCGGATTAAGGAATTAGAGCCATCGGCCCGCTAACCCGATGGCATCGGAACCTTGAGAATTGCACCGTTGATCAGTTCGTCCGCAACGCCAAAAGTGGACGAGATTGACCACCGGAACGCCATATTCGTGCCACTTATGCGAAGATATGGTTCGTTATCCAGTGAATTGTTTCGGTGTCTGACTGTTCACTAAAGACAAACCTCTAGCCTTCAGAAGGAAATGCGCCGCATGAAAAACGCATCAAAGAAACATCGGCTGGCCGTTCTGACGGTTGCGCTGCTCGCGCTTCCTGCAATGGCTTCGGCCCAAGAAGCCTGCACCACGTACACCGTCAAGGATGGCGACACACTGGGCTCGATCGCCCAGACAGCTTATGGCACCTTCGACTATCAGATGATCTTCAACGCGAACCGCGATGCGCTGGCTGCAAGCCCGAACAGCCTGCCCGCTGGTTTGGAGCTGATCCTGCCCTGTGAAGACGGCCGCCTGACCGCCGATTCCGAGCTGAGCTCGGTCATCGATGCCGAGACTGAAAAGCAGGAAGCGACCGCGACGAAGAACAACATCTATGAGCCTCCGCTCAAATTTGTCACTGCGAACGGCTTTGCGCCCTTTACCGACGAATCGCTCACCGGCGGTGGCATCATGAACCGGCTCGCGATGACCGCCCTGCAGCGTGGCGGCAACGATCGCGAGGCAACGCTTTCCTGGGTCGACGACTGGGGTGCGCACCTGGACCCGCTTCTGCCGACCGGCGCGATGGATGTCTCGGTTGCCTGGATGATGCCCGACTGCTCGAAGATGGACCTCCTCGGCGAGTTCTCGCTTCTTCGCTGCACCCAGTTCGACAAGTCCCTTCCGATCTACGAGATGGCGTTCTCGTACATCACCCTGAACGACAACAAGTATGCCAACGTTCCTACCTTCCGGGACCTCGAGGGGGCCAGGATCTGCCGTCCGAAGGACTATGAGCTTGAGATGCTCGAGATCGAAGGTCTGGTCGAACCGTTCATCACCATGGTCCTGCTGCCATCTCTGGCTGACTGCGCCCAGGCCGTCGTGGATGGCGAAGTCGACGTCTACGTTGACGGAACGGAAACCGGTATTCGTCTGTTTGAAGATCTCGGCGTCGGGGACCGGATCGCAGTCAACCCCTATCTTGTTCAATTCCCCACCTTCCACTTCATCGTGGCCAAGAACAATCCGCGCGGCCGTGTCTATCTTGCGATGATCAACCGTGGCCTGACCGAGATGCGCGAAAGCGGCGAGTGGTATGATATCGTTGCTTCTGGGCTTGCTGAATTCAACGAGCTGAGCCAGTAACCCTCTCTGGTCTTGGCCTCTGGAAGCCCCGTGCCGCAAGGTGCGGGGTTTTCGCGTTTGAAGCGGCCAGGTTTCAGCCGAAAGCCGGATCGCGCCAGACCTGCCGGCCCTTGAAGAGCGTCATCATTGCCCTGGTGTCCGACATCCGATCGGGCGCCACCGCAAAGATATCCTGGTCGAGAAGGATCAGGTCTGCCGAGAACCCCGGTCGCAGCATGCCCGTGTGGCTGCCCCGCCAACAGGCCCGCGCGGCATGGGCGGTATAGCCCAGCACGGCTTCTTCAACGGTCAGCGCCTGGCCTGGAAGGAACGGCTCACGCGGGTTCTCGTCCCGCCGGGCCTGCCGAGTGACTGCGGTTTCGATGATCTCGAACGGGTTCAGGGTCGACACCGGCCAGTCTGAGGACAGGCACCAGTCGGCCCCCGCATCCAGCATCTTGCGGAACGCATAGGTCTCGCCCAACCGCGCAGCACCAATCATGTCCAGTGCGATGTCCGGCACCACCGGATCGTAGCGCGCCCAGAGCGGCTGGATGTTCGCGGTCGCAAGCCCCGCGATACGCCGGTAGTCCAAGGGGTCAACCAGTTGCAGATGCGCCAGCTGATGCTGAGCGGGCCAATGGCCGTTGGCCGCAAGCGCGGCCTCCAGCCCTTCGATCGCCCGCCGCGCGGCCGCATCCCCTATGACATGGACATGGATCGCGAACCGTGCCGCTTCCAGCGCCTGGAAAAGCCCGGCTGTCGCCTCGGCCCCGAACATGCAGGGCGCGTTGCCTGCGGGAGGGTCGGCATAAGGCTGAAGACAGGCTGCCGTCCGGTTCTCGAACACCCCGTCCATGAAGAACTTGGCCGACTGGACGTGGAAATCCGGCCCCGGATGCGCCAACCGCATCGCCGAAAGCCGCGCGACCGCTGTCTCTGGCGTGTCCGCTGCCGTCACAAGCGCCGCCCCCGCAACGCGCAGTGTCAGCCGCCCCTCGGCCAGCCCACGCGCATAGATCCGCGCTTCCAGTTCGGTCACCCGCGGATCGAGCACCCCGGTTATTCCATGCTGATTGGCGTGGGCCTGCCCTGCCTCCAACCCGTCCAGATAATCGTCATCCGTCAGTTGCGGCAGCCGCGCAATGGCCCATGGAATCGCCTCTTCGTGCAGCATCCCCGTCGCGTGGCCCTGGCCATCCCGGACGATATGACCGTTCAGCGGATCGGGCGTGCCATCCCCGATCCCCGCCATCTCCAGCGCGCGGCTGTTCAGGCAAGCGTTGTGGAACGAGCTGTCGTAGATCACCGCCGGACGGTCCGCGACGACCCGGTCCAACAGCGCCGCTGTCAGGTTGTGATCGCCAAAGACGCCGGGCTGCCACCCTGAACCCTGGACCATCGACAGGGCAGGTCGCGCGGTCGCATGGGCCTGAAGCCGGGCCAGGAGCTCCGCCTCGCTCTCGACATCATAAAGCGACGCGGCCGTCGCCAAGTCCGTCCCGCCCGACAGAAGGTGGATGTGCGCGTCCTGGAACCCTGGCAGCACCAGTCGCCCAGCCGCATCGATCCGGTGATCGGCGGACGGAGGCTCCCCTGTTCCGAGCGCAAGAATGCGCCCGTCCGCGAAGATCAGCCACTCGGCATAGGGCCGGGCCGGGTCCATGGTCCTGATGCGCGCGTTGTGAAGCAGCGTCGTGTCGGACATGGCAGGCGCGATCCTTTCTTCCATGCGAGCAAAGGACCCACAGGTCCCAGTCGTCCCAAGGCTGCCGCGCCACTGACTGCACTGTCAATCGAAGATTATCCGTTGTCTTTCGGCGCGCGGTCGCTATCACATGCGCGACAGCAAGAGGCGGACCCGTGACCGACAGCCTGCAAAACTCCATCCCCCGCCCGCCCCGCACGATGAGCCGCGAGGCGCGTCGCATGCAGCTGATCGAGTCCACGATCGAGACGCTTGCCGCGCGCGGCTATTCCCGCACCACACTGACCGAGGTCGCGAAAGCTGCGGGCCTCTCGCACGGGCTTGTACTGTTCCACTTCGAGACCAAGGAAAAGCTTCTGGCCGAAACGCTGAACTACCTTGCGGAAGAATATCGGCAGAACTGGCTGTCAGCGCTTGCGAAGGTTGGCGACGACCCGGCCGATCAGTTAAACGCGCTGATTAACGCCGACTTCAATCCGGCTATCTGCACCCCTTCGCGCCTTGCCGCCTGGTGCAGCTTCTGGGGCGAAGCCCAGTCGCGCCCGCTTTATCAGGAAGCCTGCGGCGCCAAGGACGATGCCTACAACGTGACATTGGAGGCGATCTGCCAGCGTCTTTCGGACCAGGGCGGCTATGGGCGGAACGCTCAGCGCGTGGCTCGGGTGATCCGTGTCACGGTCGAAGGCGTCTGGCTGGATCTGATGACCATGGTCTCGCCTTATGCCCGCGACGAGGCGCTGGCCACCGTCCGGACTTGTGCAGCCTTGTGCTTCCCGGACCACTTCACGCCCGACGGCTTGAACCCCCATCGTCGCAGACCCGGCTGATCCCGCCGCGCTTGCGGCCGTGACATCCATCCGAATTGGGGCTTGGAACGTCCATTCCATGTGCTATGGTGCCTGCGCCAAGGCAAGAGGCTGCAATGCCCGAGGGAACGCCCCCGATCGAACTGCACGACGCCCCCCCGACGATTGAGGCGTTCCGCGACCGTCTTCACCGGCTGAGCGGCCAGCTGCCGCGTCGCCTGCAGCAATGCGCCGACTATGTCGCCACCCATTTCGACAGCATTGCACTCTCTACCGTCGCGCAAATGGCCGAAGGCGCCGGAGTGCCGCCGTCGGCAATGATGCGTTTCTGCCAGATCATGGGGTTTTCCGGCTATGCCGAGATGCAGCGCCTCTTCCGCGAGGCGTTGTCGAGGGGTGTGCCCGACTATGCCACGCGGCTCGCCAACCTGAAGGCGGGGGGTGCCGGGCAACCCGCGACGCTGGTGGCCGAGTTCGTCGAGGCAGGGCGTCAGTCGATGGAGGCACTGACGCGCGATCTTGATGAAACCGCTCTGAATCAAGCAGTTGACGCGCTTTCGCGGGCCCAGATGATTCATCTTGCGGGCTTCCGGCGGTCGTTCCCGGTCGCCTCCTATCTCGCGTATGTCTTCGACAAGCTGGGGGTTCCCGCCATCCTGCACGACGGTGTTGCGGGCCTTGGTCACCGCTCGACCTTGCGGGCGGGCGACGCACTTCTCGCCATCACCTTCGCACCCTACTCCGACGAGACGCTGGCGCTGGCCGCCCAGGCCCGCGAGACCGGCCTTGCGGTGGTCTTCCTGACGGATCCTCCCGCCACGCGGCTTGCCGGGGCGGATGACACCGTGTTGACGGTCAACGAGATAGATTTCGGTGCCTTCCGGTCGCTCTCGGCTGCCATTGCCCTGGCCCTTGCGCTGGCCGTCGCCGTTGCGGCCCGCCGCGAAACTTAGGGCTTCCTTGCCCGGCAGAAGCGGAATATTCGTTCCATTGCAATCAGCGACTCGACGTTGCCGCACTACGGAGCCTGGTCATGACCGCCCCCCGCGCCAAACCGCTTGATATCATTACCATCGGCCGCTCGTCGGTCGACCTTTACGGCGCGCAGGTCGGCGGGCGGCTGGAAGACATGGGGTCGTTCCAGAAATACATCGGCGGCTCGCCCACCAACATGGCGGCGGGGACCGCCCGGCTGGGCCTGCGCTCGGCGCTCATCACCCGCGTCGGCGATGAACACATGGGCCGGTTCATCCGTGAGGAGCTGCAGCGTGAGGGTGTCGACGTGCGGGGCGTGAAGACCGACCCGGAACGGCTGACCGCCCTCGTCCTTCTTGGCATCCGCGACGACAAGCATTTCCCGCTGATCTTCTACCGCGAGAACTGCGCCGACATGGCGCTTTGCGAGGATGACATCGACGAACGCTTCATCGCCGAGACCCGTGCCGTCGTGGCCACGGGCACGCATCTTTCCAACCCGCGGACAGAAGCGGCGGTGATGAAGGCCCTCACCCTCGCCCGCAAACACGGCGGGCGGACGGCTTTGGACATCGACTACCGCCCGAACCTTTGGGGGCTTTCGGGCCACGGCGACGGGGAAAATCGTTTCATCGAAAGCGCCAAGGTCACGGCGAAGCTGCAATCCACCCTGCACCTCTTCGACCTGATCGTCGGGACCGAGGAAGAGTTCCACATCGCCGGCGGCTCCACCGACACGATCGCCGCCCTCCGCGCCGTTCGGGCGGTGTCGAAAGCCACGCTCGTCTGCAAACGCGGCCCGATGGGTGCTGCGGCCTTCACCGGCACCATCCCCGACAGCCTGGACGACGGCCAAACCGGCCCCGGCTTTCCGATCGAGGTCTTCAACGTCCTTGGCGCGGGCGACGGGTTCATGTCCGGGCTTCTAAAGGGCTGGATGGACGACGAACCCTGGCCCTTGGCGCTGAAATACGCCAACGCCTGCGGCGCCTTTGCCGTCAGCCGCCATGGCTGCACCCCGGCCTATCCCTCGTGGGAGGAGCTGCAGTTCTTCCTCAACCGCGGCATCGTAACCCCTGCCCTCCGCCACGACCAGGCGCTGGAGCAGATCCACTGGTCCACCAACCGCCGCAAGACCTGGCCCGAGGTGCGCGCCTTCGCCTTCGACCATCGCAGCCAGCTGGAGGACATCCCCGGCGCCACGCCGGAAAAGATCAACCGGTTCAAGGAGCTGTGCCTGGATGCCACACTGGCTGTCTCAGGGGACGCGCCAGGCTATGGCATTCTCTGCGACAACCGTCTTGGCAAGACAGCGCTGCACCGGGCGGCAGGCCGGGGCCTCTGGATCGGGCGCCCGGTCGAATGGCCGGGATCGCGGCCCCTGACGCTGGAACCCGAGCTTGGGCCTGACTTCGGCGGGCTTTCCGAATGGCCGCTGGAGCATGTGGTCAAGGTCCTCTGCTTCTGCCACCCCGACGACGCGGCAGAGATGAGGGCCGAGCAGGAGGCCGTGATCACCCGCCTCTTCCACGCCTGCCGCCGCAATCGGCTGGAAATGCTGCTGGAAGTGATCCCCTCCAAAGTCGGCCCGGTTGACGATCAGACCACCGCCCGGCTGATCGACCGGTTCTATGACATCGGCATCTACCCCGACTGGTGGAAGCTGGAACCGATGCAGACCGCCGCCGCCTGGTCCGCCACGACCGCCGCGATCAGCGCCCGCGATCCCTGGTGCCAGGGGATCGTCGTCCTTGGCCTCGGCCAGTCCGAAGCCGAGCTTGCCAGCGCCTTCCGCCTCGCCGCGACCCAGCCGCTGGTCAAGGGCTTCGCCGTTGGCCGCACGATCCACGCGGGGGCAGGTCGTGACTGGATGGCCGGAAAGATCGACGATGCAACTGCCGTGGCCGATATGGCCGCCAATTTCCGCCGCCTCTGCGCCCTCTGGGACGAGGCGCGCGCAGCCATGGGAGATGCCGCATGACAACGGTCCGCCTTACCGCCGCCCAGGCGATGGTCCGCTGGCTATCGATGCAAAAGGCCGAAGATGGCAGCCGTTTCATCGAAGGGGTGTGGGCGATCTTCGGGCATGGCAACGTGGCGGGTCTGGGTGAGGCGCTGCACGCCCACCGCGATGCGATCCCCACCTGGCGCGGGCACAACGAACAGACCATGGCACATGCCGCGATCGCCTATGCCAAAGCCAAGGGGCGCAGGAATGCCATGGCTGTCACCTCATCCATCGGGCCCGGCGCCACCAACATGGTCACCGCCGCGGCTTTGGCCCATGTGAACCGCCTGCCGGTGCTCTTCATCCCCGGCGATGTCTTCGCCAGCCGCGCGCCCGACCCGGTGCTCCAGCAGATCGAGGATTTCGACGACGCGACTGTCAGCGCCAACGACTGCTTCCGCCCGGTTGTCCGCTACTTCGACCGCATCAGCCGCCCCGAGCATATCCTGACCGCCCTCCCCCGCGCGCTTCGCGTGATGACCGACCCGGCGAATTGCGGCCCCGTCTGCCTCGCCTTCTGTCAGGACACGCAGACCGAAGCCCACGACTATCCGGTGGAGTTCTTCGAGCCCCGCATCTGGCACATCCGCCGCCCCGCACCCGACCAGCGTGAACTTGAGGCCGCCGTGGCCGCAATCCGCGCTGCCAAGCGTCCGCTGATCGTCGCGGGGGGTGGGGCGCTTTACTCCGGCGCAGAGCAGACCCTTCTGAACTTCGCAAAGACCCACAACATCCCGCTCGTCGAAACCCAGGCCGGAAAGGGCGCGGTGGATTGGGAGGAGAAGCTCCACTTCGGCTCGCCCGGCGTTACGGGCACCGGTTGCGGCAATGAACTTGCAGCGAGGGCCGACCTGGTGATCGGCGTCGGCACACGGTTCCAGGACTTCACCACCGGCAGCTGGACCGTCTTTTCCGCCCCCGGCCGCAAGCTCCTCTCGATCAACATCCACGGCTACGATGCCCATAAGCGGGCCGCGCAACCGCTTGTTTCAGATGCCAAAGTCGCGCTGGAACGGATCAGTGCGGCGCTTGGCAAACACCGGTTCCCCGACCCCGACTTCAAGACCCGCGACGCGTGGTTCCAGACCACAGACACCCTCTTCGCCGCCCCTAAGGGCAACGAACTCCCCACCGACGCGCAGGTGATCGGGGCGGTCCAGCGGAATGCTACGAAGCAAAGCCTGATCATGTGCGCCGCGGGCACCATGCCTGGCGCGCTCCATGTGCTCTGGCGCGCCTCGCAAGGTGGCTACCACATTGAGTACGGTTTCTCCTGCATGGGCTATGAGATCGCCGGGGCCATGGGGATCAAGATGGCCCTGCCCGAGCGTGATGTGATCTGCATGGTCGGCGATGGGTCCTATATGATGGCCAACAGCGAACTGGCCACCGCCGTGATGATGGGCGTGCCCTTCACCGTGGTCCTGACCGACAACCGGGGCTATGGCTGCATCAACCGGCTGCAGGCAGCCACCGGCGGCGCACCGTTCAACAACCTTCTGGACGACAGCTACCACGTCAATGCTGCCCACATCGACTTTGTCGCCCATACCCGAAGCATGGGGGCGAACGTGGTGAAAGCCGCCGGGATTGCCGAGCTGGAAGCCGCCATGCAGGCCGCGAAGACGGCGACGATCCCCACCGTGATCGTCATCGACACCGACCCGATGCCCGGCACAGGTGCGGGCGGGCATTGGTGGGAGGTGGCCGTGCCCGAGGTCTCGGACCGCGTGGAAGTGAACGAGGCCCGCAAGGCCTATGAGGAAGCGACCAAGGCCCAGTGGCTGGTCAACTGAGAGACGAAGATGATCCAATTCGGCACGAACCCCATCGCCTGGGCCAATGACGACGACCGCACCATCGGCGCGGATATCCCGACCGAGCGAATCCTCGACGAAGCCGGTCGCCAGATCGGCTTTGACGGTATCGAGGGCGGCCACCGCTGGCCGGACGAACCCGAGGCTCTGCGCGCGCTTCTGGCTGAGTACGGGCTGAAGTTCATCTCCGGCTGGTATTCGACCGAGCTTCTGGTCCGGTCGGTCGAGGACGAGATCAAGGCGGCAGAGGCCCATATCGCCAAGCTTCGCCACAATGGCTGCAAGGTCATGATCGTGTGCGAGACGTCGAACGCGATCCACGGCAACCCGACCAAGCCGGTGAACGACCGCCCCCGCCTCTCGGCCCCCGAGATGCAGGCGTTTGGTGCGAAGCTCGAAGCCTTTGCGGCCCACCTGAGCAACCAGGGCCTGATCCTCGTCTACCACCACCACATGGGAACGGTCGTCGAGTCCCCCGAGGACATCGACGCCTTCATGGCCGCGACCGGCCCGCAGACCCACCTCCTCTTCGACGCGGGCCACTGCGCTTTTGGTGGCGGTGATCCCGTGGCGGTGCTTGCCAGACACATAGGTCGCGTCCGCCATTTCCATGCCAAGAACATCCGTCCCGCCGTCATCGAGCGGGTCCGGAAAGAACGTCTGAGCTTCCTGCAGGGCGTCGTTGCCGGGGCTTTCACGGTGCCGGGCGACCAGGACGGCGGGATCGACTTCGGGCCTTTGCTGAATATCCTCGCAGGTGCAAAGTACGACGGCTGGATCGTGATCGAGGCCGAGCAGGACCCGAAGGTTCGCAATCCGCTGCTCTACCAGACCCTTGGGCTGGCTACTCTGAAGCGGTTGTCGAAGGAAGCCGGCCTTATCTGAGCGGGAGGAACCGGGGGCCCGCCCCCGGACCCCCGGGATATTTGGAGAAGAGAAAGACCATGGCCGATCTTTTGCGGAAACCCACCAGCGCTCGGGGTAAGGTTCATGCGATCACGCCTGAGAGTGCGGGTTGGGGGTATGTGGGCTTCTCGCTCTACCGGCTGGAGCCGGGGGATGTGGCCGAGGAGGTGACGGGGGGCCGCGAGGTAATCCTGGTGCTGGTGGAGGGCAAGGCGAAGATCGCGGCTGCCGGGCAGGACTGGGGCGAGATGGGCGCGCGGATGGATGTGTTCGAGAAGACGCCGCCGCATTGCCTTTATGTCCCGAACGGGCAGGATTGGCGGGCGGTGGCGACGACGGGTTGCACGCTGGCGGTCTGCTCGGCGCCGGGCAAGGGTGGCCACAAGGCTCGGCGGCTGGGGCCGGAGGGGATCGAGCTTACTCCTCGGGGGAAGGGGACCAACACCCGCTACATCAACAACATCGCGATGGAGGGGCGGGAGGTGGCGGACTCGCTGCTGGTCACGGAGGTCTTTACTCCGGCGGGGCACTGGTCGAGCTATCCCAGCCACCGGCATGATGAGGATGACTTCCCCCGCATGACCTATCTGGAGGAGACCTACTATCACCGGCTGAACCCCGGCCAGGGCTTCGGCATCCAGCGGGTCTATACCGAGGATGGGTCGCTGGACGAGACCATGGCGGTGAAGTCCCACGATGTCGTCCTCGTCCCGAAGGGGCACCATCCGTGCGGGGCGCCTTATGGGTATGAGATGTATTATCTGAACGTGATGGCGGGGCCCTTGCGGAAGTGGCGGTTCCAGAATGATCCGGACCACGACTGGATCGCCAAGCGAGATGCCTGAGGGGTTTGGGCACGGTGCCCAGCTTTTTCGGCTATTTCTTTTCAATGGGTTGCCGGTTGGCGTTCATAGTTCGTCAAGACTTGCGCATGGCCGAAACCTGACTTGAGGGGCTACCCAAGGCGCCCTACGCTGACCGGCATCAATAGCTCTGAGGTGTCATTTCCATGCGTCTTCTAGTCGTCTCGCTTTCCCTGGCGGCCGCGCTGGCCCAGGTGGCCCAGGCTGACCAGATGCCCATCCTCCAGCGCGGGGATGTGATCTTCCAGAACTCGTTGTCGCCGCAATCGCTGGCGATCAGCCTGGCGACGCAAAGCGAATACACCCATGTGGGTATCGTCGACTTCGACGAAGCCGGAGAGGTCGTCGTGCTTGAAGCCGTCGGCCCTACCCTCGCTACACCCTTCGAGGAATGGGTGACCCATGGCGCCGATGGGGATATCGCGATTTATCGCTTTGATGGCCTGACCGAAGATCAGGCGCTGGCCGTTACAACCGCGGCCCGCGAGCATTTCGGCAAGCGATACGACCCGTTTTTCTACGCATCCGAAGATGAGCTTTACTGCAGCGAACTGGTCTTCATCGCCTTTCGCGACGGGATGGGGGTGGAACTCGGCCAGATGCAGAAGCTGAGCGAATTGAACCTTGGCAGCACCGCCGCGCAGGCCCTGATCGGCGAGCGGTGGGACAGGCACCCCTTGTGCAAGGATGGCCAGGCCGGGGATGCGGAGGCCTGCCTTGCCCTGATCCAGGATGGCCCGCTGATCACGCCGCAAGCCCAGGCCGAAGATGAGCGGCTGACGCTGATCTATTCGACCTTTGGTCGTTAACGTACTGGAGCGGAAGCCACGCCAAAGACGGGCATTCCGCTCTGCTGACCTTGGGGGCTTTGCCGCTTAGAACAGTTTCGGCAGCGTGTCGGTCGCCGTGTTGTTGGTGAAGGCGTGGTAGGTGACGGTCAGGACGCCATCCTTCAGATCGAACACATGCGACGGCTCTTCTGCGCTGACGCCGCCTACGCGCGGGATCAGGACGATGCTTTTCAGCTTCTTCGCGAGGTTGGATTTGAAGAGCTCGTCCTGGCATGCGTCCGCGACGCCAAGAAGGTGGGATTCCACCTGCCCGCCTGCCAGGCTGTAGATGTTGTCCATCGTGCGACCGTCTTTTTGATCGTCCGGCAGGGCCTTGATCGCGTCATATCCGGTCCAGGTGATTGCGGCGGTCACGGCGGTTCCGCAGCTTTCGTTGAGCTTGTCGACTGCGGCCTTGAGAACCTCTTCCGACGCCAGAACCGCTTTCTGCTCAAGGGTGTTTTCACCGTATGGCTGCCCAGCGCTTTCGTTGGTTGGCTGTTGCAACTGGGTTTGATCAGTTGACTGCTGCATACTCGCGTCACCGGTGGTCTGCGCATTTGCAGCCAAGGGTGAAAGTGCTACGGCAAGTACCAGTGCGCGACGAAGGATCAAGATGAATCTCCTGGTTTGTGAATTCATTGGCGGGCCGCTTCGTGGCGCCCTTGCATCAGGCTGACATTCGCACCCCCCGGCTGTCAAACCCCGGACAGGTCGGGTAATCCGCCGAAGTTAACGGCATTTGTCAGTTGCGGGACTGTCGGGCACCGGGCCAGGGATCAGTAGCCGTAGCCAGCAATGACCATGAACAGCACGAAGGCGACGAAGATGGCAGCCCCAGCCGCAATACCGGCGTTTCGCCCCTTCTGACGGCCGACATATACCCCGCCTACAAGCGTCCCTATGCCTCCAACCACGTAAGGCAAATCTTCCATATTACCACCTCGTTTCATGCGGCATCCCGTGGCGGGCATAGAAGCCATGCCCGTGACGGCGCGCAAGGTCGGAATGCTGCTTGGTACGGAATTCGCGCCGTTTTCTGTGGCGCGCGGGGTCTTTAGCCGGCGGAAGCGTAGGACGATCAGCCGGGGCAAAGGGCTCACTCTCCGACGACTTGGGGGACGAGCGTGCCAATAAGCGTTTCGGCGGTGGAGCGTGCCACTGCCGGATCGTCCGACATGATGCGCAGGGTCAGAAGATCGCCGTCGCGCAAGATGACGACGGTATGGGCTGACCGGCTACCAAGGGCATAGGTGGTCATCCAGCCCACCGCGGGGGCGACCTCAAGCCCTTCCAACCGGCACGCAGGATCGCGCGCCTGGCAAAGCTCTTCGAGCTTGGCGAAGGTCGTCTCGCCGGTGCGCACGCGGTCTTCCGTGCCATCGTCCTGGCGGCCGAGCTGCGCGTCGACAACGGGAGCGCCGGGGCAGTCCGGGCACATGAGGGTCAGGCGTGCGGGCTCGGCCCGGCCGATGTAAGAGCCGCCGCCGACGAGCGTCCCGTCCGTCGGCAGGCCGGAGAGATCGGTCAGGGCGAAGCCTTCGGCATGGGCCGGACCCGCCAAGAGCGCTAGAATTGCAAGGATAGGTTTCATGTATCTTGCTCCTATTCAGGCATGTGTTTGCTGAGCTGAGGCAGGACAGTGACGCCCAACCACTCCATCAGACAGGCGCACCTTAGACCGTCTTTTGTGGCACGCGGGATTCCAGCCAGCGGAAGAGGAGCACGATCAGCCCGGCCAGCGCCATGTAGACGACGGCGAGGAGGAGGAGCGGTTCGTAGACCACGAACGTGTCCTGCCGGATGCGCGAGGAGACGGCGTAGATGTCGATGACGGTGATCGTCGCGACAAGGGGGGTGGCCTTCAGGGTCAGGACCGTCTCACCCCCAAGCGTCGGCAGCACGCGTTGCATGGCCTGGGGCAGCCAGATGCGGCGGAAGACGGTGAACCGGGGCATGCCCATGGCCTTTGCGGCCTCAAGCTGACCGTGTGGCACGCCCTTGAAGGCACCGCGCATCACCTCGCCCGAGTAGCCCGCGACCGAGAGGGTCAGGGCAAGAACCGCATAGGGCCAGGCCTGGCGCAGGATCGGCCAGAGGTCGGACTGCCGGATCCAGGGGATTGAAGGGAAAAGCGAGCCGAGGCCGTAGTAGAGGAGCCAGAGCTGGAGGAGGAGCGGCGTGCCGCGGATCAGCCCGCAGAAGGCAAGCGAGGGGGTGGCGAGCCACCAGGGGCCTGCGGCCTGTGCGAGGCCGAGGGGAATAGCGAGCAGCATGCCAAGGACCATGGTCACGACCAGAAGCCAGGTGGTGGTCCAGATGCCCTGCAGGATCAGGGTCTGGTACTTCGGATTTGCGAGCCAGGCCCAGTTCAGGCTGTTGACGCACCAAATCACGATAAGCGCCGCTATCACGGCCATGACGATGCGACGGGGGACCCAGAAACCCTGCATCAGCGTGTCCCCGGCCGGACTTGGCCCCGGCGCGCCCAGGCCTCGATCCGGCCGAAGATGAGCGTCGAGAGGATGGAGATGACGAGGTAAAGGAGGCCTGCAGCCATGAAGAAGGTGAAGAAGGCCTTGGTGGTGCTGGCGGCCTGCCTTGTGACGAGCGTGAGTTCAGCATAGCCCACGACGGCCAGAAGGGCGGTGTCCTTGGTGGCGATGAGCCAGAGGTTCGCAAGGCCGGGGATTGCGGCCGCAAGCATCTGCGGAAGGGTCACCCGCCAGGCCAGCTTCAGGGGCGGCATGCCCATGGCGCGGGCGGCCTCGATCTGGCCGGGGGGGACGGAGAGGATCGCGCCGCGCAGGATTTCGGTCGAATAGGCGCCTTGCACGACGCCAAGGACGGCGATTCCGGCGACGAAGCCTGAAATCTGGATACGCTCGAACTCCCAGGCGAGGAGGAGGTTGTTGAGCGACGAGGTGACGGCGAAATAGAGGATGAGGATCAGGACCAGCTCGGGCACGGCGCGGACGATGGTGGTGTAGATGCCGAGAAGATCGCGGGTTATGGGGCCGCCGTAGAGCTTGCCGTAGGCCCCGGCGATGCCGATCAGGAGGCCGAGGGCGAAGGCGCCGATCGCGATCAGGATGGACTTGCCGAGCGCGATGGCAAGTGTCGCCCCCCAGCCGGGAGGCGACCATGCCAGATAGTCAAGCGTCGAGACCAGAAGGCCCGCGCCGGTCATCGCATACACCGGATTGGGAGCGACGCGAAACAGTGGGCGCCGTCAGCCTCCCCTCCCCCTCGTGGGGAGGGGATGGGGGCGGGGGGCGACCGGCCGGAATGACGCGCGCTTGCTGCAGGCGGGAGCAGAGCCCCCCCACCCTCTCCCTCCCCCACAAGGGGGGAGGGAAGCGCGGAAGGCCCGGCCGGTCTTCCCCCGACCATCACGTCCTTATCCGCCGTAGATCGACGAGGCGAAGTAGTTCGCGGTGATCTTGTCGTAGGTGCCGTCGGCAATGACCTTGGCAATCGCGGCATTGAGCTTCTCGCGAAGCTCATCCTCGCCCTTGCGGACCCCGGCACCGACGCCAAGGCCAAGGATCGCCGGATCGTCCGCCACGGCCCCTTTGAGGTCACAGCAAGCCGCCCCGGCCTCGGACGCAAGGAACGCATCCATCGCGATGCTGTCGGCCTGGATCGCGTCGATCCGCCCGGCGGCGAGATCCGAGTTGGCTTCGTCCTGGGTCTGGTAGATCTTGATCTCGGCCGCGGTGGGCGCGAAGTATTTCTCGACATAGGCCGCGTGAATGGTCGAGGCCTGAACGCCGATGATCTTGCCAGCGAGCCCTTCGGCAGTGGGGGCCATGTCTATGCCCTTGGTGCCGATGATGACCGTCGGGGTGTTGTAGTACTTGTCCGAGAAATCAATCGTCAGCATGCGCTCCTCGGTGATCGACATCGAGGCCATGATCACGTCGATCTGGCCCGAGGTCAGCGAGGGGATGATGCCGTCCCAGGCGACCGGAGTGATCACGCACTGCATCTCGCCCGCGGCACAGACGGCGTTGATGAAGTCGATCTCCCAGCCGACCCAGTTGCCTGATGCGTCGGGTGAGGCGAAGGGCGGATAGGCCTCGGCGGCGATGCCGATCTTGACTTCTTGCGCAGCGACCGGGCTGGCCAGAAGCAGTGCGGCGGCGATGAGGGATTTGACTTTCATGGTAGTCTCCTTGTTGGTTTTTTGTTTTCTGGCAGCGTATTACGCGACCGACTTGAGAAACTGCTTTAGCCGTTCGGACTTTGGCGCGCCGAAGAGCTGGTCGGGCGGGCCTTGTTCTTCGATCAGGCCGTTGTGCAGGTAGATGACGTGGCTTGCGACCTCGCGGGCGAATTTCATCTCGTGGGTTACGAGGATCATCGTGCGGCCTTCGTCGGCAAGGCCCCGGATGACCTGCAGCACTTCGCCCACAAGCTCGGGGTCAAGCGCCGAGGTCGGCTCGTCGAAGAGCATGGCCTTCGGTTCCATGCACAAGGCGCGGGCGATGGCCGCGCGCTGCTGCTGGCCGCCGGACATGAAGGCGGGATAGGCGCCCTCCTTCTCGGCCAGGCCCACGCGGGCGAGAAGCTTCCGGGCGCGCTCGACTGCCACATCCTTCGGGCATTTCAGCACATGGACGGGCACTTCGATCAGGTTCTCCAGCACCGTGCGGTGGGTCCAGAGGTTGAAGCTTTGAAACACCATCCCCAGGCTCTGGCGCAAACGCTCGATCTGCTGGCGGTTCGCAGGCGCCCCATCGCGGCGCATGTTGACCGCCTCACCGGCGATCGTGATCCCGCCGGACGATGGTGTTTCAAGGAAGTTGATGCAGCGCAGCATCGTGGACTTGCCCGAACCGGAGCCGCCGATGATCGCCACCACATCGCCTTCGCACGCGGTCAGCGACACACCCTTCAGGACATGATGCGTGCCAAAGCTCTTGTGCAGGTTGTCGACCCGGATCGCCTCGGGCCGCGCGTTTGTGTGGTCCGACATATTTCCCCCAGTTGCTGTCATCTGACTGTGACTTTCGCCCGTGCGCAAGTCTTTCCTTCGTGAAGACCCTTGGGCTTCGGCGCTTGAAGGGGGGGCAAGGCTCGTCTAATCAGGGGCAAGCGAATGGGGCCCCGAATGCGCATCCTGATCACCAACGACGATGGCATCAACGCGCCGGGGCTTGAGGTTCTGACCGAAATCGCGACCGAAATCGCCGGGCCGAAGGGCGAGGTCTGGACCGTCGCGCCCGCTTTCGAGCAGTCGGGGGTTGGGCACTGCATCAGCTACACCCACCCGATGATGATTGCAGAACTTGGGCCCCGCCGCTTTGCCGCCGAAGGAAGCCCTGCAGATTGCGTGCTCGCGGCGATCTACGACGTCCTGGATGGCGCAAAGCCCGATCTGGTGCTGTCGGGCGTGAACCGGGGGAACAATGCCGCCGAGAACGTGCTTTACTCCGGCACCATAGGCGGGGCGATGGAGGCGGCGTTGCAGGGCGTTCCGGCAATTGCGCTGTCGCAATTCTTCGGCCCGGAAAATGTGCGCCTTGCTGATCCTTTCGACTCTGCGCGAAAGCACGGGGCGGCGTTGGTCAAGGCGCTCCTGGACAAGGGCCTCTGGACGCAAGACGACTACCGCGTGTTCTACAATGTCAACTTCCCGCCCCTGCCTGCCGCGACCACCCGCGGGATGAAGGTCGCAGCCCAGGGTTTCCGCCGCGACACCGCGTTCAGCGTCGAGCCGCATCAGTCGCCCTCGGGCCGCAAGTTCCTGTGGATCAAAGGCGGACATCAGCACACGCCGACGCTGCCCGGCTCGGACGCGGCCGTGAACCTGGAGGGCTTCATCTCGATCACCCCCATGCGCGCGGATCTTACCGCGCATGACCTGATCGCCGATCTTGAGGACAGGCTCGCATGACCAGGGGTCCGGAGGATCAGCTGACCTCCGAAGAACTTGCCGAACGCAAGATGCGCTTTCTCTTTTCGCTCCGCTCGCGCGGCGTGACTGACAGCCGCGTTCTGACCGCGATGGAGCGGATCGACCGCGGCCATTTCGTGCGCGGCATCTTCGCCGACCGCGCCTATGAGGACATGCCGCTGCCCATTGCCTGCGGCCAGACGATCAGCCAGCCGTCGGTCGTGGGCCTGATGACCCAGGCGCTGGCAGTGAACCCGCGCGACACGGTCCTGGAGGTGGGCACCGGCTCGGGCTACCAGGCGGCCGTCCTGTCCGAGCTTGCGCGGAGGGTCTATACGGTCGACCGCTACCGCCGCCTCGTGCGGGAAGCGGCGGAACTGTTCCGCAAGCTCGATATCCCGAACATCAC
>NZ_JBOFBI010000204.1:0-32928 GCF_051645465.1 Tabrizicola sp. | reverse complement strand
TACCAGATGGCGACCGCCCGCCGGGGCGAGACAGTCGCGACCATGGCCGGGCGCTTGGGCATAAACGCCGGTGAGCTTGCCCAGAAGAACGCGCTGCGCCCGACCGATCCCTTGCGTGAAGGCGAAATGCTGATCCTGCCCGACCGGGTCGCCGCTGCGCCGCAACCGCCCGTCGTGGGTGGCAGTGGCGCGATCGACATCACCTCGATCGCGACGACCGCGCTTGATGAGGCCGGGCCGTCGGGCACCACCTCGCCGGCCGCGTCGAAGCCGGTGTCCGGCCAGCCGCTGACCCACCGGGTCGCAAGGGGCGAGACTGCCTTCACCATTGCGCGGGCCTACAACGTCTCGGCCAAGGCGCTGGCCGACTGGAACCAGCTTGGGGCCGACATGGCCGTGCGCGAAGGCCAGACGCTGATCATTCCGATCGCCACTGCAGCTGCGCCGGACCCGGAACCGGTGCCTACCCCCCCCGGCGCAGGCACGCCGACGCCCGAGCCGCCATCGGCGTCAAAACCGCTGCCCGACGAGAAGATCGAAGCCGCGGGCACGAAGCCCAAAGCGACACCGCCTTCGCCCGATCTGGGGTCCGAGACTTCCGCAGCCTCGGCCACGAAGATGACGATGCCGGTTTCGGGCAAGATCATCCGCGGCTATGACGCGAAGAAGAACCAGGGGATCGATATCGCCGCCGCCGCCGGAAGCCCGGTGAAGGCCGCGGATGCCGGGACCATCACCGTCATCTCGTCGGACACGAACGGCAAGGGGATCGTCATCATCCGCCATGCGGGCGATCTGCTGACGGTCTATGTCGGCGTGAGCGGGATGTCGGTGAAGAAGGGCGACAAGGTCAAACGCGGGCAGGAGATCGGGAAGGTAGCACCGGGTGATCCGGCCTTCGTGCATTTCGAGGTCCGCAATACCTCGAAGCAAAGCTTCGATCCGGTGGGATATCTGCAGTAGCAGATATCCCCGATTTTTCGCAGAAAAATCGTGGCTTGCGCTGCGCTGCGCGGGAGAGGCCCTCCTCTCAGTCCGGCAGCCGCGAGACCAGGACCTTGTCGATCCGCCGCCCGTCCAGGTCGATCACTTCAAAGCGGAAGCCTTCCGCCTTGAACGACGCCCCAAGCTCGGGGATATGGCCCAACTGGTGCAGGACAAGACCGGCGACCGTGTCATATTCCCCCGCCAGATCGCGTGGCAGGCCGAGGCGGTCACAGAACTCATCCACGGGCATCCAGCCGGCGACGAGATAGCTGCCGTCCTCACGTGTGACCATGGCCGGTTCGTCGCCATCATTTGCAGCCACCGCCCCGGTGATCGCCTCAAGCACGTCGCCGGTGGTGAGGATGCCTTCGAAATGGCCATATTCGTCATAGACCAGCACGAAGTGGTGCTCGGATTTCTGCAGGATTTCCAGCACATCCAGCGCTTCGGCCCGGTCCGACACCACCGGCACCTCGCGCAGAAGCGCCTTCAGGTCCAGCGTCTCGCGGCGCGAGACCGCCTGGAATGCGTCCGCCAGAAGCACGATCCCCACGACGTCGCCGTCCTTGTCGACAACCGGCATCCGCGGGCGCGCGACCTTGCGGATCGCCGCGACCGCCTCGGCCCCCGTTGCGTCGAGGGGCAGCATCTCGACCTCGTGCCGGGGCGTCATCAGCGCCCGCGCGGTCCGATCGCCAAGGCGCATGACGCCGGTGATCATCTCGCGTTCTTCGGTTTCAAGCACCCCGCCTTCATGCGCTTCGGCCAGAAGCACGTGGACCTCTTCCTCGGTCACCCGGTTCTGGCTCTCTCCGCGCTGGCCGATAAGCCAGAGGAGGACCCGGCCCGAGCGTTCAAGGAACCACACCAGTGGCGCACCGACGACCGACAGGAACGTCATCGCCGGGGCCATGCGGATCGCGATGCCCTCGGCGTTGCGGAGCGCCATCTGCTTCGGGACCAGTTCACCGACGATGAGGCTGACATAGGTGATCGCCACGACCACGCCGCCGACGCCCAGCGTCGTCGCCCAATCCGCGGCCACGCCTTGCGACACCAGCCAGAGTTCCAGCCGGTGGCCGAGCGTGGCACCGGACAGCGCACCAGAGAGGACCCCGACCGCAGTGATCCCGATCTGCACGGTCGAGAGGAACCGCCCCGGATGTTCGGCCAGCCTCAGCGCCATGCGCGCGCCCGCGCTTTTCGCCTCGAGCGGCTTCAGACGGGCCGGCCTTGCGCTGACGATGGCAAGCTCGGACATCGCGAGCACGCCGTTCAGCACGATCAGGGCCAGGATGACCAGGATTTCGGTGATCATGATCCTTCTCGCCTAAGGCGAGTTGCGGCGTCCTGCAAGCCCGGATCGCGGATCAGGTGCGGATGCGCACCCCTTCGCGGGCAGCAAGGTCACAGAAGAACTGCCAGGCGACCCGCCCCGAGCGCGCGCCGCGTGTCGCCTGCCACTCGATCGCCTCGGCCTGCAGCTGCTCCTCCGGCACCTTCAAGCCATGCGCAGCGCAATAGCCGCGGATCATCTGCAAGTAGTCGTCCTGGCTGCAGGGGTGGAACCCGAGCCAGAGGCCGAAACGGTCGGAAAGCGAAACCTTCTCCTCCACCGCCTCGCTGGGGCTGATCGCGGTCGACCGCTCATTCTCGATCATGTCGCGCGGCATCAGGTGGCGGCGATTGGAGGTGGCGTAGAAAAGCACGTTCTCGGGCCGCCCCTCGATGCCCCCGTCCAGCACAGCCTTCAGCGATTTGTAGTGCTGGTCGTCGTGGCTGAACGAGAGATCGTCGCAGAAGAGAAGAAACCGATGTGCCGCCGCCCGCAGATGCGACAGAAGCCGCTGGACCGAGGGCAGGTCCTCGCGCGAAAGCTCGACGATCTTGAGGTCATGCCCTTCCGCCCGGACCTGAGCATGGACAGCCTTGACCAGCGACGACTTCCCCATCCCCCGCGCGCCCCAAAGAAGCGCGTTGTTCGCGGGCAGGCCTTGCGCGAAATGCCGGGTGTTCTCCAGAAGCGTGTCGCGCGACCGGTTCACCCCCACCAGAAGCCCGATGTCGATGCGGGCGATGTCGGTCACCGGCTCCAGCCGATCGGGGCCGGTGTGCCAGGCAAAGGCCTCGGCCGCCGCGAAGTCGGGCGGTGGCATCGGTACGGGGGCCAGCCGCTCCAGCGCTGCGGCGATCCGCTCAAGCGGATCACTCACGCCTTCGGCTCCGGCGCGTCCTTGGCCGCGTCGTCCTCGTCGTCCCAAAGCCCTTCGGCCCGCAACTCGGCCTCGCGCCGCTTTTCCATCTGGCGGATCAGGAAGATCGACACCTCGTACAGGGGATAGATCGCCGCGAACAGCGTCAGCATGCTGACAAGGTCTGGCGGGGTCACGATGGCCGACACCAGAAGCATGATCACAATGGCATAGCGCCGCATGTTCGACAGCCCGGCCGAAGTGGCCAGCCCCGCCTTGCCCATCAGGGTCAGAAGCACCGGCATCTGGAAGCAAAGCCCGAAAGCCATGATCAGCTTCAGGCTGATGTCCAGGCTTTGGTCGACCTTGCCCTGAAAGACGATAGCGATGCCTTCGGACGACGTTGCGCCTGCAGCATTTTCGACAGGAAGGCCCTGCAGCTGCAAAAGCGCGGCCGAAACCATTGACGGCAAGTCGGCGAAGCCCAGAAAGAATGCCATCGCAAGCGGCGTGACGATGTATTGCGCAAAAGCCGCCCCGGCGAAGAACAGGACCGGCGAAGCGATGAGAAACGGCAGGAACGCCTGCTTTTCGCTGCGGTAGAGCCCGGGGGCCACAAAGCGCCACAGCTGGTACGCGATGACCGGGAACGACAGCGCCAGCCCCGCCACGACCGAGATGTGGAAGTAGGTGAACAGCAGTTCCTGTGGCGCGGTGTACTGCATCACCGGATTGGTGTTGCCGAGGTCGCGCATGGCCTCTTCGATCGGCTTCAGGAGATAGCCGAGGATCGATTTGGCAAAGGGAAAGGCCGCGATCATCGCCACGACGAAGGCGGCAATCGACCAGATCAGCCGGTTGCGCAGCTCGATCAGATGTTCGACCAGGGGGGCCGAGCTGTCCTCGATCTCGTCTTTCGTCATGCTTCGTCCCCGGCCGGGCCTTCGGGTTTCTTGCGCCGCCGACCCGGCTTCTTCGGTTCGGCCGCGGGGGTCGCGTCGGGCGGGCTGGAGATCGCGCGAAGCTTTGCCGAAGCCTCTTCCACCACCGCCTTGCGCTCCGCCTGTTTCTGATAAAGCGCCGCCGTGTTCGGCCCGACAGGCGCCGCGTGTTCAGCCACCGTGGCCTCAGCTGCCGCAGTAGCCGCCGCAACGGGTGGCATGGGCGGTGGGGTTAGCGGTGTCGCTGCAGGGGTCGACGGCCGGGCTGCGTTCTTGATGGGGTCCCACTTCTCGAACTTGTCCGCTGCCGAGCGCACGGCATCAAGCCCCATCGCCGAAGGCGAGGTCACCTTGCGCAGGTCGTCCGCCACGTCCTTGACGCCGGACTCTTTGGCGGCCTGTTCCATCGCGCGGCTGAACTCACGCCCCATGGCGCGGATCTTCGCCGTGAACCGGCCAAGCTCGCGGAACATGCCAGGCAAATCCTTCGGGCCGATGATGATCAGCGCGACGATGCCCACGACAAGAAGTTCGGACCAGCTCAGATCCATCCGTGCGTCCCCCGAAGGTCAGGCGTCAGGCCTTGTCCTTCTCGGCAGGCGTCACGTCCTTTGCAGCGTCGACCTTGGCATCCTCAAGCTCTTTGCTGCCGTCATTCACGCCTTTCTTGAAGGCGGTGATGCCTTTTCCGACTTCGCCCATCAGGCTGGACACTTTGCCCTTGCCGAACAGAACCAGGACCACGACCGCAATAAGCAGAAGGCCAGGCAGACCGATGTTGTTTAACATGGCATATTCTCCGAATCGCACCCCGTTTGGGGCCGGTGTTGCAGTTCTGGACCTGTATTAGGGCCACGAGGACAGCGCTTCCAAGGGCAAACGGGCTTGCGAAGGGCAGTCAACTGACAGTATTTTGTCAGTAAGTTGGGCAATTCCAACCAACCTGCCCGGCAAACGCCCCATGAAACGCGACGCCCGCCTTTACGACATCGTCCAGGCCTTGCGCGACGGTCGCCTGCATACCGCGGGGGAACTTGCGCGCGCGCTTGGCGTCTCGACCCGCACGATCTGGCGCGACATGGAGATGCTGGCGGCGACTGGCCTGCCGGTGACAGGAGAGCGCGGCCTTGGCTACATCCTCCGCTCTCCCCTGATGCTGCCGCCGACGATGCTGACCCCCGAGGAGCTGGAGGCGCTGGTCGAGGGTCTGCGGCACGTGGGGCAAGAGGGGAACCCGCGGGCAAAGGCCGCGAAGAGCCTGCTTTACAAGGTGGCTACCCTTCTGCCGCAGTCGGGGATCGAGGCCGAGGGCTGACCGCCAGGCCCGCCGTCAAACCCCGAAAACGAAGCACCGATCCCGCCGGATCATAAGCCAAAGCACTGTCCCGGGCTTCGGCATGAACACCCCGGGCACCGAGGCGGTCAGCTTCGCGCCCTCAAAATCCATCGCGAAATCGACCAGGCTTTCCCGCCCAAGATAGCGGCTGCGCAGAACCGTGCCGCGCGCGGGAACACCCTCTTCCGGTGTCGGGTTCGGGCCCCTGCCGCCCCGGTCAAAGTCGATCCGCAGATGCTGCGGGCGGATCACGATCTCGACCTCGGCGCCGTCCTTGTGCCCTGGCGTCAGGAAAGCGCCGAACGGCGTCTCGGTCAGAGCGCCTTTAGAAACGCCGCGGATCACGTTGATATCGCTGAAGAATGCCGCAGCTGCCCGGTCGACGGGCGCGTTATAGACGTTGTAGGGCGCGCCCTTCTGCACGATCCGTCCCGCCCGCATCAGCGCGATCTCGTCGGCCATCCGCATCGCTTCGTCCGGCTCATGCGTAACCAGAAGCACCGCCGTGCCCGCCTCTTTCAGAAGCTCCAGCGTGCGGTCGCGGATGCCGTCGCGAAGCCGGTTGTCGAGGCCCGAGAAGGGCTCGTCCATCAGCATCACCCGGGGCCTGGGCGCAAGCGCGCGGGCCAGCGCCACCCGCTGCTGCTCGCCCCCGGAAAGCTCATGCGGATGTTTCGCGCCGAAACCGGAAAGGTCCACCTTTTCAAGAAGCTCCCCGACGCGCTTCATCTTTTCGGCCTTGTCCGCCCGAAGCCCGAAGCCCACGTTCTCGGCCACTGTAAGATGCGGAAAAAGCGCGAAGTCCTGGAACATCAGACCGACCGAGCGCTGTTCCGGCGGGACATGCCCGCCAGGCCCGGCGACCTTTTGCCCGTCCAGCCAGACCTCGCCCGCATCGGCCCGATCGACACCCGCAATCATCCGCAAGGTCGTCGATTTTCCGCAGCCCGAAGGCCCCAGAAGGCAGGTCACCTGCCCCCCGGCAACCGCAAGCGAGACATCATCAACCACCTTACGCCCACGGAACACGCGGGAGAGATGCTTGACCTCAAGACGGATGGGAGGGGCGTCGGACATGAAACTCAAGCGAATTGCTCAGGTTTTCCCTAGCAGCCAGGCCCAGGCACGGCAAGCTTACAAGGTCGTGTTCGTGGCACCCCCGTCCAGAAGCACGTTCTGCCCGACGATGAACCCCGCATGCTGCGAACAAAGGAACGCACAGGCAGCACCAAATTCGGCTGGGGTTCCGTAGCGTCCAGCCGGGATGGTCGCCGCGCGTTCGGCGATTGCGTCCTCCATGCTGATCCCGCGCGCCTTGACCACTGCGCCGTCCAGCGCGATCGCGCGATCCGTCGCATGAATTCCGGGCAGCAAGTTGTTGATCGTGACACCTTTTCCGGCCACCTGCCGCGACGTTCCGGCGACAAAGCCGGTCAGCCCGGCGCGGGCTGAGTTAGAGAGGCCCAGGACCGGCACGGGGGCCTTGACCGAGACAGAGGTGATGTTCACCACCCGCCCCCACCCCTTGGCCATCATGCCTGGCAGCACGGCCTGCATCAGCGCGATGGGCGTCAGCATGTTGGCGTCAAGCGCCTTGATGAAGTCCTCACGTCCCCAGTCCGACCACATGCCCGGCGGCGGCCCGCCTGCGTTGGTGACCAGAATGTCGAACGGCCCATGTGCCAGAACCGCCGCACGGCCCGCCTCGGTCGTGATGTCGCCCGCAACGGCAACGACATTCACCTGGAACCGCACCCGGATGTCCGCGGCCGCAGCCTCCAAAGCCTCGGCGCCACGCGCATTCATCACCAGATCGCAGCCCGCCTCGGCCAGCGCCTCAGCACAGCCCCGGCCAAGCCCCTTGGACGAGGCACAAACCAGCGCTCGTTTCCCCCTGATCCCCAGATCCATCCGCGATCCTCCCCCTTGTCGCCGGAAAACCTAAAGCGGCAAGCTGCGAAGGTCCACAACGGCTTTCTCTTCTTCAAATATCCTCTGGGGGTTTGGGGGGCGAAGCGCCCCCAATGCCCGAGCCGGTTGCGCGCAAGCGCAGAGGCGAGACAAAGAATCTCCGCGCGCAAGCGCTCAATTTGAAAACCGCCGGTCGCGGGATCAGGTCGCGTAGAAAAACTCCTCGCGCGCGATCTTGCCGTCTTTCACATGATAGACGGCTACCTCCCGTTCCTTGCGGCGCTCGCCGGTTTCGTTGTTCTCGGTATCCATCCCGAAGATCACCGCAAAGCTCTCTTCTCCATGGTTGAAAGGCCCCTCGACGGTCAGCTCGTGGACCTTGAACGCGCCTTCCCACCAGTCATGCTTGCCATGAATCCCAGCCACGCCATGCGTCTCGCGCCCGTCGCCCATGTCCGCCGCCTCGACCGAAACGGCGTCAGGCGCATAGAGCTTGTCAAGGTTCGCCCGTTCGCGCCCTTCGCGGCAGCCGGCCACCAGTTCATTCGCAATCTCGGAAAGTGTCATGGCATCCTCCAATGTTCTATTAATGTTCTCATCCTGCCCGGCCGTTCCGAGTCGCGCAAGCCCCGCTTGCCGTTGCGGCCAAAGCGCCCTCAGCCTATAGGGCGCACATGACAAATCGTGCCACGCTCCCACCCGAAATCGCCCGCCGCCGGACCTTTGCGATCATCTCGCACCCCGACGCCGGGAAAACGACGCTGACCGAGAAGTTTCTCCTCTTCGGCGGCGCGATCCAGATGGCCGGTCAAGTGCGGGCCAAGGGCGACGCGCGGCGGACGCGGTCGGACTTCATGAAGCTGGAGCAGGAGCGGGGGATTTCGGTTTCCGCCTCGGCGATGTCGTTCGATTTCCGGCAGTACCGGTTCAACCTGGTCGACACGCCCGGCCACAGCGATTTCTCGGAGGACACCTACCGCACGCTCACCGCGGTCGATGCCGCGATCATGGTGATCGACGGGGCCAAGGGGGTGGAAAGCCAGACGCGGAAGCTCTTCGAGGTCTGCCGTCTGCGCGACCTGCCGATCCTGACCTTCTGCAACAAGATGGACCGCGAAAGCCGCGACACGTTCGAGATCATCGACGAAATCCAGGAGAACCTGGCGATCGACGTGACCCCGGCGAGCTGGCCGATCGGGATGGGCCGCGATTTCGTGGGGGCCTACGACCTCCTCCACGACCGGCTGGAGATCATGGACCGCGCGGACCGGAACCGGGTGGCGGAGTCGATCCAGATCTCCGGGGTGGACGACCCGAAGCTGGCCGAGCACATCCCGGCGGAGCTCTTGAAGAAGTTCCGCGAGGAACTGGAGATGGCGCGGGAGCTGCTTCCGGCCTTCGACCGCAAGGCCTTCCTCAACGGCTCGATGACGCCGATCTGGTTCGGCTCGGCAATCAACTCCTTCGGCGTCAAAGAGCTTATGGACGGGATCGGCGAGTATGGCCCCGAACCCGAGCCGCAAAAGGCCGCCGAACGGCAGATCGAACCGGGCGAGACCCCGGTGACCGGCTTTGTCTTCAAGGTCCAGGCCAACATGGACCCCAAGCACCGCGACCGGGTGGCGTTTGTGCGGCTGGCATCGGGGCATTTCGAGCGGGGCATGAAGCTGCACCACGTGCGGTCGAAAAAGCCGATGTCGATCACCAATCCCGTGCTGTTCCTTGCCGCTGACCGCGAACTGGCGGAGGAGGCCTGGGCGGGCGACATCATCGGCATTCCGAACCATGGCCAGCTTCGGATCGGGGACGCGCTGACCGAAGGTGAGTCCTTGCGGTTCACGGGCATCCCGAGCTTCGCGCCGGAGCTTCTGCAGACGATCCGGGCCACCGATCCGATGAAGGCCAAGCATCTGGAAAAGGCGCTGACCCAGTTTGCTGAGGAGGGGGCCGCCAAGGTCTTCAAGCCAATGATCGGGTCGGGCTATATCGTTGGCGTCGTGGGGGCCCTGCAGTTCGATGTGCTGGCCTCCCGGATCGAGCAGGAATACTCGCTGCCCGTCCGGTTCGAGGGGTCGAACTTCACCTCGGCCCGCTGGATGTCCGGCGACAAGGCCGAGATCGAGAAGCTCGTGAACGTCAACAAGGGCCATATCGCGCATGATAGTGACGGGGACCTCGTGTTCCTCACGCGCCTCCAGTGGGACATCGACCGGGTGGTCAGGGATTATCCGGGGGTGAAGCTGACGGCGACCAAGGAGATGATGGTTTGAGGGGCAAGGGCGCGTGTCCCACGGTGGGACAGTTGCTAGAGCGCATACAAATCAAAGGCTTAAAGGGCCGTTTACGCTTTGGAAAGCAAGTTCGGGTTGCTTGACCCCGTGAGGCGCTGCGCCTAGCCTTTGCCTGACATCGAGGCGGCGCGGGCCGCGGTTCGACCAAGGGGCGGGCGCTTGCGACCTGAAAGACTGCCATGAACACACGGCCCGAAGGCGAACCGACCCCGGAGCCCGGCGAGGAGCATCCCGACGATCCGATCGAGACCTATCCCGATGCGCCCCGTAGCCTCATAGCGCTCTGGATGCGGCGCAGGCGGCGGCTGATGATTGCGGCGAGAGACAGCTTTCCCCCTGCCGACCTGGACCTCAAGACGCTCCTCAAGACGCGCATTCCGCAGGACGTGCCACCGCTTGAGGGACCGCAGACCCTGCACGCCCGCAAGCTTCACGCGATGCGCGTCGAGCTGCGGGGCAGGCCCGAGCTTGCTGCCGTCAATGCCATCCTGATCGCCCATCTGCGCAAGCGGCTTTTCCCGGCCCACACCCCTGCCCTCTTCCGCCGGATCTGGACCGAGACCGGCAAGACCCTGATGCACGAGCTGCCGGGGCGTTGGCTCATTTCGTCAGCCATCACCTTTGGCGACCACGGCGAGACCGAGGCGCAGCGGCGGATCGGGCTTTCGATCAACGTCCTCTTTTCGCTGATGAAGCTTTACGAGTTCGAGCGGCTGCATTCCGGTGTCGACCCAGCCACCCCGTTTCCCACGCGCAACGTCCGGGGCAAGCGCTTGCCGCTCGGCATGCCGCACTTCAACCTTGGCAGCGGGGGGCTCGACATCAACCTTCTCGCGCAGGTCTGGAACGAGGCCCGCAAGGATACGGTGGTCGGCCCGCTGGCCTGCCACCTTCTGCAGCAACTGAACGAAGACCCCGGCAACCTTTTCCGGCGCATCGCCACGATGCGGGCGGGCGTGCAGTTTGACCGGATGGACCGGGTGCTCGACGCCGAAATGCCGGGGTTCCTGCCCGACGAGGATGATGGAGACGGGCCGACTTAGCGCGAGGTCAAACTTCCATATCGATGACGCCCGGGGCATCCTCCTCGTGCACTTCGTGTACTCGTCGGAGGTGTCCCAGCGAGGAGTACACGAAGTGCACGAGGAGCGGTTCCATGCGAGCCGATCGTGGCCTAGTCCCCGACCGCACGCCAGCCATGGTCGGGCGCCGCTTTCGCGAAGGTTACGCGGCGGGTTGCCGACGGATGGGTCGCGCAGCCGATGGAGGCAATCGTGACCACATGCTCCCCTTCCGGGAAGCCGCGGCCCATGCGGACGACGGCAAGCTCTCCCGGGGCAAGGGGCGGGGTGTGGCCAAGGAAGACCGCGCCCGGCCCCTCGATGCGGAAGCGGACATGGTGGCACCCGGCGTCGGGCGCCGCGATCAACAGGCCGTAGCTCCGCGTATCCGAGATCGAGGTGAAGCTGACCGATGTGGGGCAGCGATCATTGCGGCAGGCATCATCATCGGCATGGGCGGCAATGGGCAGGCTCATGGCGAGCCCGGCAAGCAGCAATAGCTTTATCATTTTGAACCTGAGAATGCTGAAATTGAAAAAGTCTGTATGAAGACGGTAGCTCGAAGAGCGCAATCGCAGCGCAAGTTGCAGCTTCAATCGATCTCTGGCCCGCGGCCTTGACCATTCCGGCAATTTGAGCTATGCGCGGCTCGCGGCCAAACGGGGCCGAGACGCCGGGGCGCCCGGAAACTTGCGTCCCAACATTCATGCGGTCCGATACCGCATTCATAGGACGCAAATGACCAAATTTTCCGACCTCGCGCTGGACCCGCGCGTGCTGCAAGCCGTTTCAGAAGCCGGCTACGAGACCCCAACACCCATCCAGGCGCAGGCCATCCCCGAGGCCTTGAAGGGCCGCGACGTTCTGGGGATCGCCCAGACCGGCACCGGAAAGACCGCCAGCTTCACGCTGCCGATGATCACCCTTCTCGGCCAGGGCCGTGCCCGTGCCCGGATGCCGCGCAGCCTTGTGCTGGCGCCGACACGGGAACTCGCCGCCCAGGTGGCCGAGAACTTCGACATCTATGCCAAGCATACCAAGCTTACGAAGGCTTTGCTGATCGGCGGGGTTGCCTTCGGCGAGCAGGACAAGCTGATCGACCGGGGTGTCGATGTGCTGATCGCGACGCCGGGCCGCCTTCTCGACCATTTCGAGCGTGGCAAGCTTCTGCTGACGGGCGTCCAGATCATGGTGGTCGATGAGGCCGACCGGATGCTCGACATGGGGTTCATCCCGGATATCGAGCGCATCTTCCAGCTGACCCCCTTCACCCGCCAGACGATGTTCTACAGCGCCACGATGGCGCCGGAGATCGAGCGGATCACCAACACCTTCCTGACCAATCCGGCCAAGATCGAAGTGGCGCGGCAGGCGACGGCCTCGACCACGATCACCCAAAGCCTGATCGAGGTGAAGCCGGTGCGGAAGGACCGGAGCTTCGGCGACAAGCGGGCCGTGCTGCGGGCGCTGATCAAGGCCGAGGGCGAGGCCTGCACCAACGCAATCATCTTCTGTAACCGGAAGATGGATGTGGATGTGGTGGCGAAGTCGCTGAAATCGCACGGCTTCAACGCGGCACCGATCCATGGCGATCTGGATCAGTCGGTCCGGACCAAGACTCTGGACGGGTTCCGGGATGGCACTTTGCACCTGCTTGTCGCCTCCGACGTGGCAGCGCGGGGGCTGGACATTCCGGCGGTGAGCCATGTGTTCAACTTCGATGTCCCCTCGCACCCCGAGGATTACGTTCACCGCATCGGCCGCACGGGCCGTGCCGGGCGGACGGGCAAGGCCATCACCATCTCGGTGCCGTCGGATGCCAAGTACCTGGCGGTGATCGAGAGCCTGATCAAGTCGGAAATCCCGCGCGGGCCCCTGCCCGAGGGCTTTGTGCCGGACGAAAGCGAAGGCCGGCCCGACCGTCCGCGCGAAGAGCGGGGCGGCAAGGGGCGGGAACGCGGCCGCGGGCGCGACCGGGACCGCGCGCCGAAACCGCATGACGAGAGCGCGCCGATGGAGCCTTTGGTGGCCGCTCCCAAACCGGTCGAGGCTGCTGCCGTCACGGAAGAGCGGCGTGAGCCGCGCGCCGACCGCCGCCGCGAGGATCGCGGGGACCGTCGGGAAGACCGGCGCGAACCCCGCGAAGAGCGCCGGGACGAGCGTCGTGAGCCGCGCGACGACCGCCGCGACTATCGCCGCGACCGCGACCTTGGGCCTGCGGTGATCGGCATGGGCGACCATGTGCCGGACTTCATCCTGCGCAGCTTCGCGATCAAACCGGCCAAGGCTGAAGAGACCGAAGAACCGGCACTGGCGAACGGAACCGACGGCTGAACTGCAAGGGCCCGGCTTTCAGAGGTTGATCCAATGTGCACGGTGCACACTGGATCAACCCTATGTTTTCCAATGTGTTACAAGGTCGCGTCAAGACTTTGCTTACACTCGCCGGTCCCGTCCGCGGAGGGGATGGGCGTTTCCGGCCCCGGAGGGGTATCTTCAGCGTTTGAAGACCTCCAGCCGCAGATCGTCGGTGATCAAACCGAAATAGGCTGAATCGCGCGACCAGGCGGTTAGGACATAACGGCGGTTCGCGTAGAAGCTGCGCTTAAGCTCTTTCGTCTTCCCATCCCAGACGCCGACGGCGGACATCCGGCGGAAGACGGAAGGGGTAAAGAACCGCTGGCCACGGTTTTCGCCATAGGCCAGCCAGACCTCCAGAAGACCGACGCTGTCCGGGGCGAAAGACACCCTTACCTGTGCATCAAAGAGATTGAGTGGAGAATTCAGATCAGGCGGTTCGATGCGCGTGCCGTCAGATGCGGTCGATCGGAACGTGCCGTTGAATGCAGCAAGGAGCGGGAAGGTATACTCGTTATCTTCGACAAGTGACGAGGCGGTGCCGCTTGCGATGTCAAAAAGCTCGCTGCCGCATTGGAGTTTTGTGTTGTCGGGGCTGAAAGCCAGCATCGCCTGACAATGGAAACGTTGCGGCTCGCCGCCTTCTGTCTTTTTCAACGTCTTGATGACGCTTCCATCTGCCACCCTGTAGATAGCCAGCGTGCCATCACGCCCCGTGCGGTAACTGGCGGCGGCTAAGGTTGCATCAGGCGACAGGGCCGCCTCTTCAAAGAAGGCACCGTTGATTTCGTTATAGAGCAACTGAAGCAAAGCACCGGTCTTCGCATCAAAGACCGCGAGAGTACTGCGCTGACCGGCCTCCGGTTTATCCATCATGCTGACAAGCGCGGTTTTTCCGCCAGGGGAAAGATCGAATGTGAACAAATTTGCCCACGCCGCGGAGGGATCGTGGCCAAGGGCCTCAACGTCCAGCATTACGCTCGACACGCAACCGCTGGTGCGATCCAGCGCGCCGCAGGGCCACATCGCGGCGCGGATGAACCAGACGACCGCGAAGACGGCGGTGAGGGCAAGAATCAAGCGCCACCGATGTTTCCGGGCAAGGCTGTCAGCACTTTCGGTCGCGACATCGTTCATTTATCGGTCCCTATCATTCCATCGCGCCACACGCTGAAATCATCGCTTGAACACCTCAAGCCGCAGATCGTCAGTCACGAACCCGAAATACGCCGAGTCTCGCGACCAGGCCGTTCGGATATAGAGCCGGTTGGAATAGAAGCTGCGCTGAAGCTCTTTTGCCTTTCCATCCCAGATCTCGACTGCAGACATCTGACGGAAGATCGAAGGAATGTAGAACCGCTTGCCGCTGTTTTTGTCGTGAGGGATCTGAACTCCCAGAAGTCCCACGCTGTCAGGGGCAAAATAGTACAGATCGAGCATCCCGTTGAAGTTGAGAGCAAACGACTGCTTGTCCTGCTTTGAAAGGAATTCCGTGCCATCAGGCGCAATCGGCTGCATGAGAGATTCATCTGCGAACACAGGATAGATAACACTATCGTCGCTGCGCCTGACAGAAGAGGCATTACCGGTTGCAATATCAAACACCTTGTATCCGCACTGGATTTTTGTGCCGTCGGCGCTGAAGTCCAGCATGGCGTTGCAATGCGCCGCGCGATACTCGTAATCATCCTTATCCCTGGTGATCGTCTTCAGGACACGTCCATCTGCGGTGTCGTAAATGATCAGTTCGGACACAAGTTCATCGCCCTGAACCGTGTCGGTTATCGCTGCGGCAAGAGAACCGTCCGGAGACAGCGCGGCTTCTTGGGTCAGACGATACTCCCCGGAGCTTTGATAGTCGGAAGTGTCGTGCAGAACCCGCAGTACGGCGCCGGTAGCCGTGTCGTAGAGCGCAAGTACACTGCGCGGTTCGGCGCCGTTGGCCTTGTCCCAGATACCGACAAGCGCGGTATCACCGCTGGGGGAAAGATCAAAAGCCCACCAGTCGGCCTCTGCCGTATCGGGATCCAGGCCCGCGGCGGCGACATCAAGCCTGACGCCGGACACACAGCCGCTGGTGCGATCCAGCGCGCCGCAGGGCCACATCTCGGCGCGGATGAACCAGATGGCGGCAACGATAGCGATGAGCCCAAGCAGTGCCGCAAGCCATCGCTTACGAGCCCGCCGGGGCGGCATGTCGGATTGCGGGACGCTGGTCAACTGCGGCCTCCGATCTGTCGTTGACAGGTCGGGCACAGCTAAGCCGACCTTGGCATGAGCCGGAAGTGGGGAATTCCGTCAGGCTGAAAGCCGCACGGTCGCCTGCGCTTACTCGGCAACCAGGCGGCTGATCACCACCGTGACTTCGGGCTTCTTGCCGATCTCTTCCATCGCGACCTGGCGGACGACTTTGCGGATTTCCTCTTCCAGCTTCTCGTCATCGGCCATCACCTTGCGGCCAAGTCGCCCGATCACCTCATCAAGGTCGGCCTCCATCGTCTCGGCCAGCGGACGCTCGCCCCGGCCCATCGGGGGCAGGCCCATGAGTTCGACCCAGGGCTCGCCCATCGGCGTTTCGCTTTCGTCGAGGATCACGGTGACGGTCACGAGGCCGTTCAGCGCCAGGCGGATCCGGTCGCGGACCACGCCGTCCAGCGCGCCGATGGTGGCGGTGCCGTCGAGGTAGAGGCGGCCGGTCTCGACATACTCCGCGACCTCGGGCACGTCGCCGGTCAGGTCGAGCATCGTGCCGTTCGGGGCCACGGCGGCGGCGATCCCGGCTTCGGTCGCGATGCGGACGTGTTCGCGGAGGTGCCGGTGTTCGCCATGCATCGGGATCAGCATGTCGGGCAGGATCAGGCGGTGGACGTGTTCGAGGTCCGGGCGGTTCGCGTGGCCCGAGACATGGTACTTGCCGCCCTGGTCGTCGATGACATTGACGCCCTGTTCGGAGAGCGCGTTCCAGATGCGCAGGACGTCGCGTTCGTTGCCGGGGATGGTCTTGGAGGAGAAGAGGAACGTGTCGCCGTCCTTCATCTCGATCCCGAGGTACTTGCCGCGGGAAAGCTGGGCGCTTGCCGCGCGGCGTTCGCCCTGGCTACCGGTGACGAGGAGCATGAGGTTGCGGCGGGGGACTTCCAGAGCTTCCTCCGGGGTCACGGTCTTCGGGAAGCCGGAGAGGACGGCGGCCTCCTCCGAGGCCGAGAGCATGCGCTTCATCGACCGGCCGAGGACGCAGATCGTCCGGTCGGCGGCACGGCCGGCTTCGGCCAGCGTCTTCAGGCGCGCGACGTTGGACCCGAAGGTGGTGGCCACGACCATGCCGGTGGCGGACTTGATCAGCTCGGTCAGGGGTTCGGCAAGGGTTGCCTCGGACCGGCCCTCATGCGTCGAGAAGACGTTGGTGCTGTCACAGGTCATCACCTTGACGGGGCGTTCGGCGACGATCTCGGCCATGCGGGCGTCGTCCCAGCCTTCGCCGACGACCGGCGTGTGGTCGATCTTGAAGTCGGCGGAATGGAAGATGCGGCCTGCGGGGGTGTCGATCACCAGGGCGGAGCTTTCGGGGATCGAATGTGAGACGGGGATGAACTGGACCTTGAAGGGGCCGACCTCGACTGTCGCGGGGCGGGCCTCGACGGTGACGATCTGGTCGAGCGGGAGGCCCGCTTCCTCGAACTTCAGGCGTCCGATCGTGGCGGTGAAGCGGCGGGCGTAGACCTTCTTCTCAAGCTTCGTCCACAGGGGCGCGAGGGCACCGATGTGGTCCTCGTGCGCGTGGGTGATGAAGATCGCCTCCAGCCGGTCGAGCTTGTCGTAAAGCCAGCTGATGTCGGGCATGATCAGATCGACGCCGGGCGAGGTGTCCATGTCGGGGAAGGTGACCCCCAGATCGACAAGGATCAGCCGTTCCTTGCCCTTCGGCCCGTAGCCGAAGACATAGGAGTTCATGCCGATCTCGCCGGCGCCGCCGAGGGGAAGATAGATCAGGCGGTTCGCGCTCATGGTTTATCCTTGTTGTAGGCGTTGATCAGGACGAGGCCATGCATGGTCAGATCATCCTCGACCGTTTGAAAGAGCTCGGTTCCTTGCGCGAAAAGGGAGGCGAGCCCCCCGGTCGCGATCACTTTCATCGGCCTTTCGCGCTCGCGCCGGACCTCGCGCACGATGCCTTCGATAAGGCCGATATAGCCCCAATACACGCCCGACTGCATGCAGGCCACCGTATTCGTGCCGATGGCTTTCGCAGGTTTCGCGACGTCGATATGCGGCAGGGCGGCGGCGGCCATGTGGAGCGCTTCGAGGCTGAGGTTCACGCCGGGAGCGATCACGCCGCCGACATAGGCACCGTCGAGGTCGACGACGTCGAAAGTGGTGGCGGTGCCGAAATCGACGATGATCAGGTCGCCGCCGTGTCGGTCGTGGCCCGCGACGGTGTTGACCAGGCGGTCGGGCCCTACTGTCGTGCCCTGATCGACGCGCGGGGCGACCGGGAGCCTGCAATCGGGTTTGCCCACGACCAGCGGGCGGCAGCCGAAGTAGCGGTCGCAGAGGACGCGGAGGTTGAAGACCACGCGGGGGACGGTGGAGGAGATGATGGCTTCGGTGACCTTGGCCTCGGTCTTGGTCAGGGTCATCAGGCTGGAGAGCCAGACGAAGTATTCGTCCGCGGTCCGCGTGTGGTCGGTCGCGATGCGCCAGGTGGCGAGGAAGCGGGTGCCGTCCCAGACGGAAAAGACGGTATTGGTGTTGCCGCAGTCGATGGCGAGAAGCATGGGCGACCCCTTAGTGGTTCCAGCGCCACGATTTTTCGGCGAAAAATCGGCGGCTGGCGTTGGTCAAAAGAACACCTCGGCGGCGGGGATGGCAACCGGGCCTTTCGTCATGCGCAGGATCAGGTTGCCCTGCGCGTCGATGCTGTCGAAGACGCCTTCGCGGGTTTCGGCGCCGGTGCGGGCGCGGATCGGCTCACCCAGCTTTGCGGCGTGGGTGAGCCAGGCGGCGCGGAGGGGCGCGAAGCCTTCGGCGGTGAAGGTCGCCTCCCAGGCGGCATAGGCGGGGGCAAGGGCCTGCAGGAAAGCCTCGGGCGTGATGCGGCGGCCGGTTTCGTGGAGAAGCGAGACGGGTGCGGTGGCACCGGTTTCGACTTGGGCAGGGTCAGGGGCTGCGATCAGGTTCACGCCGATGCCGATAGAGAGGACCGGGTCCGGACCGCCAAGGCCGGAGCTTTCGAGGAGGATGCCCGCCAGCTTGCCGCCGTTCAGGAGAACATCGTTCGGCCATTTGAGCGAGAAGCTGTCGGGCAGGCCGGTAAGGGCGACCAGTGCGTCGCGAAGCGCGAGGGCGGCGGTGAAGGAGCGGAGTGCCACGGTTTCAGGCGGTTCGGCGGGCCGTAGGACCAGGGTGCCGTGAAAGTTGCCGAGCGGGCTTGCCCACGGGCGTGACCGGCGACCGCGGCCTGCGGTCTGCAGGCCAGCGGTGATCCAGGTCGGCCTTGCCATGCCCGCGGCCCGACGGAAGCCTTCGGCGTTGGTGCTGTCGACCTCGGCCAGGGCGATGTGCCCTGCCCCGCCCGGCAGATCAGCGGACAAGCGCTTCAGCCGCAAAGGCCGCGGGGGCTTCGATGCCGAAAAGGTTCACGATCCCAAGGATCATGATAGCGGCCACGCCCACCAGCATCCCCCACTGCACGGGCGCCATGCGGCTGTCGACCGGCTCTTGTTCCGCGCCGAAGTACATGAAGAAGACGATGCGGAGGTAGTAGAAGGCACCGATGACGCTCGCGACAGCACCTGCGACGGCCAGCCAGACCATGCCCGCATCGACCGCGGCTTTCAGGACGTAGAACTTGCCGAAGAAGCCGACCATGGGCGGCACGCCCGCGAGGGAGAAGAGGAGGACCAGCATGGCGAGCGCCTTCAAGGGCTCTTTCTTCGCGAACTGGTTCAGACCGGCGATGTCACTGACCGGGCGGCCGTCGCGTTCCATCGACAGGATGAAGGCGAAGGTGCCGACGTTCATCGTGACGTAGATCGCCATGTAGATCAGCGTCGCCTGAACCCCGTAGGCCGTGCCGACCGCAAGGCCGATCAGCGCATAGCCCATGTGGGCGATCGAGGAATAGGCCATCAGCCGCTTGATGTCGCGCTGGCCGATGGCAGCCACGGCGCCAAGGAACATCGAGGCCACGGCAAGGGCGGCCAGCACCTGGCCCCATTGGGCGGGGACACCTCCGAACGCGTCCTGCACCAGCCGCGCGATCAGGGCCATGGCGGCGACTTTCGGGGCGGTGGCGAAGAACGCGGTCACCGGGGTGGGCGAGCCTTCGTAGACGTCGGGCGTCCACATGTGGAAGGGTGCGGCCGAGACCTTGAACGCAAGGCCCGCGAGCATGAAGACGAGGCCGAAGAGGAGGCCGATCGGCGCGCCGTCCTGCACGGTGGTCAGGATCCCTGCGAACTGGGTGGTCCCGGCATAGCCGTAGACGAGCGAGGTGCCGTAGAGGAGAAGGCCCGAGGACAGCGCGCCAAGCACGAAGTACTTCAGGCCCGCTTCCGAGGACCGGGCGCTGTCGCGGCGCATGGCGGCAACGACATAAAGCGAGAGCGACTGGAGTTCGAGCCCCATGTAAAGCGTGATGAGGTCGGCGGAGGAGACCATGACCATCATCCCGACAACCGCGAGGGTGACAAGGATCGGGTACTCGAAACGCAAAAGGTCGCGCCGGGTCATGTAGTCCTGGCTCATGACCAGCACCGCGGCCGCCGAGACAAGGATCGTCACCTTGGCGAAACGGGCGAAGGGATCGTCGATGAAGAGGCCGTTGAAGACCAGCCGCTCGCCAGTGCCGCTTACGCCGACATAAAACGCCAGCACCACGAAAAGCCCGGCGGTCGCCCAGACGAGCGTGGGCGCAAGCTTGTCCTTGGTCGTGTAGACCGCGACCATCAGTGCTGCCATGGCATAGCCCGCCAGCACGATCTCGGGCAGAAGGGTCTGGAAATCTGCAGAGGTCATAGTGCGGGTCCTTAGTTCATGGCCACGGCTGCCGCATCGGCGGGCAGCGAGGCCTGGTAGTCGGAAACAAGGGCGCCGACCGAGGGGCCGATGATGTCGGTCACGAGGCTCGGGTAGATGCCGAGGATCAGGGTCATCGCGATGAGGGGGGCGAAGATCGCCTTCTCGCGCCGGTCCATGTCGGTGATCGACTTCAGCGCTTCCTTGATCAGGTCGCCGAAGACGACGCGGCGGTAAAGCCAAAGGGCATAGGCGGCTGACAGGATAACGCCTGTCGTAGCGACAGCGGCGACCCAGGTGTTGACCTGGAAGATGCCCATGAGGGTCAGGAATTCTCCGACGAAGCCTGACGTGCCCGGCAGGCCCACGTTGGCCATGGTGAAGAACATGAACACCAGCGCGTAGGCGGGCATGCGGTTCACGAGGCCGCCGTAGGCGTCGATGTCGCGGGTGTGCATGCGGTCGTAGATCACTCCGACGCAAAGGAAGAGGGCACCCGAGATGAAGCCGTGGCTGAGCATCTGGAAGATGGCTCCATCGACGCCCTGCTGGTTCACCGCGAAGATGCCCATGGTGACGTAACCCATGTGGGCCACGGACGAATAGGCGATCAGCTTCTTCATGTCGGTCTGCGCGAGCGCCACGAGCGAGGTGTAGACGATGGCGATGGCCGACATCCAGAGGACCAAAGGCCCCATCACGTCCGACCCGATCGGGAACATCGGAATGCTGAACCGCAGGAAGCCGTAGCCGCCCATCTTCAGAAGGATCGCGGCCAGCACCACCGAACCCGCCGTCGGCGCCTGGACGTGGGCGTCCGGCAGCCAGGTGTGAACGGGCCACATCGGCATCTTCACGGCGAAGCTCGCGAAGAAGGCCAGGAACAGCATGGTCTGGAGGCCACCAACGACCTGGAAGCCGAGAAGGCTGAAGGTCTCGTGTCCGAAGTCGTGCGTCAGAAGCTGCACGATATCGGTGGTCCCGGCATCGAAATACATCGCGATCATTGCGACCAGCATCAGGACGGAGCCGAGGAAGGTGTAGAGGAAGAACTTGAACGCCGCGTAGATGCGGTCCTTGCCGCCCCAGATGCCGATGATCAGGAACATCGGGATCAGGCCCGCCTCGAAGAAGAGGTAGAAGAGCACAAGGTCGAGCGCGCAGAAGACGCCGAGCATCAGGGTTTCCAGCACCAGGAAGGCGATCATGTATTCCTTGACCCGGGTCTCCACGTTCCAGCACGACCAGATGGTGATCGGCATGAGGAAGGTCGTGAGCATCACGAAGAGGATCGAGATGCCGTCGACGCCCATCCGGTAGTTTAGCCCGAGTATCCATTCCCGCTCTTCCACGAACTGGAAGCCGGTGTTCGTGGGATCGAACCGGAAGAGGATGAAAAGCGAGATGACAAAGGTCGCCGAGGTGGTGAAGAGCGCAAGCCACTTCGCCCCCTGCCGGGCAGCTGCATCGTCGCCGCGCATGAAGAGCGCAAGGATCGAGGCCGCGACCAGGGGCAGGAAGGTGATGATCGAGAGAAGCTGGTTTTCCATACTGCGCGCCCCTTACTTCGCGCCGCCGAAGAGCGTCATCCAGGTGACAAGGATCACGATCCCCATGACCATCGCGAAGGCGTAGTGGAAGAGATAACCGGACTGCGCGCGGCCGGCGAGGCGGGTGAAGAACGGGATGATCCCCATCGCGACCCCGTTCAGCGAGCCATCGATGACGTTGCCGTCGCCCTTCTTCCAGAGGAAGTTCCCCAGCCATTTGGCGGGCCGGACGAAGACCCAGTCGTAAAGCTCGTCAAAGTACCACTTGTTGAGAAGGAAGAGGTACAGCGGGCGCTGCTGGGCCGCGAGACGGACGGGCAGGCTCGGGTCCTTGATGTAGAAAAGCCAGGCGGTGAAGAGGCCGATCAGCATGGCGACGAAGGGCGAGAGCTTGACCCATGTCGGCACCAGGTGGGCCGCGTTGATCATGGTCGAGGGCGCGTGTTCGGCCTTTTCGACCTTGTCTGAGTCAAGGCGAGTTTCGACGATCTTCTTCTGCTCTTCGGGCGTGAAGGGCAGCATGACCAGCGCGCCTTGCGGCACCGCGCCGGGGGCGGCTGCTTCGGCTGGCGCGGCCTCGGCGGCGGTGTCGCCATGGGCTTCGGTCGCGGCCGGTTCGTCCGCCGGGGCGGCTTCGGTGGTGGTGGCTACGCCCTCTGCAGGCGCCGCTTCGGTCGTGGCCCCCTCTTCCGCCGGGGCGGCTTCGGTCGTAGTGGCGGTCCCTTCGGCCGGGGCCGGTTCCTCGGTGGAATGGGCGGCGGCGGTCTCGTCATGGCCCTCAGCATGCGCCTCGCCATGGGCGGCGGCTTCCATGCCGAACCAGTTCCGAACCGCCGTGTCCTCGCCGAAGAAGACCTTGTACCAGAGCATCCCCGAGAACACCGCGCCAAGCGCCAGGACGCCCAGCGGGATCAGCATCGTCAGCGGGCTTTCGTGCGGCTCATGGTGGTGGTCGTCATGCCCGTTGGCGTCATGCACCGCGCCGTGATGGTCATCATGACTGTTCCCATGCCCATGCGCGCGGCTGGTCCCGTAGAAGGTCATGAACATCAGGCGCCAGCTGTAGAAGCTGGTCATGCAGGCCGCGACGACGAGCAGCCAGAACGCATAGCTTGAGCCGACCCAGGCGCTTTCGATGACCGCGTCTTTCGACAGGAACCCGGCGAAGCCGTAGTGGGTCAGCGGGATGCCGACGCCGGTGATGGCGAGCGTGCCGATCATCATCGCCCAGAACGTGAGCGGAATCTTCTTCCGCAGGCCCCCGTAGTTGCGCATATCCTGCTCGTGGTGTGTCGCGGTGATGACCGAGCCCGCGCCAAGGAACAGCATCGCCTTGAAGAAGGCGTGGGTGAAGAGGTGGAACATCGCCACCGAATAGACGCCCACCCCGGCGGCCACGAACATGTAGCCAAGCTGCGAGCAGGTGGAGTACGCGATCACGCGCTTGATGTCGTTCTGCACGAGGCCCACGGTCGCCGCAAAGAAGGCGGTCGTGGCCCCGAGGACGGTGATGAAGGCCGCGGCTTCGGGCGCGTATTCGTAAAGCGGTGACATCCGGCAGACGAGGAAGACGCCCGCCGTCACCATGGTCGCGGCGTGGATCAGCGCCGAGACCGGCGTCGGCCCCTCCATCGCATCCGGGAGCCAGGTGTGCAGGATCAGCTGCGCCGATTTCCCCATGGCCCCGATGAAGAGGAGGACCCCGATCAGGTTCGCGGCGTTCCATTCGGTCCAGAGGAAGGTCAGGTTCGTCTCGGCCAGCGCCGGGGCGGCCGCGAACACGTCATCGAAGCGGATCGAGTCGACCAGGAAGAAGAGGCCGAAGATGCCAAGCGCAAAGCCGAAGTCACCGACACGGTTGACCACGAACGCCTTGATCGCGGCGGCGTTGGCGCTTGGCTTGCGGTAGTAGAACCCGATCAGCAGGTACGACGCGACCCCCACCCCTTCCCAGCCGAAGAACATCTGCACGAGGTTGTCGGCGGTCACCAGCATCAGCATGGCGAAGGTGAAGAACGACAGATACGCGAAGAAGCGGGCCTTGTAATGCTCGCCCTCATGCCAGTTCTCGTCATGCGCCATGTAGCCGAAGCTGTAGAGGTGGACGAGGGCCGAGACGGTGTTCACCACCACCAGCATGATCGCCGTCAGCCGATCGAGGCGGATCGCCCACTCCGACCCCAGCGTGCCGGATTCGATCCAGCGCATGATGGTGATCTTCTCAGTCACGCCGTCGAAGGTCAGGAAGATGTACCAGCTGAGCGCCGCAGCCAGGAAGATCATCGCCGTTGTGATGACCTGGCCCGCCTTCTCGCCTATCAGCCGCCAGCCAAAGCCGCAGATGATGGCCCCGACCAGAGGGGCGAAGAGGATGATCGTTTCCATCTGGTCAGCCTTTCATCACGTTCACGTCTTCCACGTCGATGGTGCCGCGGTTGCGGAAGAAGACGACGAGGATGGCCAGACCAATCGCGGCCTCGGCCGCAGCCACGGTAAGGACGAACATGGTGAAGACCTGCCCCACCAGATCGCCCGAGAAAGAGGAGAAGGCGACGAGGTTGATGTTGACCGCTAGAAGCATCAGCTCGATCGACATCAGGATGACGATCACGTTCTTCCGGTTGAGGAAGATTCCGAAGATCCCGATGACGAAGAGAGCCGCAGCCACCGTCAGGTAATGTTCAAGTCCGATCATCTTCTCGTTCCTTCTTGGGCGCGGCGGCCCGTTCGTTCCGATAGCCTTGCGGCCACGTTCTAGTTCTGCGCGCCCGCGCCGTCGGGGTAGAAAAGCTTGCAGCCGCAGAACGGGTCATATCGGTTGCGTCGGCTTTCCTTTTGCGCGAGGCCAAGCACGTTCAGCGTATAGGTGAAGTCATTGGCCTCTGAAACCCGCGCCAGTTCAGCGATGGTCGTTTTCGGAGTCAGGCCAATCGGGCCTTTCGGCTTTTGAAGGGGCGCAATCGAGGAGGCATAGCCGCTTGGAACCGCCGGCTCGACTTCCAGACCGTTGATCAGGATGGCCTCGACACGGGTGCAGTCGACAACCAAAAGCTCCTCCCGTTGGGAACAGGCGTCCAAGTAGGAGTACTTTTGTCCGACGATCGACCCACCAATGTCGATAGCCCCCGCCGCACTGGCCTTATCGTCGGTGCCGCCATTTCTGAAACTGCAATCAGGGCCGGTCACCAAGCGGTCATCCCGCGTCTCGACCGGGGGCGCGGGCTCGCAGGCAAAGCCAAGCGTTGGCAGCCAGGTCCCCGCCAGCATCCCGATCACAAGGAAGCCTGTCCGCTTCATGCGCGGCTCCGGCTTTGCGCCAAGAGATGAACGGGCGGGGTCCAGACCTGACCCATCGCAAATGCCATCAGCACCGCCACAGCCAGATAGTGTTCCAGTCCGACCATCTCTCGTTCCCTCGTGGGCTCTTTGGGCCCGTTTTCAGTATCTTGCGACCGTATCGGTCCGGTTCTCGAATGGCGTCATGCCCTTGGGCTTCAGGTCCGGGAAAAGGACGCTGCAGCCGCAGGTCTCCTCCGTCTCTTTCAGCCGCAGCTGTTTGCCATAGACCGCCCGTATCGCCGAGGCCAGTTCGTTGCGACCGACCGATTGCCCGGCCTTCACTTTGGGGCGCAGAAATTCGGTCGCGGCCAGCGCGGCAGCAACCGTGAAAGGGTCCTCGCCGCCCTCGATGGCGTGGAAGGTGCCGCTGGCGCAGTGCGTGACGCGGACGCCGTAGAAGCCGTCAAGCGCCGGAACGGGTGCAGGCTGGTCGCGGTAGACACCTTGCGGCGAGTCATCGGGCTGCGTGTCGACCTGGTATGACTCCACCGTCACGCCGCTGGCGTTGGTGTCCGGGTCAAGCGCGTGGAGGTTGTAGGTGTTCATGCCTGCTTCCATGCCGTCGCAGGGCGGCAATGGCGTCAGCGCTTGCGCCGCCGTTCCAGTCAGGATGGAAACGATGATCGCCTGGCGGATCATGGCCGTGTCCCCGCGATGACGTCCTCGGGCAGCGAACCGTTCCAGCGGTAGAGAACCTTTTCCACCAACGTCATCCGGTCCCAGTTCATGTTCGCCGCCCCCCCGCCGCAGGTGCAACCGGGCGTCGCGAACACGGCCGAGACGGCAACGAATGCGGCTAGGAATACCGCCGCCCCTCCGGCCCCGCCAATGACGAACTTTGCTGCTCTCTGCATCTATAGCCCCTGCCCCGGCTTGACGTCCTTCAGCTCCATCGCCTTGGCCGGGTCGCGCCACATCTGCTGGAGCACGTTCTGGCGCTTGATGTCCTTGCGGTGCCGCAGCGTCAGAAGGATCGCGCCGATCATCGCGACGAGGAGGATCAGGCCCGCAAGCTGGAAGAGGAGAAAGTAGCGGTCGTAGAGGAGCATGCCCAGGGCGCGGGTATTTTCGATCTCGGTGGGCGTCACGGCCTGGCGGAGCGCATCGCGGCCGTCGGACACGGTCCAGACACCCACGCCGATGGCGACCTGCATCAGAAGGACGACGCCGATCAGAAGGCCAAGCGGCATGTAGCGGGCAAGCTCGCCCTTCAGGGCCGCAAAGTCGATGTCGAGCATCATGACGACGAAGAGGAAGAGGACCGCCACGGCACCGACGTAGACGATGACCAGAAGCATCGCCACGAACTCGGCCCCGAGAAGCACGAAGAGGCCGGAGGTGGAGAGGAAGGCGAGGATCAGCCAGAGGACCGAATGCACCGGGTTGCGGCTGAGGGTGACCATCAAGCCAGCGGTCACCGTGATCACGGCGAACATGTAGAAGGCGAAACTGAAGACGGTCATGCGTCTTTCTCCTCAACTTCGGCGAAGACTTCCTGAGCCAGCTCAAGCGCCTTCTGCATGGCGGGCATGCCGCCGAACATCGACATCTGCCAGATCACTTCCGCGATCTCGCGTTTCGTGGCCCCCGCTTCCAGCGCGTGGCGGACGGTCAGCCGCATCTGCGGTTCCGCCTGTGCACCCAGCACCGTGAGGGCCGCAAGGGTGACGAGGAGGCGGGTCTTGGCATCCAGCCCCTCGCGGTTGAAGGTACGGCCGAACCACATCTCCATCATGTTCGCGGGCATGGTCGGGAACATCTTCTCGAAGCCCTTGGCCTGCATCCCCTCCAATGACGGATTGAACGCCCGCAGCATCTCTTGCGAGCTTTCCATCATCGTGGCGAACATCTTGGCGAGGTCGTCGGTCATCACTCAGTCCTTCAACCGTTGCGCCAAGCCGGCGACAGAGGCAAGCCACTCGTCCTTGCTATCGGACTCAAGCCATAGCTCTGCAATTTCGGAGTTTTCTCCAGACAACCGCACGAGCGCGTTCCCGGCAAGCACACGAATCCCGGGCAATGCGCGGACTTCATCGTCGAACCGAGCGATCTTGGCCAAATCCTCGTCATCGTTTGTAGGGTCTGGTTTGCCGAATGATGTCGCGACCACTTCTGCAGCCGCTCTGCCTGCGACACCCGCGTCATACTCAAGGTATTCGTCAGTTCCTATCGCCATGACATCCCCGAGCGCAGCCTTCACTGCAACGGCTCCTTCCGCCATGAACGGCTCTTCAAGCCAGTCCAGCGCAGTGTCGTCTTGAAAAGGTCCTGCACCCCAAGCACCCATGTCCTTTGCCTCACCGGTACGGCGCGTCGATTTCAAGGTTGCGGGCGATCTCGGCTTCCCAGCGGTCGCCGTTCTCCAGGAGCTTTTCCTTGGTGTAGAAGAGCTCCTCCCGCGTTTCGGTCGAGAACTCGAAGTTCGGGCCTTCGACGATGGCATCGACCGGGCAGGCCTCCTGGCAGAAGCCGCAGTATATGCACTTGGTCATGTCGATGTCATAGCGCGTGGTGCGGCGGGAGCCGTCCTCGCGCGGTTCGGCGTCGATGGTGATGGCTTGCGCCGGGCAGATCGCCTCGCAGAGCTTGCAGGCGATGCAGCGTTCCTCGCCGTTCGGGTAGCGGCGAAGGGCGTGTTCGCCGCGGAAACGGGGGCTGAGGGGGCCCTTTTCGTGCGGGTAGTTCAGCGTGGTCTTCGGCGCGAAGAAGTACTTCATCCCCAGGCCGAAGCCCTTGATGAAATCCATCAGAAGGAAGTAGCGGGTCGCGCGGTTCCAGTCGATCTGGGTCATTGGCTTGCCTTCATCAGGGGTCGCAGGGCCGCCCGCTGTTCAAGCGGGAACCGGGAGTCAAGGTCCGCAATCTCCGTCTTCAACTCTGGAGAAGTCGCCAACGCTGACGGACGCAGGCACTGCTCCAAAGTGTCGAGTTGTGTGAACCCTCTCGCGTAATCGCGCTTCTCATCGGGTTGAGCCTCACGCGACCATTTTCCTTTCCGCGTCAAAGGTGGATGCACATCGGTACCGGTAAGCAGAAACACCGGGTAGTTCCAAAGGCGCATTGCAACCTGTCTCCACTGCTCCGCTGGAACGAGGCTGTAGTAATCGAGCGCAGGCGGCAAAAGAACCCAGCCAATGCCCTTGGGATTTATCTCACGCTTTGGGTTCAACATTTCGGCAACGGCAGCCGCTGCTTCTTTGCACTCGCGCACTGTCGGTTCCGCAAATCCGGCAGATGCCAGACTTGTTACAGCCAGTGCAGGAGCAATTGCGAGGTGACGACAGTACATCCTCACCCCCCCACAGCCCAACGCGCCCAGAAGCCGCCGAGCACTTCGAACTTCGCGAGGAATGCCACGATCACCACCCAGGCCAGCGACATCGGCAGGAAGACCTTCCAGCCGATCCGCATCAGCTGGTCATAGCGGTAGCGGGGGACGATGGCCTTCACCATGGCGAACATGAAGAAGAAGAGCCACATCTTCGCGACCATCCACCACCAGCCGTCGGGGAGGCCCGGGATGGGCGAGAGCCAGCCGCCGAAGAAGAGGAGGCTGATGAGCGCGCACATGAGGAAAATGGCGATGTATTCGCCGGCCATGAAGAGCAGGTACGGGGTCGAGGAGTATTCGACCATGAACCCCGCCACCAACTCGCTTTCGGCTTCCGGCAGGTCGAAGGGCGGGCGGTTCGTCTCGGCGAGCGCGCTGATGAAGAACAGGAATACCATCGGGAAGTGCGGCAGCCAGTACCAGTTGAAAAGGCCCCAGTCGCCGTCCTGCGCGGCCACGATGGCGCCGAAGTTCATCGCCCCGGTCGAGATGATGACGCCGATGATGATCAGGCCCAGCGACACCTCGTACGAGATCATCTGCGCGGCGGAGCGCAGGGACCCGAGGAACGCGTATTTCGAGTTCGACGCCCAGCCGCCCATGATCACGCCGTAGACCTCGAGCGAGGAAATGGCGAAGACGAAGAGGATGGCGACGTTGATGTTGGCCAGCACCCAGCCGTCATCGAAGGGGATCACTGCCCAGGCGAGGATCGCCAGCACGAAGCTCAGCATGGGGGCCAGGAAGAACACCGGGCGGTCCACGCCCGCCGGGACGACGATTTCCTTGACGATGTACTTCAGTGCGTCGGCCACCGATTGCAGAAGGCCGAAGGGGCCAACTACGTTCGGGCCCCGCCGCATCTGGACGGCGGCCCAGATCTTCCGGTCGCCGTAGACAAGGAAGAGAAGGCTGATCATCACGAACGCCACGATCAGAAGGCTTTGTGCCGCGATCAGCACCGCCGTTCCGAACCCCGTGGAAAGAAACTCCGACATTTCAGCCCCTCACTTCAAACCGTCGGTATTCCAAGCTCGACGCATTCCGTCACCGCCACTTCGGCGTCGATGGTGCGCAGGCCCTCGGGCAGGGTTTTCGAGATGAGGTAGACCGCATCCCCGTACCATGACTGCCCTTCCTTCCTGACGATGGTCCGCACCTGGCGCGCGAACCCGTATCCCTGATCCAGCGCATATTGCGCGACGGCACAGCGGCCATAGGCCTCGACATCCGACCGGTCCGTGGCACCGCGCATGGCGACGTTCAGGCTGACCAGATCGTCATCAAGCAGGATCGTCGAAATCCCTTCGTAGACGGCTTCCCGTCCGCGTTCCTCTGGCACCTCTCCACCCGGCGTGCAAGCCCCCAGCGCCGCTGTCGCGGTGCCAAGGGTTGCAAGAAGGGTGAGGCGGGGCGCCAAAGGCCTATTCCGCCGCAATCGGCTGCGTCGCGCGGGCCTTGGCCATGGCGGAAAGCTCTGCCATGACCGTTGACGCCCGGGCAACCGGGTTGGTCAGGTAGAAGTCCTTGATCGCATTGCGGAAAGTGGCCTTTCCCATGGCCTTGACCGGCAAGGGTTGCCACGCGTTCTCGGGCACTTCGTCGATCCGGCCAAGATGTGGATGGGCTTTTACCAGCGCTGTCCTGAGACCGGCAAGCGAATCCCACGGAAGCTGCGCCCCAAGCTCGGCCGAAAGCGCGCGGAGGATGGCCCAGTTCTCCTTCGCCTCGCCCGGTGCGAACCCGGCGCGGAAGGCAAGCTGCGGGCGGCCCTCGGTGTTGACGAAAAGGCCGTTTTCCTCGGTGTAAGCCGCACCCGGCAGGATGATGTCGGCGCGGGATGCACCCCGGTCGCCATGGCTGCCCTGGTAGATCACGAACGGACCCTTGGCGATCTCGACCTCATCCGCGCCGAGGTTGTAGATCACCTCCGCCCCTTCGGTTGCCGCTGGCAGGCCGCCATCGGTGACGGCGCCGACATCCATAGCGCCCACTCGGGAGGCCGCGGTGTGCAGGATCAGAAGCTTGGAGCCGGCCGCCTCGGCCGCCTTCATGGCATGGGCCAGAACTGCCTCACCGTCGGCTTCGTTCAGGGCGCCCTGCCCCACGATCATCACCCCGGCGACGCCCTGTTTGTCCGAATGATCCATCCCGGCCAAATCGGCCAGCGCGGCCCGGTCAGAGCCAAGATGCCTGTAGTCATAAGTCAGGTCCACCGCCTCGCCGATCAGGGCCACGCGCGCGCCGTTGGTCCAGGCCTTGCGGATTCGGGCGTTCAGCACCGGAGCCTCGACCCGCGGGTTGGTGCCGATCAGCAGGATCATCTTCGCGCTGTCGATGTCCTCGATCGTCGCCGTGCCGACATAGGCCGACCGGTTGCCCGCAGGCAGCTTCGCCCCGTCGGTGCGGCATTCGACGTGCCCGCCGAGGCCCTCAACCAAGGCCTTCAGGCTGAATGCGGCCTCGACCGGCACCAGATCGCCGATCAGACCGGCCACCTTCTTGCCCTTCATCGCCGCCGCAGCTGCCGTCAGAGCCTCGACCCAACCGGCTTTGCGAAGCTTGCCGTTCTCGCGGATATAGGGCGTATCCAGTCGCTGGCGGCGGAGGCCGTCCCACACGAAGCGGGTCTTGTCGCTGATCCACTCTTCGTTCACGCCGTCATGATTGCGCGGCAGGATGCGCATGACTTCGCGGCCCTTGGTATCGACGCGGATGTTGGAGCCGAGAGCGTCCATCACGTCGATGGTTTCGGTCTTCGTCAGCTCCCACGGGCGGGCGGTGAAGGCGTAAGGCTTTGATGTCAAAGCGCCAACCGGGCAGAGGTCGATGATATTGCCCTGCAGGTTCGAGTCGAGCGTCGTGTTGAGATACGAGGTGATCTCGCTGTCCTCACCCCGGCCCGTCTGGCCCATCTGGGTGATCCCGGCGACCTCGGTCGTGAAGCGGACGCAGCGGGTGCAAGAGATGCAGCGCGTCATCGTGGTGGCCACCAGCGGCCCGAGATCCAGGTCTTCCGACGCCCGCTTCGGCTCGCGGTAGCGGGAGAAATCGACGCCGTAGGCCATCGCCTGATCCTGCAGATCGCACTCGCCGCCCTGGTCGCAGATCGGGCAGTCGAGCGGGTGGTTTATCAGGAGGAACTCCATCACCCCCTCGCGGGCCTTCTTGACCATGGGGGACTTGGTCTTGACCAGCGGAGCCTCACCGTTCGGACCGGGGCGCAGGTCGCGGACCTGCATCGCGCAGGAGGCCGCTGGCTTCGGCGGGCCGCCCACGACCTCCACCAGACACATCCGGCAGTTCCCGGCGATGGTCAGGCGTTCGTGGTAGCAAAAGCGCGGGATCTCCACCCCCGCGACCTCAGCCGCCTGAATGATGGTCATCGCGCCATCGACCTCGACCTCGATCCCGTCGATGCTGATTTTCTTGAGATTAGACATGAGCCCGGTCCTTCCGCAGCAGCCCGCCGAGTGCATCCCGCAGCCGGGCGAAAAGCCCCGCTTGCGGCACGGGGGCTGCCTGTTTCGTCGTATCCTGTTCATATGACAGGTGTTTCACGCGCGCTTCGACATCGCGCATCAAGTATTTCGGGTCGAGACCGCCGTAGCACATGCCCGTCACTCCGCCGCCACTTGCGCGCAAGCGTGGGTCTGCCACAGCCGCGCCTCTTTCAGATACTTCCAGCCGAAGGCCTCGTCACTGTCGCCATTTGCCTCAAGCAAGGCCAGCCGCGCCAGTGCCTCTTCCAGCGTGGGCCGATGCCCCTCAGGCACCCACCACATGACGAAATGCATGCGGCCCAGCACCTCGAACCACTCCGCCCGCCGCTCATAGAACGCGCGGTGGACGGTGTTCCAGACGAAATGCTCCAGCGTCTCGACGCTTTCCCAGACGCTGATGTTCGGGATCAGCTGCGGATCGTCGGACGGTGCGAGGTCGGTCGCCGAAAACCCCGTCCCGCCCGTCATCCGCCAGACGTAGCCCGGCATCCGTTCGGCCAGCGCATTCACCCGCGACAAGGCGTCCATGAACTCGGCCACGCGCGGGTCGTCGGTGGGGGCGACAAGTCGCCCCACGTTCAACTCGGCCAGGTGCATGCCGGGCGGCTGGATCATTTGGTCGACCTCAGGAGGTAGCCGATCAGGCTGTTCTTGGCGATTTCCTCTTCGCCGATCTTGCAATAGGCGTCGGGATTGCCGGGCTCGGCCCCGCGTTCCTTCAGCCACTCCGCGGCCATCGCCTTGCCCTTGGCCTTTTCCTCTTTCGACTTGACGAGCCCGCGGATTTGGTCGGCGGTATAGCCCTGCGCCAGCGCATAGTCGCGGAGCTTGTTCAGCTCGCCAAGGGCCCGCATGGTGCGGGCTTCGATGGTCGGGCAGTTGTCGTCGATGGCGTCGCCGATGAACCCCTGCAGGAGGGTGTTGATGATCTTCGGCTCTTCGTTGATCGGCACCAGCGCATAGGCGGGTGCGGCGACCACAAGTGCTGCAATGGTCAGTGTAACTCGTTTGAACGGGCGTTTCATCTTGGCCTCCTTGGCTGAAACTGCCGCAGAGATGTGCCCTATGACCGTTGATATGCCATGACAAACCGATGTTATCAGCGGTTTGT
>NZ_JBOFBI010000203.1:0-2300 GCF_051645465.1 Tabrizicola sp. | reverse complement strand
TCGGTAACGGACCATTCAAGGTGAAGGTCAAGGTCACCATTTCCGATGATGAACTGGTGGTGGACTACACCGGCACATCGCCGCAGGCGATCGGTCCGATCAACTGTTCCTATACGGGCCTCGTGACCGGTGCGCGCTGTCTATTCAAATCGGTTACCAATCCGGGCATCCCGGCCAATGGTGGGGCGTTCCGGCCCTTGAAGATCATTTGCCCGCCCGGCACGTTGCTGAGCGCGCAGGTGCCTGCCCCGGTTTCAGTTTATTATGAGGCTCTGATCGCCGCAATTGACGTGTTCTGGAAGGCGCTGGCCCCGGCTTTGCCTCATATGTTGCCAGCTGGACATCAGCGGACAGTCGGGGCGACGTTTGTTTCCGGCATCCGTCCGGAGAATGGCGAATTCTATGTTATGGGCGAACCGCTGGTGGGCGGCTGGGGTGCATCCAGCAACCTTGACGGCGACAATGGTCAGTTCTGCTGTGCCAACGGCGAGACCTACAACATCCCATGCGAGCTGTTTGAAAGCCGTTACGCCATCGAAGTTGATCAGTATGCGTTCCACAACGCAGATGGCGGCGCTGGCGAGTTTCGCGGCGGCAAGGGTGTTGTCCTGGACTACCGGGTTACAGCCGATGAGGCCTTTTTGACCTATGCCGCAACGCGCAGCTCGGTGCGTCCTTGGGCAATGGCTGGCGGGCAGGAAGGTTCGACCAACTATGCTGAAATTCATCGGCATGATGGCAGCGTTGATCGGCACACGATGTGTACGACTGTACCCGCCAAGCGCGATGAGGTGATCCGGATCTATACCGCTACCGGCGGTGGCTTCGGGGATCCGCTCAAGCGCGACCGCGCCGCCCTTTTGCAGGATGTTCGCAACGGATTTGTCACGCCGGAGCAAGCAGAGAAGCACTACGGTTTGATGATTGCCGGGTGAACGAGTTGGGTCGCTTTGAGGCGCTGCGATTTCATGGATTGGGCGAGCCGGTCGATGTGTTGCAAGTCGATTGTCTGGAAGCGGCCCCGCTTGCGGAAGAGGACGTGCGCATTGAGGTCGCGGCCTTCGCACTGAACCGGGCTGACTGGCTTTACACAATGGGGTGGCACTATTCGGTGCCCGAATTGCCGTCTCGGATTGGCTCTGAATGCGCCGGGACGATTGTTGCTGTTGGAGCTGCCGTCGATCACAGTTTGATCGGCAAAAAAGTCTGCACGGTGCCGTTCGATAACTGCACATATGGGGTTCAAGGGGGCCTTGCCGACGTCCCTGTAGACTTCATTGCGCCGTGGCCGACAGAGCTATCTGCCGAAGAAGCGGCTGCGACATGGATGCAATATCTGACGGCCTATTTCGCCCTGATTACTATTGCTGATATCGGCACAAGCGACTTCCTGTTCGTACCTGCTGCGAGTAGCAGCGCTGGGCTGGCGGCCATTCAACTGGCGAAGTTGCGCGGTGCAACGGTTATCGCAGGAACCCGTTCTCCGTCCAAGGTCGACCCGCTCCGCGCAGCAGGCGCAGATCATATCGTACTGACGACCGAAACTGCCGACTTGGCGGAAACGCTGCGAAGGTTGTCGGACGGGTCCGGTGTTCGCGTGGTTTTCGACCCGATTGGCGGCGACTTCATGCAGCAATACGACGCCGCTTTGGGCCAAAATGCGAGGATCATTCTCTTTGGCCTTTTGTCGGGTGAACAGACGCAACTGAACCTGGTTCCACTCGTTCGGGCGAACGCTGTCATCTATCCATATTCCATGTTCAACCATGTGACAGACGCGAAGGCACTGACCAGCGCGATCATTTTCATCGAGGAAGCCGTCAAACATGGGCTGCGTCCTGTGATCGACCGGGTATTCGAGTGGCCCGAGGTTTTGGATGCCTACAGGCGCCAAGATAGCCAGGCCCAAATCGGAAAAATCATCGTCAGCATGGAGCATGGCAAATGAGCGGAGACTTTCCACGCGAGCCAGTGCCCGAAGAAGCTGCGAACCGTCCGGCTCGATCAATCGCAATGATTGTTTCGAATGCGGTTATGGGCGTTCCCGTCATGATCCTGGGCATCTCTATCGGCGCAGACTATGGCCAAACTCGAGGTTGGCTGGTGATCGCTCTCGGTTGCGCGCTCACAGCGGCGTTCGCTGCCTTGGCGGCACATGCGGGCGTCAGATCTCGTAGGTCGGCGGCGCTACTTTCACGGGAAGCGTTCGGCTCATCTGGGGCTCACTTTCTCAATCTTGCCATTGCTGTGGCCCTGCTCGGTTGGTTTGCCGTCGAGATGGGATTTATCGGGGCAATGGT
>NZ_JBOFBI010000202.1:0-1959 GCF_051645465.1 Tabrizicola sp. | reverse complement strand
GCCGGACGGCGATTTGCGGGGCATGACCTTCTACGTCGACGGGATTGTGGGCGACATTCCACTGTGACATCTGACGGAGCGGGGGCCAGCCCCCGCACCCCCGGGATATTTGGAGACAAAGAATGGGGCGTGGGAGATTCCGTGCCCCATTTTGATTTATCGGAGGCGGGAATGGACGCGGACTTTCTGATCATCGGCGGCGGGATCGCGGGGATCTCGGCGGCGGCGCGGCTGTCGGAGCTGGGGTCGGTGATCGTCCTGGAAGCCGAAGAGGCGCTGGCGCACCATGCCTCGGGCCGGTCGGCGGCGCTTTATGAGCCGCGCTATGGGGCGCCTGCGGTGGTGGGGCTTTCGCTGGCGTCGGAGGCCTACTTCCGGTCGGTGCCCGGTGTGCTGTCACCGCGGGGGCTGCTGCTGGTGGCCAAGGCCGAGGCGCGGGAGGGCTTTGAGCACGATCTGGCGACGATGGCCTTCGACCGGATCAGCGTGGAGGAGGCGCGGGGGATCGTGCCGATCCTGAACCCCGATGTGGTGGCCCTGGCGGGGTATGCGGGCCACGCCGAGGATGTGGATACGGACCTTCTGATCCAGGGTTTCGCGCGGGAGGCCAAGGGGCGCGGGGCGCAGGTGCTGACGCGGGCCAAGGTGACTGGGGTTGCCAAGGATGGCGCGGGGTGGCGCGTGGAAAGCCCGGCGGGGGTCTTCACCGCGCGGATGGTGGTGAATGCTGCGGGGGCCTGGGTGGACGGGGTCGCGGCGATGGCGGGGGTGCGGCCTTTGGGGTTTACCCCGCTCCGCCGGTCGATGGCGCGGATACCGGCGCCGGGCGGGCATGATGTCAGCAATTGGCCGATGATGTTCGGGCCGGGCGAGGACTGGTACGCCAAGCCTGATGCGGGCGCGCTGATCGTGTCGCCGGCCGAGGAACACCTGATGGAGCCGCATGACGCCTGGGCCGATGACATGGTTCTGGCCGAGGGGCTGGCGCGGTATGAGGAGATGGTGACGGAGCCGGTCACGCGGCTTCTGGCCAGCTGGGCGGGGCTCAGGACGTTCTCGCCCGACCGGGTGCTGGTGATCGGGGCGGATGTGCGGGAGCCGTCGTTCTTCTGGTTGGCGGGTCAGGGGGGCTATGGGTTCCAGACCTGCCCGGCGGCAAGCCGTCTGGCCGCCGACCTGATCGGGGGCCGCGCGCCCGAGATCGATGCGGACCTGGTCGCCGCGCTTTCCCCGGCCCGCTTCGGGTGAGAATTTCCGCCGAGGGGCAAAAATGGCAGATGACAGAAGCGCGCGGACGCGGCACTTTTCCGGCATGATCCGTCCGGTGTTTCTTCTTGCCCTGCTTGCGCTTTGCGCCTGTGGATCGGCGCAACGGTCGGCTGCGCCCGAAGCCCAGGAAGTGACGGTCATCGCGTCGAACTTCGACGATGCCGACCCGACCGACTGGCCCGGCCGGTCGCCTGATCGCTATCCGGTGCACGGGATTGACCTGTCGCGCTTCCAGACCAGCGTGGACTGGCAAACGGCACGGGCGAATGGCGTGAACTTCGCCTTCATCAAGGCGACCGAGGGCGGCGACATGGTCGACCCGATGTTCGAGGATCACTGGCGCGGTGCGGGCTCGGCGGGGGTGAAGCGGGGGGCGTATCACTTCTTCTACCACTGCCGCCCGGCGGTGGAGCAGGCGCGCTGGTTCATCCGGCATGTGCCGAAGACCCGTGGCGCCCTGCCCCCGGTTCTGGACATGGAATGGACCCCGACCTCACCGACCTGCACCATCCGGCGCGACGGTGCCGTGATCCGGGAGGAAGCGCGGATCTTCATGGACGTGGTCGAGCGCCACTACGGCCAGCGCCCGATCATCTACACCACGGTGGATTTCTTCGAGGATACAGAGCTTTGGCGGCTGGACGGGGTGGAGTTCTGGCTGCGCTCGGTCGCCGATCATCCGCATGGGGT
>NZ_JBOFBI010000201.1:0-2588 GCF_051645465.1 Tabrizicola sp. | reverse complement strand
AGTTCCCCCCCTCATCATAAACGACCACCGCATCCGAAAGCTGAGCCTCCCGCCGCAGCACGGCTTCAGGAGACCACACACCCCCCGCCTCGATCCCCGGCAACATCGCCTCCGAAGGCACCCAGCGCTGGAACCCCGTCTCATCCGGCAAAGACCCCGTCGCGATCACCACCACCTCCGCCCCATGTGCCGCAAGCTCCTCCGACTCCAGGAACGTGTTCAGCCGCAACCGCACCCCCAGCCGGTCAAACTGCCGCTCGTACCAGTCCATCAGCTCCAATATCTGCCCCCGCCGCGGCTGCATCCCCGCCAGCCGGAACTGCCCGCCCACCACCGGCAAGGCCTCGACAATCTCCACCCGATGCCCCCGCTCCGCCGCCACCCGCGCCGCCTCCAGCCCCGCCGGCCCAGCCCCCACCACCAGGACGTCCCGAACCTCCAAAGCAGGCACAAACCGATCCCCACCCCACTCAAACTCCCGCCCCGCCGAGGGATTGATCAGGCACGAAATCCAGTAATCCCGCGACCGCCGCCCCCAGCACATCTGGTTGCACGAGATGCACCCCCGCACATCCCCGGCCCGCCCCTCCGCCACCTTCCGCGCCAGATGCGGGTCGGCGATCTGCCCCCGCACGATCGACACCAGATCCGCCAGCCCCGAGGCAATGATCGCCTCGCCATTCTCCGGCGTCCGCACCCCCGCCTCGGACGTAACCACCGCATGTTTCAGCAACGCCTTCAGCTGCCCAGTCAAAGGCACCGTCAGCTTTTCGGCATGGGTGAACGGTGGAATGATCGCCTCGAACTCAAGGTACGACCCCGCCCCCACGGTCACATAATCCACATGCCCAGTCCGGTCATGCAGATCGACGATCTCGCACAACGCCTCAGCCTGAAGCGTCACCTCGTAACCCGTCGAATAGCTGATCGCCAAACCCACGATGAACCGCTCGCCACAAGCCCGGCGCACCCTCTCGACCAGCTCACGAGAAAACCGCGTCCGGTTCTCCAACGACCCGCCCCAGCGGTCCGTCCTTTGGTTCGACCAAGGCGTCCAGAACTGATCCAGCAGCGAGTGATACGCCGCCCAGACCTCCACCCCCTGAAACCCCGCCGCTTTTGCCCGCACCGCCGCCGCGACATGGGCCTCCAGCAGCTCCTCAATCTCAGCCTCGGTCATCGCATGCGACCCGTCGCTGTCGTGATACGACGGCCCGCCCGAAGGCGACCAGTGCGGCGCAAAGCTCAGGTCGGAATCGCCATGCGCGCCCACATGATAAAGCTGCTGGATGATCACCGCACCCGCCGCGCGGACCTCCTCGGTGATCACCCGAAAGGCAGGGATCACCCGATCATCCGAATGCAGAAAATTCCCCCGCGTCAGCACCCCCGTCCGATGCACCGGCACGGGCTCGGCCACTACCATCGCCGCCCCGCCAAGCGCCCGTTCCAACAGGTACTTCCCGAACCGCGGCCCCGGCTGCCCCTGGTCCGACATGTTCGCCGTGTGCGCCCCAAAGACGATCCGGTTGCGCAGGGTTTCATCCCGCAGCTTCAGGGGCGACATCAGGCGGGGGTGCTGGGTCATGGCCGGGTCTCCGTACTGGCGAAGACTACCGTCCGCTCTCTGGCGCGTGATATCGGTCGGCGACAGCCGTCAGTCTGAAACCGCCATTACGCGCAGCCAAGGTCCGGTCGCGACAATTTTCTTCGAAGAAAATTGGTCCTGACCCAACCGTGGGTCTACTCCGCCGCCATATCCTGCGACACGTCCCAGCCCGAGATCGCCTTGACCTCCAGGAACTCCTCGATCCCCCAGACGCCGCCTTCCCGTGCCCGACCGGAAGCCTTGACCCCACCAAAGGGCGAGCCCGCCCCACGTGAACGGCCGTTCATCTCGACCATACCGGCCCGCAAGACCCTCGCCAGCCGGTTCCGCCGCGCCCCGTCCTGTGACTGCACATAGTTCGTCAGCCCATAGGGCGTGTCATTGGCGATAGCGACCGCATCAGCCTCGGTGTCGAAGGGGATCATGCACATCACCGGCCCGAAGATTTCCTCGCGCTCGATAGTCATGCCGGGCTTAACATCGGCGAAGATCGTAGGCCGCACGTAATAGCCCTTGTTCATGCCTTCAGGCAGGCCCAACCCCCCGGTCACCAGCCTTGCGCCCTCGTCGATGCCCTTCTGGATATAGCCCTGGATCTGGTCCCACTGCCGCTTGTTCACCACCGGCCCGATATGGCCCCCCGGCAGGCTTGCCGGACCGACCTTGATCGAGTTGGCCACGTCCGTCGCAATCTCCACTGCCCGGTCGTAGTAGGAACGCTCCACCAGCATGCGGCTGGGTGCGTTGCAGCTTTGGCCGGAGTTGTTCATCATATGCCGCACGCCACGTTCCACCGCCTTCGCATCGGCATCGGCGAAGACCAGGTTCGCGCCCTTCCCGCCCAGCTCCAGCGTCACGCGCTTAAGCGTCTGCGCCGCCGCAGCCGAAATCGCCCGGCCCGCACGGGTGCTGCCCGTGAAGCTGATCATCTCGACATCCGGGTGGCTGGAAAGCCTGGTGCCCACCCCCGCGCCATCGC